>NZ_CAXXRO010000003.1:0-452041 GCF_963675105.2 Desulfogranum marinum
TGAAAGTACCAGCTTTTCCTCCCCCAGTGCTTCGGTATTCCACTGCGCTCCTTCCATATCATCGATTGAAACAAAGGTTGGCTCCCCTCCCATGCTCAGGCGAACATCTCTCTCCTCCAGTTCCTCATCAACTTTATCACCTAACGCAACGATCTCGGACCAGACATTTTCGGGGTAAGGACGGGTTGAACGGGGATCTTCGAGAATGCGTGTTACCGACATGGTATGGCTGAAATTAACCTCGCATTCATCCAGAGCGCCGGTAATAGGAGCAGCACTCTGGGGTTGAGGCGAACAGGCAAGAGGAATATGCCCCTCACCGGCAAAAAGGCCGGAAGTCGGGTCCATCCCCACCCAGCCGGCACCAGGCAGATAGACCTCTGTCCAAGCATGAAGGTCGGTAAAATCCTCTGCCGTACCAGAGGGGCCGTCCAGCGATTTAATATCCTGTTTCAACTGAACCAGATAGCCGGACACGAAACGGGCAGCCAAACCAAAGGAGCGTAAAATATTGACAAGCAACCAGGCAGAGTCCCTACAGGAGCCACTCCTCATGGTAAGGGTTTGTTTACAGCTCTGGACGTTCGGCTCCATCCGAATAAGATAGCTAATATCATTACTCAGCTTCCGGTTCAAATCGACTAAAAAATCAATGGTCCGCCGTGGGGTTGTATCGATTTCTTTCAGGTATTTTTTTAGTATTTTTTTTGCCTTGTCTTTCGCCAGATAGGGGGCCAAGTCATCAGCCAGATCCTTCTCATAGGTAAAAGGAAATTCCTCGGCATCCGGTTCCAAAAAATAGTCAAAAGGGTTGATAACGACCATGTCCGCAACCAAGTCTACCTCAACCTCAAATTCGGTGGTTTTTTCCGGAAAAACAAGCCGACCGAGATAGTTGCTAAAAGTATCCTGTTGCCAGTTGATAAAATGATCCTTAGGCGTCACCTTCAGGGAGTAACTGAGAATGGGTGTTCTACAATGGGGTGCAGGCCGCAGACGTACTATCTGGGGCGCGAGGTTGATGGGTCGATCGTAACGATAAGATGTCTTATGATTTAAGGCTATATGGATACCCACTGATACTCCTCAATGAAGTCAAATAAGAGCCCACTTTCGGGGCTGGGAATGTTTGGCTGGGCAATAACTACTTGCAGCTTTTAAAAATGATAAATCAATGAGCTAGCAGCACCGCGAGCAGTTACGACTGAATAAAAAAAGAGATTTATACCCAGTTATATAACTACTGTTCGCTAGTTGTCGCTGCAGTCACCGGTTTAATATTGAAAAAAGTCGTGCCGATAACTCCGCCGATTTGATTCAGACGGGTCTGCAGGTCGTCCAGGAACTCATGCAGACCTGACTGGATAACCTCATCGATATCCGTATATTCAAGATCAGCCTTAAGACGTCCCAGCAGCCTCTCTACCGGATTTGTCGCTGTACCATTTGGCGATTCAGTTATGCGGTGCAGGCAAATTTGCGCCTTTGCAATACAATGGTAAATAGATCGCGGGAACTGCTTATTAAAAATCAAAAAGTCGGCTACATCGCGAGGCGTTACACGGTGCTTTTCTTTTCTATACATTTCAAAGGCGCTCGCTGAGTTGAGGACAGCTAGCCATTGGATATTATCAATGGGCGTATTCACTAAATCTGCCTGTCGAAGCAACATGAAATATTTTACATCAAGGATTCGCGAGGTCTTGTCAGCCCGTTCCATCATCATTGCAATCCGTGCAAAATTCCACGCCTCACCGTGACTGATGGTACTATCAAGCAGACCGGTGAAAAGATGACTGCGCATCCTGATGATATTATAAAAACGATTTGGATCCTGCAAAGCCATTTTGATCGACTCTTCCTTTATCAGTTCCAAATAAAAATTATTAAGATGTTCCCACATTTCCGAGGAAATCGTTTCCCTGATTGATCGTGCATTCTCCCTGGCCGCAGCAACACAGCTTAAGATAGAATTGGGATATTCCCGGTCAAAGGTAAGAAACCAGATAACCTCCTCGGCATTATAGACCTGCTCTTTTTTTTCATAGAGTTCCTGGTCACCGGTGGTCATAATCAGCGGTGACCACTGCTCACTCTCCTCTGTCGGCATATCAAGCAGGAGATTGAGATTTACATCAATAAAGCGGGCTACATTCTCTGCCCGTTCAATATAACGGCACATCCAGTAAATTGAATTGGCGACACGGCTTAACATATTTCCTCCTCCTATTGTGGACTCGGTAACAGCACCCAAGTGTCCTTGCTGCCGCCGCCCTGAGATGAGTTAACCACTAATGAACCCTTTTTTAGCGCCACTCGGGTAAGCCCTCCTGGTTGAACATAAATATCTTCACCAAAAATAACATAGGGTCGCAAATCAACGTGGCGGCCTTCCAGACGATCACCAACAATAGTTGGAACCCTAGAAAGGGAAATGGTTGGTTGAGCAATGTAATTACGGGGATCTTCCGCTATTTTTTCGGCAAAAATATCCCTCTCTTTTTTCGTTGAATGGGGCCCAACCAACATACCATACCCTCCTGACTCATTGGCAGCTTTAACCACCAGCTCATCCAAATGAGCAAGAACATAGGATCTATCTTTTTCATCCCCGCAGATATAGGTGGGAACATTGGGTAGGATAGCATCCTCTCCTGTATAGTATTTTATAATTTTTGGTACATAAGCATAGACGACCTTATCGTCGGCAACGCCTGTACCCAAAGCATTTGCCAAGGCTATCCGCCCTGCTTTGTATACGTCGACAAGTCCTTTTACCCCGAGCAAAGAATCAGGTCGAAACACTGTGGGGTCGATAAAATCATCGTCTATTCGCCTGTAGAGGACATCAATTCTTTTGAGGCCTTTGGTGGTAAGCATGTGGACATAGCCGTCAGCGACAACCAGATCTTTCCCTTCCACGAGCTCAATCCCCATCTGCTGTGACAAAAAAGAATGTTCAAAGTAGGCGCTGTTGTATTTTCCCGGGGTCAATAAACCGATAGTAGGCGACTGCACATTTCTCGGCACAAGGTGTTCGAGCATATCCAAAAGCTTCACCGGATACTCATCAACCGGGCGAACCTTGGATTGTTCAAAAACGTGTGGAAAGGTTCGTTTCAGTACCTGTCTGTTTTCCAGAACGTAAGATACTCCGGAAGGGCAACGCAAGTTGTCTTCCAGTACATAAAAACATCCATCCCCGCCTCGTATCAGATCCGTACCGGTAATATGGCACCATATTTTTCTAGGCGGACTAAACCCTTCACACTCCTTTCTATAGGTCTTACTACTAAGAATGAGATCCTTAGGAACAACGTTATCTTTTAAAATTTTTTTATCATTGTAGATATCCTGCAAAAACTCGTTAAGGGCGAATATCCGCTGTTTGAGACCAGCTTCAATCTGCTGCCAGTCATTGCTTGGAAGGATACGGGGAATAAGATCGAATGGAAGAATCTTCTCTGTTCCCTCATCGGCACCATAGACATTAAAGGTTATCCCCATTTTTAGAAGCAGGGCTTCGGCCTCTTTTTGCCGGAGGGTTAAATCCCCATTGGGCAAGGACTCGATTTTATCCACCAGAATTTGCACACCCGGCCGGGGGGAACCATTCTCGTCTACCAGTTCGTCAAAAAAATCTTCAGTGTCATAGGTTTGAAATGTTTCCATAAAACCGTTCCTCAGTCATGGGAGACAAATTAAGTTAAAATGATATAATTCTGCACAGGCAGCAAAGAGATGTTCACGCATCCTCTTCTACGAGTTTTATAACATCCACAGTTTTTAAAATGGGATATACAGAGGGGCCGAACTGATTATAGACTGCTACATCAGCAGCATCACGACCGTATCCCAGCACTACATATCCTTTGCCATTTAACTCACTCTGAGAAGGGTCAAAAGTACACCACCGGTCAGCCACATATGCTTCAAACCATGCATGTAAGTCCATCGGTTCCAGACCGTGACAATAACCAACAACCATCCGTGCAGGAATACTCAAACTACGGCACAGGGCAATCCCAAGGTGAGAAAGATCACGACATACGCCCCACTGCCGCTCCTTGACGTCCATTGCCGACACGGGTGCATCACTCCCCTTCAACTCATAACGAATTGCATTGCGTATCCAGGATTCAATTGCTGCAACCTGATCATATCCTATGAACTGCCCTGCTGTTATCTCCACTGCAAGGCTGTTAAAATGTTCTGATTCGCAATAGCGACTCGGAAGAAGGTAACAAAGCACCCCATCGGGAAGATTTTGAATCTCAACAAACGCTCCACCGGGACTTCGTTCTACTCCTCCTGCAATAATCACTTTAGATTGAGTGCAAATACTCAAATATCCGGGTGGGGCGAGCAATCTCTGACAAAGATTTCCGTAGTTATCAGTAAATTCAGAGATACGGATGGAAGGAGTGATTACATATTCTTCACTGACCACCCATTGATACGCACCACTTCGCGGTCTTAGCATCAGTACGAAGGGTGTTGGATAGGAAATTTCAAAAGACAAATCACAGCGTGTTTGTAATTGCATAAAATAACAAAATCTCTTTGTAGATGTTAGCCTGCTCCCCCGCTCCGGAAAAAATGCAAATTTTGCACCACCAAAGATGTTGAACGGATTCACTTTTAGAGTACTTAAAAAATGAGCCTCGACCAACATCAGGTTAAATTTGGCTCAAAGGCACAGGATTCAAACAATAGAGCAGGTTACGCTTTACTCCGTGGCTAAAATTTAATCAAAATGAGGGATGCAAAAAACTCAGCAGCTTGAGAAAGCTTTGCACAAAGTGCTCAGCCTGTAACGAAAGAACCTCACTTTAAAAAAACAGGAAAAACACAAAAATGCAAGCACACCCTAACCAAATCCACATAAATGTAACAAAAGTTACACTGCCCAGTAAACTTCACTTAACACATTGGCCGACACTGGGAAACAACTCACCACAAGTTGATTATCCTAGCAACCCTGCAAATGAAGCAAAAAGTTCAACGGCCAACCAGACAAAGACTCACCTTGCCCACATCTCCAGCGCTCACCATCTGATATTTTTTCCAAAAAAGCTCATCGCTCTCGTATAATTTTTTTGATGAAAATCTTTTAAAAAACTTTGTGCGCTGGGAAGGGCCTCCGTTATACATGGCATAAATGAGACGGGCCATGGTCTCATCGTCCAGTTTTCTATTTGTAACCTCTTTGCGCAGACCATAACGCTTAAGGTAAAGAGCAGCTATTTCACTTCCAGCTGCAGCATTGTAATAAATATCCCACCGGAGACGGTTCAAGTCATACAATCCTCTCCACACCCTTTCGTTCACCTGCATCAAACCAACAGAACTTCGGTTGTAGGATAGGAGGTAAGTCAGCTTACGGTTCTTGACGACAAACTGGCGAAAACAACTTTCCTGCCAAGCCATTGCCTGAATGAGCTTTTGAAACATTGCCTGTTGCTGCTCCGGCACATTTCCTTTTATCAGGGTCGCGGCAGTAGATGCTTTAAGAACATCCCGTACCCTCTGTATGTAATCAGTAACATCTGCTTCCGGCACTTTCCATTGCAGGATTTTACGCATAGACATTTGCTTCGTATTTGTTGCGGCATAGGCAGTAGAAACTGTCAGCGTATTGAACATTCTCTTGAGCACCCCACCGTTATCTTGAAAGGAATCCTCTTCAATCGGAATCTCCTCCTGCTTTTCCAGCGGGTGTATATGAAACAATTCCTGCAGGTTCGCATTGGGCTGACTCCCGTAATAAAAAAAGCTGGGATTCACCTGAAGCATTTCCACAAGCCTTACCAGCCCTGCAGTACTTATCTCCACGCCGAATGTCGGCCCGAGTTTATCCAAAGTCATCAAAGCATCTACAGAGGAAAAGAAGCCGAGATAGCCCAGTATTCCTTTGCTTTCGCCCTGTTGCAGAAAATATTTACGGAAAAGAGGAGCCAGTTGACGCCAAGCCTCGATAAATTGCTTTCTCACTATATCGTGCCGGATTGATTCATCGGATAATTCCGAAACAAAACGGTACCGGCTTTCCAACAAAACACCAACCAAGACCTCTTTTTCATCCTCACTGAGCGACCTTCCCGCTAATCGCGTGATCAGGTGCACCAATAAATCATCCCATTGTTCCCACAGGGCAACGGTCTGTTTCAGCCTTTTTTTATCCGATATTATATTTGATCTACGCTCATGCGGATCATATACACTGGCTACATCAACTAAAACAGGCAGATACAGGGCACTGGGTTCAAGTTCTATTGTCCCGGGTCGCATGGAGGCGAGCATGGCTTTCACTTGCTGCTCTTTATCAGCAGAAAAAAGCGGGGAAACAAAGTCTTTAATATTCTTTACAGGCGGCATCAAATCAATCTTGATGCCGCTGAGGTAGGCCGCAATATACGGCTCTGCAAACTTCCACACCACCCCAGCTACCCTGGTCGGCTTACGATGCACATTCAGCAACTCGGTTCGCACCGTTTCAAAAGACAGTTTCCAGTCCACCGGATTAATAACAGGCCTTTGATACAGGACGACATACCCCTGCAGCTTCACCGGTGAATAACACGCCCCACCCAAAGGCACTCCTGTTTGGGAGAAAACGCTCAACTCGACCCTCAAGGTACCTTCTTGCTCGCTGAGATGGGGGGTTGCCAGCCGTAATTGAATACATCCATCTCCTTCATCAACCAAAGTTGCCGATTCTCCTTCTTCAGTAAAAGAACCGGCGACCAACAACTTTCTCAGCATCAAATAATCTACCGTTATGGGCAAAGACACGGTCTGCATGGTTGCCCATGCTGTTGTTTGAAAAACAATAAAAAGGATGGAGATCGCCAACAATGCCTGTATTTTTTTTATCATGATCATGTAAACGAGGTGGTCAAATAGAAATGGTCATTTCTCTTGAGCTGCTACAGTAATACCTACGACTGAAGAGGAGACACAACGCCTCACAAACAAGAGGAACTTGCGAGAGAACACTGACCCCGCGATCTTATCCATGGTTGACGACGTTGAGCAACACATGTTGCATCAGCAGTCATCAGGAAGAGTACAGAATTTTAGCTGTCCTGTCACGCTCCCAGCACACTGAAAGCTGAGCTGAAACCGACACCTATTCTCAAGGTCGTCGCCAATAAGGTCACCCCCGCTGCACCCGCTTTACCGGGAAGCAGGCCAAGCCTCTGTTTTCCCTTGATTTCGCCTTTTTAAAATGAGTATACTTTTCGCGTAACCTTCCGCACCTCTCCTTAATAATTATTACCGATCAAGGCCAGGTAAGCCCGGAATCCGAGGCTTGTAAAAAATTTTTACCACAGGCATCTATTCGATATTCCATGGATAATTTTATGGCCATAACGCAGTGACTGGAAGAATAACCAATCTTTCAAGGCACCCCTTAAGGAGACTTCCCCCCAAAACTAGGACAAAGCTTAGCTTACCACACAGCGCGCAATGCAAGTTCATGCACGCAACGTTCAATGACCAACAAGGAGGCACCATGTCGAAAACAGTCGAAAATTTGAAAGCAGCATTTGCCGGAGAGTCTCAAGCTAGAAACATGTATACCTTTTTTGCCAAGGTTGCCCGCAAGGAAGGTTACCATTACATAGCTGAACTCTTTGACGAGACCGCTGCCAATGAACAACGTCATGCCAACGATCACTTCAAAATGCTCAACGGCATTGGTACTACCGCCGCCAATCTGGAGGAAGCGATAAACGGCGAAAATTACGAAACCACCGACATGTACCCGACTTTTGCTAAAGAAGCTGAAGAAGAGGGTAACATGGAAGCAGCGATCCTTTTCAAACAAATTGCCAAGATTGAAGCGCACCATCGCGACCGCTATAAGCGCTGCCTGGAGATGGTACAAAACGGCACGGTTTTCAAGCGTGACCAACCGATTAAATGGAAATGCTCAGTATGCGGTTTTACTCACGAGGGAACAGAACCACCACCCAAGTGTCCAGCCTGCAAACACCCCAGAGAATACTACCAGCCTGCAAATATGGATATTTAACTCAATGTGTTAGCTGACAACATCTACACCGTCTGCTCAACAGGCAGTGTAGATGTTCAAAAATCAGGAGGGAGATGATGGCTGTCTATCTTTGTACCGTTTGCGATACCGAATACGACGAAGCACAGGAAAATATAGCGTGGAATGACCTGCCCCCTGATTGGGTTTGCCCGGTCTGCGAGTCCGGTAAAGCCTTCTGGCGAAGGATCGGAGCCGAACCAGACACGTTTGAAGACACCCGGGAAACCACCAAAAAAGATCCGATTGCCTTTGAGCCTTTAAAAACAGAAGATAGCCACGAAACCTATTTAGCCGATATAGTTGCCATGGCCGAATCGGGTCAATCCATTATCGAACCTATGCAGACCAAGGCAACCTTGATCAAGTGGGATGATATTCTTATCCAAGGCGCTCAACTCTCCCGCACCCCGCTCAACCATGATGATCCCGTAGAAACAACCACCACTATCGGCCCCATGGCGACAAAACCGATGGTCATTGCCACTCCCATCATTATCAGCCACATGTCGTTTGGAGCACTTTCAAAAGAAGCAAAAATTGCTCTGGCACGTGGCAGCAGCGCTATGCAGACTGCCATAGGGTCAGGTGAAGGGGGAATCCTGCCTGAATCCTTTGAGAATGCTCATAAGTACATCTTTGAATACGTACCGAATCGATATAGCGTCACAGAAGAAAATCTGCGCTCGGTAGACGCCATTGAGATCAAGTTCGGCCAATCTGCCAAACCAGGCATGGGTGGTCATCTTCCCGCAAACAAAGTTACCAGGGAAATCGCAGATATCAGGGGCTTTGCAGAAGGAGTTGACATCGTCAGCCCTGCCCATTTTGAAGATATTATTACCCGAGAACAACTAAAGGAAAAAGTTACCTGGCTGCGGCAGACTTCAGAAGGCAGACCGATCGGGATTAAAATAGCAGCCGGTCATATTGAAGAGGATCTCGACTTTGCCCTGCATGCGCAGCCTGATTTCATCACCCTGGACGGCAGGTCAGGCGGTACAGGCGCATCACCAAAATATATAAAAAGTTCTGTTGGCGTGCCGACCCCTTTTGCCATCTACCGTGCCAGGAAACATCTTAACGCCAGAAAGGCCTTTCACGTCTCCCTGATCTGCACTGGCGGCTTACGTGTTTCTTCTGACTTTGCCAAAGCCCTTGCCCTGGGAGCCGATGCCGTGGCCATCAGTACCAGTGCTCTGATTGCCATCGGCTGCCGGCAGTACCGAATATGCAATAGTGGCAAGTGTCCAGTCGGGATTGCTACCCATGATCCTGAATTACGGGCACGGTTGGATATTGATCACGCAACCCGCAGACTGCATAATTTTTTAAAAATCTCCACTGCCGAACTGGAAGATTTCACCAGATTAACCGGCAACACCAAGATACATGACCTCAGCATCAAGGACCTGCGGACCACCAATTCTGAAATTTCGGCCCACACAGAGGTACGACATGTCTGAACTTACCAGGTACCTTGAAAAAGGTTTTTTTCTGATCGAGGTCTGGCTAGTAACATTTCCAAAGCGTCTATCATTTTGACATCGTCAGCCAGCCTCATCCAGCACTTCACCGTCGGCTGCCAATAACTGAATAACTCCACCCTTTGTCCCCAGACAATGGGTGGAACAGCTCAGGCAGGGGTCAAATGCCCTGATAACAGCTTGCAGCCTGTTGGTTGCCGAATCAGTCAGTTTGTCGCCATGGACAAAATGCTTTGCCACCTGAAGCAGTCCCCGGTTCATGGCAAGATTGTTATTCCCGGTGGCCACAATCAGGTTCAGCCAGGTCATCAGTCCGTTGCCGTCCACCTTGTAATGATGAAACAATGTTCCCCGTGGTGCCTCCACCACTCCGATTCCTTCCTGGAAATTAGGCTCGGCAATTGCCCGTATATTCTGATCCAGAATATCCTCGTCCCTGAGCAGCCGGTCCAGCATCTCCAACCCGTACAGCATCTCAATCAATCTGGCATGATGGTTAAAAAACGAACTGAGCACCGGGCCTTTGGGGGCAAGGTTTCGAAATTCAGCCCACTCTGCATGAGCCAACGGGGTGGTGATGCCGCTGCAGACATTCAGCCTGGCTGCAGGACCGACCCGGTACATGCCTTCAGGGTAGCCCAATGGCTTATAATAAGGAGACTTAAGATACGAATACGTCTCAACAGCCTCGGCGACATACTCCTGGTATCTGGACGGATCCACCTGGTCGACAACAGTATCCCCGGCTGCATCTATAAATCGCAGCCTGCCATCCACATATTCCAGCATCCCGTTCCGGTCGACAAGCCCGAGAAAATAGGAAGGAAAGTTCGCAAAGGTCCGGATCTCGTCATCAAACTTGGAGGTGGACTGTTTAAAAAAGGCCAATGCGCGCTGTACAATCTCTACACCTTCTGGAAGGATGGCCTGAATATCATCTTTAAATACCGCATTGAAAGGTTTATTGACCCCACCAGGTACTACCCAGGAAGGATGAATCCGCTTGCCGGCCAGCCACTCGACAACCTGCTGGCCGATCTGCCGTAGCCGAATCCCGTCGTTAGCCAAAACAGGGTCTGCTTTTAACACCCCAAATATATTACGTTGTTCCGGCTCAGCATCCATGCCCAGCAACAGGTCCGGTGAAGAGAGATAAAAAAAACTCAGTGCGTGGGATTGGATAAAGGCTCCAAAATTGATCATTTTTCTCAACTTCAGTGCAGCGTCCGGAACCCTCACGCCCATAATCTGATCGCATGCCTTGGAAGAAGCCATGGAGTGGCTGATGGGGCATATTCCGCAGATTCTTTCCACCAGTGAGACCATTTCGGTGAATGGCCTGCCCTCACAAAATTTTTCAAATCCCCTGAGCTGCGTTACATGCAACCTGGCATCTGCAACCTGTCCTTGCTCATCCAGCTGAATGGTTATCTTCCCATGCCCTTCGATGCGACTGATCGGTTCAATAACAACCTGCTGTGCCATGTCCTTCTCCTCTTTCTTTGATCAAGCCCCGAAGCGACTCTTGCCTAGCATATCGGGAACATGCCCCGCCAGTAACTCTGTAACCATATACAATATGGCATCGCTGGGTGGAGGGCATCCCGGTAAAAAAGCATCAACCTTCACATACGAATGGACCGGAGATGCGTGAGGCTCCAGGCGGGGGACGTCCTCGGTCGGCACTCCATTTTCCCCGGTCGCCCCGGCGCAGTACACTCGCTCCAGCACCTCCTCTACGCCAAAGGCGTTACGCATTGCCGAAACATTTCCTGTTACAGCACAGTCGCCAAGGGCTATCAACAGCTTGCTGCGCTCACGCAACAGACGGACCTTGCGGGCATCATCTTCACTACTCACCGCACCTTCGATAAAAGCAACATCAATGTCATCCGGAATTGCAAGCGCATCAACCAGAGGGCTGTAAACAATCTCAATCTGATCAGCTATATCAACCAATCGTTGATCAATATCCAGAAACGACATATGACAGCCTGAGCAGCCGTCAAGCCAGGTTGTTGCAATCCGTACCTTGTTCATTGCAGCCTCTTCCCTTTTCCATTTTCATGATACCGGCTGGAGCCTTGTCTTCCTGGTGTCCACCTTACAAACAATCAGTACAGGGTGGATAAGCGCAGCGCATCCACCTTGTCAGAGCTATAGCACCGCTAAATGGTTACACAGTTACAAACCCTATAATTTTGAATAATAAGTGACCTTATTGATCACTAATAGTGTTTCCTATCCCGCATCTCCTGGAGATAGGGGAGGAACTCCCGGTTCTTGACCATCTCTGCAACAGATTTCCCTTTTTCATAGAGTGCGCCGGTTGGGCAGACCTGCACGCATTTGCCGCAACTGGTACAGGTTGTTGAGCTTCCCCACGGCTGATTCAAATCGGCCACAATCTGCGACGATATCCCCCGCCCCATCACATCCCAGGTGTGGGCCCCTTCTATTTCCGCGCACACCCTGACGCAGCGCAGGCATAGTACACATCGATTGGGATCAAGCACAAAGCGATGATGGGAAGCATCAACAGCCAGGTGCGGATAACGATACGCATAATGAACATGAGTGAGCCCAAGATCGGTTGCCAACTGCTGCAGTTCACAATGCCCATTGGAAACGCAGACCGCACACACATGATTGCGTTCAGAAAAAATGAGCTCCAGTATCTTTTTCCGGGACTCCATCACCTGTTGCGAATGAGTCAGGATCTCCATCCCCTCCAGGGGACAAGTGATGCAGGCCGGGACCAACTTGCCGCTCTGCTTCAATTCAACAACACAGATCCGGCATCCTCCATACGGGGATAACCCATCCAGATGGCAAAGAGTTGGAATCGTAATGTTATAGCGATTTGCTACCGACAAAATGGTTTCGCCTTCCCTGGCACTCACATCTATATCGTTTATCTTAAACGTCAGAACCTGAGCCTGAGGCTCACCTGCCGTTACCTGACGCGGAGGAAGCTTTGCAGAAGGATTCATAAGGCCTCCGTGATTATGACCTTGGCACAGGAATCGGCCACACACCTTTTCTCCTGAATATGGGCCAGGTATTCGTCTTTAAAGTAACGCAGGGTGCTTATGACCGGATTAGCTGCGGTCTGACCGAGTCCACATAACGACGCTTCTTTGACAAGGCCGCACAGTTCCTCAATCATTGCCAAATCCGACATCTCGCCTCTGCCGCGAATAATTTTGACAAGCAACTCATGTATCTGGGCAGTACCGACCCGGCAGGGAACGCATTTGCCGCACGACTCGCTCATGCAAAATTCCATAAAAAATCTGGCCACGTCCACCATGCAGGATTGCTGATCCATAATGATCATCCCGCCTGAACCCATGATAGACCCCACCTTGGCAAGGGAGCCATAGTCCACCCCCATATCCAAAAATTGCTCAGGGATACAGCCACCGGAAGGCCCCCCAGTCTGTACCGCTTTGAAAGTCCCCTCCTGAACGATTCCCCCACCAATATCATACACAATTTCACGCAGCGTTGTTCCCATGTCGACCTCTATCAACCCGGTTTGCCTGACTCTTCCGGCAAGGGCAAAAACTTTTGTGCCCTTGCTTTCCGCAGATCCGATCCGGGAAAACCAGTCACCGCCGTTACGGATAATCGGCGCTATATTGGCAAAGGTTTCCACATTGTTGATCAAGGTTGGGCAGCCCCTTAAACCTGATGCAGCAGGATAAGGAGGACGGGGACGAGGTTTTCCGGGATGTCCTTCAATGGAGGCTATAAGTGCGGTTTCCTCACCACAGACAAAGGCACCTGCACCAAGTCGCACCTGCACATCAAAGCTGAACCCGCTGTTAAAAATATTTTCTCCCAAAAGACCGATCCGCTTTGCCTGGATGATTGCTTTTTTCAACCTTTTCACAGCAAGGGGGTATTCCGCCCGCACGTAAATGTAGCCGTAATTCGCGCCAACAGCATAGGCGCCGATGGCCATCCCTTCCAGGACCCGGTGGGGGTCACTTTCAAGTACGCTCCGATCCATAAACGCTCCAGGATCTCCCTCGTCCGCATTACAGACAACATACTTTGTCCGGTCAGAGGCATTGGCAACGGTGGACCATTTCAAACCGGTAGGATAGCCGCCCCCGCCCCTGCCCCGTAAACCGGCCCTGCTGACTTCCTCTATCACTTCTTCGGGAGTCATAGTCCGCAGCGCCGTATACAGGGGCTCGTATCCCTTAGCAGCAATATATTCTTCGATTCGTTCCGGATCTATTACCCCGCAATTTTCCAAGACCAGCTTATGCTGTTTTGCAAAAAACGGATGATCAGCAGGACAACGCAGCCGTTCCACCGGTTCGGTGTCCAAAGAGTCCAGTAAAGCATCGACATCTGCACCACTACATCCCTGGTAAAATATATTTCCCGGCTGAACAGCAACAAGCGGCCCTTTGGAACAAGGCCCCATGCAGCCCACACCTCTTACTAAAATTCGATCTTCCAGCCCCCGCTGCTTTACCTCCTCTTTTAAGGCGGTTTTTAACTCACCACTTCCGCAGGAGAGGCAGCCGGCGGCCACGCAGATGTTAATCCGGTACTGATAGCTGCTTAGCCTTTGATTTTCCGTTTCGGCAACATGTTTTAGGTCATCAAGTGTCAGCGTCATCGATTCCCCACCTTTTTAGTTGTTGTACAACATCAGAGGGCTGTAGCTTTCCGTTCACTGTTCCATCAAATACCCCGGCAGGAGCAAGGCCGCACGAGCCAAGACAACGTGCAGTCAGGAGCGAAACCTTACCGTCTTTGGTGGTTTCTCCAGGCGCAATACCAGCATATTCATGGATAGCGTCAAGCAGAGAGGATGATCCGCCTATATAGCAGGCGGTCCCTGTGCAGATAACACAGGCGTGTTCTCCGGGTGGTTTTAAAGTGAAAGAGTGATAAAAGGTGGCTACGGCATAGACCTGACTGAGCGGCACGTGCAGCCCATGGGCCACATACTCCATGGCGTCCTGATCGATATAGCCAAAGGTGTTTTGTACTACGTGGAGGGTTTCAATAAGGGCTTCCGGATGATTTCCATGACCCCGCATGGTACGGTCAACAGCACGCCATTGCAAATCTTGGGTGGCGACAGCCTTTTTTTCTACCGATGAAGCCTCCCTAACATCATGTATCATAGCTTCCTCCTTGACAAGCCTGCTCATTATCTATGACCAGATAGCAGGCACATGAAAGCCCGTACAATTTACCCCGAATTTCTCATCAATCAAGATGGTGACACATGAACGGACACCCAGAGAGCATTTTACTCAATCGTATACTTGATTGATTTTAACAGTATGAACATAAAATCATTCATCTCTTCAAATACTGACAAAGTGCCCGCGATAAACCCAGGATAGAGATTATGCTATTATTATACCTCTCATGGTTCCAGATGCCAATAAAAGCCCCCTATTTTCTGTATATTTATAACCAAAGATCAACATGCCGACATCAAGTTAAGCCCCCTCTACTCCATCCGGCCCCGGTTCCGACGAGGCTTTTCCTTCCACTGCTTACTGACCATCTTCGGCCTTAAGCAAACCTCCTCCCTCGCACCCCCTCTCGCTGTAAAATCATTTTATGATCAGCATGCACTCCTCGACTACAGCAAGAAAGAACAGTAGCAAAGGCGCTTTTTTTATATCCAGCACCCCTTCTATCATTGACCACAAGAAACAACCACCCACAGCACACGCGTAAAATAAATCACATTTTTGAATTAATTACTCCGCTCGTGATTTCAAATAGATAACAAATTTGTACGGAATATTTTAAAAAGAAGATGCGAAAACAAGTTGACAGCAAGTAGTATCCAATATATCACATCCATTATATTGCTCTTTAGAGAGCATGCTTTACATATTCAATTGAGCAAAAAAGAGGAGGAGTCGGAATGCCCCTGCCACCGAAGGACAGCAGGATCAACCGTCATTCGATGCGAGATGAGGTCTACCAAACCTTATTGAACTGGATAACTGAAGGAGTTCTGAGCCCCTGTGAAAAAATTGTAGACAAAGAGCTTGCCTCACACCTCGGCGTCAGCCGAACTCCCGTCAGAGAAGCTCTTCGCCGTCTCGAAGATAAAGCGCTTGTCGAATCCTCTGCCAATCGCTGGACACGTGTCGCAGAAATTCCACCTGGAGAGGCGGAAATGATTTACCCCATCATCTGGACGCTTGAAAAACTAGCGTTGTCCGTAGCAGTGGGGAATATGCGTGACGAAGATTACCAAAAAATGAGGCGTGCCAATCAAGTCCTCAAGAAAGCTATAGAGAAGAACGATCCCATTGCCGCATCCAAGGCAGATGCAGATTTTCATGATGTCATCATAGAACGTTCATTAAACCCGCACCTCATCATGATTCTACAAGATCTGAAGATACGATACCGGCGCCTGGAGGTCGTTTTCTTTAAAGGTGCCCACTACGCTCAATCGTCTATTGAAGAACATGAAAGTCTCATAACATCTCTCCAAAACGGCGACCTTCAGCAGGCTGAACAGATTATTCACCTGAACTGGGAAAAAAGTTTAGAGCGACAGCAGAGCATGGAATCGAAAGAAACGGAAAAGAAAGATGCAAATTAATTTTGAACAAGTTCTGGAGCTGGCTCATGGCTACAAGGCAGCTATGTCAAATTTTCTTCGCGACATGGTTGCGATTCCAAGTGAAAGCCGCAACGAGAAAGCCATCCTTGATCGCATTAGGTTGGAAATGGAGATTGTCGGCTTCGACAAAATAGAAATTGACCCCATGGGCAATATCCTTGGATATATCGGAACAGGCAAACATCTTATTGCCATGGATGCTCACGTTGATACCGTCGGTCCCGGCAATACTGCTAATTGGACCCATGATCCCTACCAGGGATACGCAGACGACACAAACATCTTCGGGCTTGGTACAAGCGACCAGGCCGGCGGCATGGCTGCAATGGTCTATGCGGGAAAGATCATCAAAGAGATGGGCCTTCTGTCTGACTATACTCTACTGGTGACAGGAACGGTCCAGGAGGAAGTCTGTGATGGGCTCTGTTGGCAATATATCATTGAAGAAGACGGAATCCGGCCTGAATTTGTTGTCTGCACCGAACCCTCATCAGGCAAGATTAGAAGAGGGCAAAAAGGACGGATGGAAATACGGATTCAAGTGGATGGCAAAAGCGCTCATGCGGCTGCACCGGAATTGGGAGATAACGCCATTTTTAAAATGGGGCGCGTCCTTGCCGATCTTGAGCAGTTGGCAAGCACGCTCAAGCATGACCCTTTTTTAGGGAAAGGTACCCTCACTGTGTCCGAAATCTTCTTCACCTCCCCTTCCCGATGCGCGGTGGCTGACTCCTGCTGGATATCGGTTGACAGACGGCTGACCACCGGCGAAACAGTTGCAAGTGCCATCAGTGAAATTAACAACCTCCCCTCTGTCCTGGAAACATCAGCCACTGTAGATCTTTACCGTTACGACAAGCCCTCGTATACCGGACTTGTCTATCCAACAGAATGTTATTTTCCCTCCTGGTCTCTCGAAGAAGACCATCGGGTATGTAAAACCCTTGCTGATGCTTACTCCCGGCTGTTTAAAAAAAATGCCGAGATTGACAACTGGGCCTTTTCCACGAACGGGGTCGCCATCATGGGCCGCCACAACATCCCGTGCATCGGCTTTGGCCCGGGGGAAATCGACCAGGCACATACTCCAGACGAAAAAGTAAGCAAACAGGACCTGGTGGACGCTGCCGCATTGTACGCAGTACTCCCTACGCTCTATGTAGATAGCCTGAAAGCATAATACTGGAAGCAGGAAAGATCTCGCCCAACACGCAACACTATCAAAAAGGAAAAAGAATGATTGATTTAAACATATCCCCCGAGGCATTAGAGAAGAATGTCGAATTCTGTAAGGAAAAGCAGATCGCCCTTCCAACTTTCGCCATGATGAAAGACCCCAATACCGTTCCTGAGAGCATCAAAAAACAGTTACAAGAGACTGGGCTGTGGGATGTCCATTCCGCAAACCTTTTCAGAATTACCTGGAAAAATGAACAAAAGGACTCCGGCGGACTGTTTGGCGACGTCAACCATATTGTCCTTCCACCCGAGCTAACAGGGTGCCGGGCCAACATCATTATGCTTTCCGGACGCTGGTTCCCTACCGGGGCACACAAGGTCGGAGCTACCTACGGATGCCTGGCCCCTGCCTTGGTCACCGGACAGTTCGACCCTCAGTTGACCAAGGCAGTTTGGCCGTCCACCGGAAATTATTGTCGCGGCGGAGCTTACATATCGGCCCTCTTGGCCTGTAATGCCATCGCCATCTTGCCCGAGGAAATGTCACAAGAACGATTTGAGTGGCTCAACAAGATCGCCGGCCAGGTGATCGCTACCCCCGGGTGCGAGTCCAACGTAAAAGAAATTTTTGATAAATGCTGGGAACTGAGAAGTTCCGGCGAGGACCTGAGGATTTTCAATCAGTTTGATGAACTGGGTAATCCTCTTTGGCATTATACGGTCACCGGAGCTGCAATAGAAGAAATTATCCACTCATACCTCACCGGCAAAAAAAGGTTCGCCGGTTATATATCCTCCTCCGGATCCGGCGGTACTCTGGCGGCGGGCTACTATCTGAAAAAACAGTTTCCCGGCTCCAAAGTAGCAGCAGCCGAAGCCCTGCAATGCCCAACATTACTACAGAATGGTTTCGGCGGTCACCGTATAGAGGGGATAGGCGACAAGCATATACCATGGGTTCATGACTGCAAGGATACTGATTTTACGATTGCAGTAGACGACGAGGTGCCGATCAGACTGATTCGGTTATTCAACGAAGACATCGGCAAACAAGCCCTGGCGGAAAAGGGGGTTTCCCCTGACCTGATCGACAGACTCGATCTCCTCGGCATTTCCGGTATCGGCAATATGATAGCGGCGGTTAAATTTGCCAAATACAACGAGTTAACAGAAAACGACTATGTGGTAAGCATCGCAACGGATTCCATGCAGCTGTATGAATCCAGGTTGTCGGAGCTATCCCAGGAGCGCGGCGCGTACACTGCAAACCTTGCACAACAGGATATCCAAATGATGGATTCCGTGGCTATAGATCACATGAAAGAATTGTCCTACTACGACAAGAAAACCATTCACAACCTGAAATACTACACCTGGGTCGAGCAGCAGGGAAAAGATGTCGAAGAGCTCAATGCTCAGTGGTACGACCATGACAGCTATTGGCAAAACACCTTTAATCAGGTGGAGGAAATCGACAAACTGATCACTGAGTTCAATAAACGAGTCGGTATTATCGGCGATTAGGCGAACACTCGACTGGTATTGCCGATATCAGTCGGGGTTTCGTCAGTAATAGATAAGATCACGATTTACAATCATTTTACCAAGGAGAGAATCACGATGAAAAAATTCATGACAGTCGCCGTCGCACTATGTGTACTGCTTCTGGCCACAAGTCCGCAAGCAAACGAATACACAGGCCCCCCAATGAAGTCAAAACTAGCCACCGAAGATCTTGAAGGAGATTTCATGACCGTATGGTCGCAGAAATTTTCTGAAGAAATGAAGCAGTGGTCAGGCGGAAAAATTGACATTTCTGTTTTCCCTTACGGTTCACTGGGAGACACCAGAGACATTAATGAACTGTGCCAGTTCGGTGTGATTGATTATGTCGTAACCGATTATGCCTGGATAAGCTCTTTTGTACCCGAGGCGCAAGTCTTGGCCCTGCACTATATCTGGCCGAAAGAGAGGGCCCCCGAGGTTCTTGCCTGGGTTGTGAAAAACGGCAAATTCATGGCCGCACTCGAAAATGCTTTCCGCAGAAATGATCTGGTACCCCTGGGTATCATCTGGGAAGACTGGATGTGGATCACCTCAAAAACAGCCATAAACAAGCGAGCTGACCTGAAAGGAATGAAACTTCGCCTCATGTCATCCAAGGTCCTGGTCGACCAATGGAAAGCGTATGGAGCAAGTCCTACACCCATGAGCTTTGGGGAAGTGTACGGCGGACTGCAGATGGGATTGATTGATGCCCAGATGAATCCGATTTTTGCAGATTACAGTATGAAATTTTTCGAGGTCACCGATTTTTTCACCCTGACCTACGCTGAAGCATACCTTGGTATCCCTACCATGAATAAGGCAAAATTTGACGCACTGCCTAAAAACGCACAGGACAAAATGCGTGCATTCTGGGCAGAGGCGACCATCTCTTCCGCCAAGTGGATTGAAGAGCGAAACAGTGCCGATATGGAAAAAATCAAAAAAGAACGGCCAAGCATCGAATTCACACAGTTGGACGATGAAAAAATTGCTGAATTCTCATCTATTGCAAAAGCCAATTACGAGAAATTTGACGCCATCGGCGGGCCTGATGCCAAACTGGTACGCGAGACCTTGCTAAGCGACATTGCCAATGCAAAAAAAGCATTGGGAATGGAATAGTACAGTTCTTCCGGCGCGCGTCAGCCGTCTTTAGCGACAAGACGCGTGCCGGATCGCTGAAACCCTCCAAAACCATGGCTGCACTATGAAACCAGGTATCCTCCACCCTATAAAAAGCTTCTTTTACAAAACATCGAAGATCACAGCCACAGTGATCAATGCCACCGAAGTATGCTGCCTGATTTTCTGCGTGGGAGCATTGTCCATTCTGCTGATTGCCAATGTTATAGCAAGGGAATTTTTTACGAGTATCTACTTTGCCGAAGAACTCTCGGAGTTTCTGGTTATTTTCATCACTTTTATCGGGGTCAGTTACGGAGTCAGACGAGCCCGACATATACGGATGGGTGCATTACTGGAACTACTGCCGTCCTCAATTGAAAAAGTTTGTATCATTATCATATCTATCATCAGCGCTGGTGTTATGTTTTTCATGGCCGACGCTTCGTATGACTACCTGATGCACAGCCTGAAAAAGGCGCACCAGACACCGGCACTGAAACTGCCCTACTGGATATTTTATGTGATCATGCCCTTGGGATTTTTCATGGCCGGGATCCAGTACATTCTGACCATCATTAAAAATCTCACGGTAAAAGAAGTCTGGATGTCGCCGGAACAGCAAAGTGAATACGAAGATGAGCTTTAGAGAGGTGCCCACAAAATGATGTTGTTTGCAATCAGCATGGCCACCATGCTGCTATTTGGTTTTCCATTTATGGTGGTTCTCTTAGGGTCTCTGATCTTATATATAGCCGTCTACATGCCCGGGTTCAACTTTCTGGTACTGGTCCAGCAAGTACTCACCGGCATCACGCCACCGGCACTCGTCTGCGTCCCTATGTTTATCCTGGCCGCCAATATCATCACTTCAGGAAAATCGGCGCAAAAACTTATAGACATGGTACGCTCTTTTGTTGGTCATATTCCCGGAGGGCTGCCGATTACCGCCAATGCCTGTTGCACTATTTTCGGTGGAGTTTCCGGATCCACCCAGGCAACGGTGGCCGCAATCGGCGGCACCATGCGTCCAATGCTGCTTGAGGCAGGCTATCCCAGCTCTTTTACATTAGGCCTTATCATCAATGCATCGGATATTGCCTACCTGATTCCACCGAGTATCGGCTTTATCGTCTACGGGGTGGCGACCAGTACCTCCATCGGTAAACTTTTTCTGGCCGGCATTCTCCCCGGCATCCTTGTCTTTGTACTTTTTTCTATCTATTCATATTTTTATTCCAGAATAAAAGGCATCGGTCAATACCCAAAAGCCGGCACCAGAGAACGGATACGCGCCGTCTGGCAGGGCCTGCCTGTCATGGGCTTTCCTTTGGTTATTATCGGGGGGATCTATTCAGGAATATTCAGCCCCACCGAAGCTGCAGCAGCTTCAGTCATCTATGCGCTTATCCTGGAAACCATTCTCTACCGAAGCCTGACCCTTAAAAAAATTGGCGACGCTTTTCTTCAAACCGGCGTGATCACCGGTGTGGTCTTTATTTTGGTAGGCGCCGGCCAGGCTTTGTCCTGGATGCTGAGCTTTCTTCAAATTCCGCAGGAACTCATGCCCTTGGTATTGGGAGCCGACCCCTCTGCTTTGCGAGTTATTTTTGCCGTGATCGTAGCCTACTTTGTAGCGTGCATGTTTGTGGACCCCATTGTAGCCATTTACGTACTCAGCCCCATATTCAAGCCCTACGTCGTTGCAGCGGGAATTGATCCTGTGCTCCTCGGTACCCTGGTCTGCCTCCAGACAGCCATAGGCTCGGCAACCCCGCCTTTTGGCTGTGATATTTTCACCGCCCAGTTAATTTTCCGGCGACCATATTTTGAGGTAATACGTCACACCCCGCCTTTCATCATCATTTTATTAATCGTTACCATACTGCTGGTAATGTTTCCTTCAATAGCGCTGTTTTTACCCAACAATGCATTGGTATAATGCATCTTAAGAAACTTTAAGAAAAGGAGTCACATGATGTTTCGTCTCAAGCCAAAACTGGTTGTTCTCTTTTCGCTGGCCCTATGCCTGCTCTTCACCTCTTCTGCTTTCGGTAAAAGTGTCATTAAAGTGGCCTTTATCGGCAGCGACGATCCATATGTCAGCGTTGACGGTGCAACAGCCGTTGTATTCAAAAACCTGGTTGAAACAGGAACAAACGGCGAAATTGAAGTCCAGCTGTATCCTGGAGGAGTCCTTGGCCAGGAAAGAGAAATGATGGAGATGCTGAAAGCCGGAATGATTCAGGTTCACCTGGCTACAGCCGGTTCCATGGGAGCATTCTTCCCTCTTTACGGCGTATTTGACATCCCCTATCTGATCCCCAGTTATTCCGTTGCCTACGATGTATGGGACGGATGGTTCGGCAACAAAGTGGATCAGCTGATTTTTGCAAAAACAGGACTTCGCAGCCTGGGTTTCTTTGCCCAAAGCGGCTTTTACCACATCACCAACAATAAAAAAGTCATTAAAAATGTTGATGATGTCAAAGGGTTGAAGTTCAGGACCATGACCCTTCCCAGCCATATCAAGGTTTTTGAAGCAATGGGGGCATCGGCTATTCCTATCTCCTGGGCTGAATTGTACACCTCTCTCCAAACCGGTGTCATCGACGGCCAGCACAACCCTGTTGGCTACATTGTCCAGGGCAAACTACAAGAAGTACAGAAACATATGACCCTGACCGGTCACATGTACGCTGTGGGCTTTTTCCTGGTGAACGATCAGTGGTTCCAGTCCCTGACTTTGGATCAGAAAAATGTAGTCCTTGATGCTGCACGAGTTGCCAAGACCGCTGCACGCGGTATGAACTCCCTGGTTAATGCGGACATTGAAAAGGGGCTCCCCTTTCTCAAGAAATACATGGAAATTTACAAACCGAGCCCTGCTGAGCTCAAAGGATTTCAGGATGCCACCATTCCACCCATGCGGAAATACATCTCCGAAACCCTGGGACAGGAAGGCACTGACCTGTTGAACGACTATATCAAGGCCGTCAAGGAATCACAACAAAAGCTCAACTTTCACCAATAAACTGATCGGGGAAACATCCCGGGTTTTTCTGAACAAAGACCCGGGATCCGGAGAAAAGCCATGCAATTTGATAGAACCCAGACCAGTAAACCCATCATTGTGCTAGACACCGTCGCCTCGCTTATCGAGCGCGTTTCTCTTTTTGCCAGTGTTCTTTTCGGTGGAAGCATGGTGCTCATCGTTATTGCCGGCGTCATCGCCAGGTATGTCATGAATAATCCTTTTGCCTGGACGGAAGAGGCGTCCCGTTTCCTCATGATCTGGATGGTCCTCATCGGTATGTCTGTGGTCACACGAAACCGTCAAGATCTCTGTGTTGAATTTCTGGTGATCAAGTTTCCAGTTATTCTCCAGCGGTTGATTAAGCTTGTAAATGAGATTCTGATCATGGTTTTTCTGTGTATTCTAACGGTCAAAGGATTCCAGATGGCGATCAATGCGAAAATGCAGATAGTCCCGTCCCTTGGAATCACCATGTTCTACCCTCTTTTATGCATATCGGTGGGCGGCCTGCTCACCATGATTCAGCTTGGGCTGCAAATGCTCATAGATATTTTTATGTGGAGAAGCCGGATTTCTCCCCATCGACTTTAAACAGAACAATAACCATCGTTGCGCATGTCATCTCATTGGGCATGCGCGGTTTTCAGTACAGAAAGGCCCTCCATGTCTCTTACCATTATCCTACTCTTATTCGGCGCACTTCTCTTCGGCATGCCTGTTGCCTATGTTCTGGGTGTGACATCAGTGTTTATGATACTGCAGACCGGGGGGAGCAGCCTCTTTCCCCTGATTCCCATGCGCTTTTTTAACAGTATCAACCTGTTTCCGCTCATGGCCATGCCACTGTTCATTCTGGCCGGTGAAATAATGAACAGGGCCGGAATCACCAGCAGGATTATCGATTTTTCCACTCGGCTTGTCGGCCACTGGAGAGGGGGGCTGGCTCATGCCAACATCCTTGCCTCTATCCTCTTTGCCGGCCTCACCGGATCGGCAGTTGCCGACTCAGCCGCCCTGGGCAGCATGCTGATCCCCGGAATGGCCAAGAAGGGCTACGATAAAAATTTCGCAGCTGCTGTCACCGCTGCCTCATCCTGCATCGGCCCGGTCATCCCGCCTTCCATTGTCATGGTTATCTACGGCGCGTTTATGCAGGTCTCTATTGCCGGCCTTTTTGCGGCCGGGATACTTCCCGGCCTTATCATGGGAGCGACACTCATGTTCTTTTCCCATCGCATATCGGTCAAACGGCAATATCCCAAAGAAGAAAGAAGAGCGACTCTTTCGGAAATCGGCATTGACTTCAAAAAAGCCTTTCTCTCGCTGATGATGCCCGTCATTATTCTGGTCGGCATCCTCGGAGGCGTTTTCACCCCGACGGAAGCGGCAGCGGTGGCAGTGCTGTATGCACTTATCATTGGGTTCTTTGTGTATCGCAATATCAGCCTTAAAGACATGTACGATATGCTGTGCATAATGACCAAATCATCGGCAATTGCCTTTATCATCCTGTCAACGGCTGGAATTTTTATTTGGCTCCTGACTACCGAGCAAGTGCCGCAGCAGGTGGCTCAGCTTGTCCTGTCAATTACAACCAACAAATACCTGGTCCTGCTGATCATCAACATAATTCTTCTGTTTGTAGGCTGTTTCATGGACAGCATCCCGGCGTTGATTATCCTCGGTCCGGTATTTACCCCTTTGGCTACGCAAATCGGAGTGCACCCGCTCCACTTTGGAACTATCATGTGCCTGAACCTGACCATAGGCCTTGCAACACCACCCCTGGGTGCCTGTCTTTTTACCTGCTGCGCTGTAGGAGGAGTAAAACTTGAAGGGATCTCAAAAGAAATACTTCCTTTTATTGCGGCCTTGGTTCTTGCCGTTTTTGTCGTTACATATATACCGGCCATCAGCCTAACCATACCTCGGCTGCTAGGCTTGATTTAAGAACCCTGAAAAATATCATGCTACACAAGGATACAGAAATGGCAGTTACTCTACCGCGCGGCTTTGATAACACCGAATTTGAAAACCGAACACGTCAACTCCAGAAAATGATGGCTGACGAACGACTGGATGCGGTTTTGTTCACCACTGAACCCAATGTCAGGTACTATTCGGGTTTTTTCACCCAGTTCTGGGAAAGTCCGACTCGCCCGTGGTATCTGGTCATTCCTGCCCACGGCAAACCCATTGCCGTGATTCCCGAAATCGGTTCTTCAGGGATGGCCGCTACATGGATCGATGATATCCGGACCTGGGCCTCTCCCAATCCCCTCGACGATGGAATTTCCCTCCTGGCCGATTTGCTCAACTCCCTACCGCGTACTTACGGCCGCATCGGCGCCACTCTGGGGATTCAATCCAGGATTCGAATGCCCTTCAACAACTTTATTGAACTTTCACAGCGGATTACTGGAGTTGAACTTATCGATATCGCCGCACATATCCACCGGCTTCGATCTGTTAAGTCCACTGCGGAAATAGAAAAAATACGAAAAGCGTGCGACATTGCCCACACGGGCTTTACCAACATTCCCAACCACGCCCGAATCGGCAAGAAAGAGCGGGAGATCTGTACGCAAATGCGTATCGACATGCTGCAAGCCGGAGCTGATGCGGTCAAATATTTGATTGCCGGCTCTGGCCGGGATGGATACGATAGTATTATCATGGGACCGACAGACCGAGTGCTTAAGCATGGCGATGTCCTGATCATAGATACCGGTGCCGTCTATGACGGCTATTTTTGCGATTTTGACCGGAATTTTGCCTTTGGCCGCCCGAGCGACGAAACCCTCAGGGCATATGACGTGGTTTACCGGGCCACAGATGCAGGATTTGAGGCTGCCCGACCAGGGGCCACCACCACTGATATCTTCCATGCAATGTGGACGGTTATGGAAGCCGGCGGTGCCCTTGGCAATGACGTGGGACGATTGGGGCACGGCCTCGGCATTGAGTTAACCGAATGGCCTTCCAACACGGCCTCGGACAGGACCCCTCTTGTACCGGGTATGGTCATCACTTTGGAGCCAGGCATGACCTATAGTTCAGGAAAACAAATGGTACATGAAGAAAATATTGTCATCACTGAAGACGGTGCAGAGTACCTGTCGATCCGCTGCCCTCCCGAATTACCCATAATCGACTAAGACGAGACAATCCTCATGATCACGGAACAGGAACTCAAGGCACTGGAAATCCCGCTCTCCCATGAGCAATCCCCGCGCCCGGAAAAGGTGCATATCGGCCTGGTGCAGTTATCTACAGATCACACCCTTGAAACGGACTGGTCTAAGCTGATAGGCACCTCTGCCTTGTTTTTCTCTACCCGCGTATACTACTCATCAATCATGACCCGGGATGCCCTTAATGCTATTGCCGAGGGTATTGCTCAGTCTGCAGGCTTGATCGCCACCGGACTGTCCATGGATGTCATGGCTTTCGGATGCACCTCGGCCTCTCTGTCCATAGGAAGCGACAAAATCGAGGAGCTTTTGACCAGGAATCACCCAGGCATTCCTGCTACCAACCCATGGACAGCGGCCAAAGCAGCCTTCAGAAGACTAAATGCTGAAAAGGTTTCCGTCTATTCTCCGTACCCCACAGAAGTCAATTACCCCCTATACAGGGAGTTGCTGGAAGAAGGGTTTGATGTTCCTGCAATCGGAGCACTGCGCATACAAAACGACACGGATATCACATCGGTATCCTTTCAATCCATGGTTGACGGTGCAGAGCAAATCCTGGATCGTGCCAAAACAGACGTCCTTTTTATGTCCTGCACCAACCTGAGAGTTCTCGATCACATAGAACAGCTTGAATCATTATTTGGCATCCCGGTTATCTGCAGCAACCAGGCAATGTATTGGCACGCCATGACCCTCGCAGGTAAGTTGCCGCAATGCACGGGTTTTGGCCGATTACTCAATCTGCGGTCGTGACACCCATTTTTTCTTGTCAACTTTCAGACAACTGCGCGAGATCGACACCAACACTTTTGGCCGAGATTGCCGAACGTTCAAGCCGGCATATTTACAATATCCTACTCTCCAACCTATTTCCTGTTGCAATCATTCTTTTCTATGCACCACCTGCTTGATATGAACCACCAGTTTTGGTGGATATGAACCAACATTTCGATTTTCTGCTCACCAATTATACTCCCACCCTCTCCTGCTGTTAAAAAAAGCCCTTAAAAGAATTTTATAGCTCCAATGGCACTGCTTTTGCTTCTCCAACTTAAGTAGCAGACAGAAAATGCTCGGAGATAGATCGACCGAGCGTTGTCTGCCATGGTGTTAACCGCAAAATACTGATTGGTCGGCAATGACAATAAGGTTGCCCCACACAATACGTTCTTAAATTGGGCGACAACCAGCACCAACGCGTGAGATGGACTTCACAAAATAAACTAAAGAGTGGAGAATGGATATGTCATTAAAAGAATACGGAGTCTGGACGGGCAAGGCGGTTCGGGTTTCTGCAGAGACAGCGGCAGATGACCCCCATACTCCTCACATTCATCTTTTTTATGATGACGGAACAGGAGGGGAATATGACAATGCTCGACGGGCTTCGATTAATGTAAAGTCCGGCTCAGCTATTTCCGAGCTGGTTGTATGGATAAATTTGAACTTCACTCATACCATAACAGAAAAACTTTCTGCGCTGAATCAGGGATTCACGCCCTTGGAGAACAAAGCCAATGGCATCGCACTCGATTACATCCGTGGCAATATGATGAATCTCAAAGAAGGGCGAGTGCTTCCCCACGATATCCCGGGTCAAGAAAACGACGTGCTCGACCTCGTCTTTCCTCTGCTGAAATCAGCCGTGCAACGTCAAGCCGTCGTTCATCTGTTTGGTGAACCGTATCTGCCGGCACGTCAAGGCATTCACGACGTTCACATGAACCAGGGCAGCGCGGGAAAATTCAGCAAATACAACGACGTCTGGCAGGACGGTGGACTCTTCATTGAAAACAGTGATGGTTCGTATACATCTATCCTTATTGCCTTTGCCAGCCAGGCGGCGCACACAGACGAATCAACCGGCAACGCCTTGCCTGGAAGCAATAATCTCAAGCAGCTGATAACACATTCAGGCGAACCCGTCATCGCAGATGATCTACGCGTCGCTATAATCGGCGCGCTGGTAAACCCGGTTGGAGCGGAAAATACTCCCCACCACACAGGAAGACCGGAAACGGTGTGGCTGATGAATCGTAGTCCAACACCCATTAGCCTCAAAGGATGGTCTATCCTCAACAAATCGGAAAAAGTGCAACCGATGGCCGACGAGATCGTCTTAGCCCCAGGAGGCATTCACACGGTGGAAATGAACAAGGCCCCACTTTCGAACAAAGGCGGCCTGCTCACTTTGCTCGATAATAACGGGGTAAAGGTAGACGGTGTCAACTACACCAGGAAGCAAGCTCAACAAGAGGGTTACATCACTCTTTTCAGATAGATCGTAAAAATGAGCATACCTGCCACGTTTTCATCAATTTTGTTGGAGCAGCAGCCATGGAAAGAGAGTCCTTTTCTGCTTGACCACGTCAGATATTGGCGACGTTTTTTTAGGTACAAAACATACTGATGGATAATGCCGTTTGCCTGTTTGCATGGTTATTGGCCGGCGCTGCGCTCAGGGTGGTGTGAATGATGCCGTGAAAATAAAGCAGCGCCTGCAATTGCGGTGAGCGGTGCGACGGCCACCAGTCCGAAACTGCCGACAAAAACATTGAGTATTTCAGCCGCAACAAAATTAATGTTCAGGATCTGTTCCATCCTGAGCCCTTGCCCCATAAAGTTCATGAGCATTGCCGTGTAGCCTCCGGAATAGGCAAGCAGTAACGTTGTTGTCATGGTCCCGACAACAGATCGTCCAACGGCCATGCCCGATGTAAACAGCTCCTTAAAAGAGATATCAGGCTTCTTGTTCTTCACCTCATCAAGGGAAGCCGCAATATCCATGGAGAGATCCATAACCGCCCCGGAACAGGCGAGAAATATACCAGCAAGAAATATCTCTGTGAGATTCAAATGGGGAAAACCGGCATAACACAGGGTTTCGGCATAGGGCCTGACCGCTCCATTGAGGTGAAACCCCGGCGCAAAAAGCTTGGCCAGGGTGCAGGCCAGCACCAGGCCGCCAAAGGAACCGACAAAAGCCGTCACTCCTTTACGGGTCCAGCCGCCCACAAGAAAACTGACAGAACCTGTCAATGCAGCAACAACCGCAAGAGCAACAGGAATTAGGTTAACTTGATGGTTCATTGGAACTGGCTAACCTTAGCAGGGAAAATATCAACCCGAGCAATCCTCCCTTTTGGCTCTAAAGTGTCTACAAAACCAGGGGTGATTCACTTCTGAAACTTACACAGGGAGTGAGTTAGCTACCTCAATCATCTCCTTTCTTAGCCATTTATGCTGTTCATCGTGCTGATAGGACTGGTGCCAAATCATATACATTTTACCTGTGGTAAACGCAAACGGCAGAGGCACAGAAGCAAAATCCTTCAACTCAACAAGAGCCATTAAAGACGGCAGAGTCGCGAGCATATCCGTACCTTTAAGATATGTTGAAACACTTGAAAAATTTGGAACAGCGATTTTAACCCTGCGGCCCTGTCCATTCCTCTCTAAAAAATTATCCACCCCGTCCTTATAGTCTTGGAGAAACGAGAGCCCGATATGGTCTGAGTTCAAATAACCTTCGAGATCTTCTGGTGCCTCCCTCACTAATGGGTCATAAAAAACAGAAGTACTCAAGGTGAAGAGGTTTTTTTGCATGATATCTGCTGCGTCGGGACTGAATGCTGCAATGGCAATGGTGCACTTCTTTTCACGAAGCAGTTCGACAGTGGGTATTTGAGGTGAGATAACTTTAAGGTTAAATCGCTTCAGCTTGCCATTAACCTGCTCATAGAAACGGGGCATAAGCAGACTGGACTGGAAATCGTTGGCAGCGATAATCAGATCAATTTCACTTTTTTCAGGTAAAAATAAAGACGCCTGAACAAGTCCCTTCATATCATCAAGAATCCCCTCAACCTTACCGGCAATCTGTAGCGCATAGGCCGTTGGGGTTATGGTTCTTCCCGCCCTGATAAAGAGAGGATCTCCCAATATCTCACGGAGTTTCTCCACCGTATGGCTTACTGCTGACTGAGTGATGCCAAGCTTATCCGCAGCACCTGTAATTGTACCAACCTCAATCACGGTGAGAAATACCCGCAAACTTTTCCCATCCAGAGACAACCAATCTATTTTACTCATATATAACATGAGAACACATCTGTTGTTTAGATGCAATAAAGTTCACATAATGGGGTCACAACAAAACGGTAGATACATTTAAAGAGAAGAGACAGCAAACAACGCATCGTATTTAAAGCGATCAATTATTTTCAGCACGACCAATTATCAGATCAGGTAAAGGAGACTAACAGTGAAAGCTCAATTGCAAGCATTATCAGTTCTAACAGCACTTTGTATTTCAGCAACTACACCATATGCACAAGGTGATGTTAATCAGGAATTAAAAGTTTATCAGATTGGAAAAAGACTCGATGGGTATACCCGCCCTATTACCTTTACCCCGACAAAGGCGGTGCCAGCAAATGGTGCTATCACAGAGAATATTGTTACCACCACGCAAAACATACTCAACCATGAAGCGCATTTTCTCAAGAAAGGTCTCGCCAAACCTGTCGGTGAAGATCAATTCAGCGCATGGGAGTTCGTAAGTGATGAAGGAGGTAAAGGACATAATCAGACAGCTCCCAACCCTTTAACTTATTATGCGGTTGGAGCTTCCTCCAGCTTGCTTACCCAGGTTGAGAGGTTAATCAAGATCATGGGCCTGGAAGTTGAGGACGTAAAGGTAGAATCAAAAATCTATTTCAGGTGGTCCGACCCGATGAGTGATAACTGGACTGGCTATACAGATAAGGTTGTTTCCAACATCCTTATCAAAAGCAGTGAATCACCTGAAAAAATAAAAGAGTTGAAAGAGAAGGCTCTTCAAGCGTGGGCTGTCGGTGAAGGCTTGGAAAACAGTACTCCAATCGATGTGGGGATCATCGTCAACGCTGATGATTGGGGCGGACTCAACGCTCGTCCTGGTAAAGTAGAGTCACCAATCTCTGTTGATAATGGTCTCACTTTCACCAATGTAACACCGGATCTAAATTTGCAGACAGTAGAAATAGAGGAAGACCTCTCTATTGAGATGGGAAACTTCCCAAACCCATTCAAATTTACTGAAATATCCATAGCAGAAACAGCACATGATGCCGCACGTCCCTATCTACACAAAGTAAGAGCAAAATCCCTGACTGAAAATTATCAAACCTGGGAGCTCTATGCTGATGATAGTCGTGGCTATGAAGGTATAGACACAGCTCCTACATCCAGAGATTATTTTACTTTGGGTACTTCGTTCTGCTTGATGAGTCAGCTTACCGCAAACAAGATGTACTACCAGAAACAGGGTATCAATATCGATGATTTCAGAGTGGAGCACCAGTTTGACTATCAACAGGAGAAGTTTATGACCCCCACCATGAAAGGTCACCTTGATGGTGTAATCACTAGGGTTATCGTAACCAGTGATGCAGCAAAAGAGTCATTAACCAACTATGCAAAACAAGCTCTCGCCATGTGTTTTGCCGGTGAAGGTATACAAAATGAAACAGAGATGGAGTCCAACATCTATCTCAATGGAGAAATTGTTAATTAGAATTTCTCTGTGGCGGGCAGGTGAAGTTAAAAAAATCGAGAGGCCAGGCTTTATTGCCGGCCTCTTAACTTCAGACATAAACAATGAATTAACGAAATGAATACGATCAAATAAAGAAGATATAATGAAAAATCTCAAGCAGATATTATTCGATAAAAAAATGAAGCAGGAATTCAGTATCAAGGATGGAATAATGACAGTAGATGAATCATCTTGTGATGGCTGTGGCCAGTGCATTGATACATGCCCTCAATCCGCAATAAGTATGACAACGCTTTCTGCTGATGATGTTAAAAATTTGTCTTTTAAGGGGCGATTGAAAGTAAGAATTAAAGGAAACCAGAAAGCTATGATAAATCCCGATGTTTGTACGTCATGCGGGCTGTGCATAAAGCAATGCCATGAATTTGCTATCCACAAAGTTGAGAGGCAAAGGCAAACTTTTTCGTCTCATTGCAAAGAGGAATTGGCTGTCTGAGTAACGAATGCTGTGAAGTGTTGTCTGGCTGAACAGTACAGTGGGCGCCTCTTACTTCCGTCGGAGTGGATTGTAGGGAGTACAGGATCAAACATATTGAGTTTCTTCATTTAAGAAAGCAGGTAGATTTCCTGCTATGCTATAGGTTCCTCAAAACATAAATCTATAAGATTCATTGGCAATATTAACAATCCAGACCAAGTTGAAACTTTACAGTCGAGTCGCCCGGGGGAACCTCCCCCCCAGGCTCCCACAGAACTGTACGTGAAACTCTCGCCTCATACAGCTCTTCATGTCCCCTATACCCCAAGGTTTGCATTACTAGAAGGTTCCTCCCATCTCTGGTTGACCAATAAGTAACTTCAGACATGTTACCCCCTTCGCTCCACCTCCATTACAGAGGCTTCATCACTACTACGAGGTAATCCGCCCCTGTGCTCCGCATTGGTACTTGCATCCTCATGGGGCTTCCACTTGGATTCTTCCCTTAACATCGGAACGACAGGTTCCCACGTTCCACACAAAAGCCAAGATCATGTTCACGCCACCTTTGTGCCGGTCGCCGCTCGGGCAGTAGACAGGTTTCCCCCGAACTTATCCTGGGATAGAATAGGGTCCCAGTTTTGACGACATCCTTGCACTTTCGACACCTCATCAGTGGTTCACTTGCGTTCGTCTCCATGATCCATACCTGACCCAGTCTTATGCCCGGCCTTTTCCTTAACGCTCACCACCATGGCTCTTTACCACAGCAGCTTAAGGTGGTTTGAAGCCCGCTCCTGCAAGCCGACTTCGAGGGGCCTACCCTCATCTTTCGTGTAGTTACGAGCAAAATGCTTGCTCTCGTGGCACACCTATTCCTGTGCATCCCACATCGGCCTTAAACTAAACCTGGCAAGACCACCAGCGCCCTTTGACTACCCATTATTGTTGAGCGAAATTGACAGCTGAGTTTTCAGCCATGAGGACGAGCAGTGATCACGGCCAGGCTAATCACAGAGAACTGAGCACAAATCTGCGCTGGACACACATATCCACCACTGGGGCAAATGTAACCAATTCACCCTTTGGTGGTCCCCCTCCTAAAAGCTAAGAAGGAAACTTGTCGATTGAGTTTTTGAATTGATTTTTAACAACTAGGGAAAAACGCTACCAACATCAAAAACTGGTAAATATACCTATTTACAAACACAACATAACTTCACAATGTATAATCAAGCAACCTGCAACGTGGTACATGATTGTGACAGTATAATATATTAGAAGACGGGAGGTTATAATGAATAAATATCTCACTATTACTTGTGCATCATTTGTATATGCCTAAGGGAGAAGCGACATGAAAAGCCGAGAGATTACGTGTTCAGGGGACAGTACACGTAACCAGCTGTGAGACTTAGATAGGTACACTGTTCCCGTTGCCCCCTATTCGCTCCACCCATTCACGTCACTGGTGCCTTTCAGGAAGCTGAAGCGCCGAACACCGCTTAAGGAGTTTCAAATGTCTCTGATCTTTTCTGCCCGTTTTTGTGCCACGGCTCTGGTTTGCGTCGCCCTGCTTGGGCCGGGTCCCACTCTCGCCAAAACAAAATCCAACTTCAACAAGATGCGCCAGGACATAAAGGTCGAGGTTCAGAATATCAATGGTAAGAAGGTCGTTGACACCATGACGATCCAGGATGCCATGACGTTCTACGGCGTAGAAGGGGCCGCCATCGTCACGATCGTAGGAAACCGCATCGAGCGGGTAGAACACTTTGGCTATCGCAACGTCGACGATGGCTGGCCTGTGGACGGGGATACGATATTTCCCACGGCCTCGATGGCGAAACTGCCTGCTGCACTTGCCGTTGTTGCTGGCGCGCGCCTTGGCAACGGGCCAAAGCTGGGACGCACTGTCGGCAAGATTGCGAATGCGAACCCAGGGACGTTGTTGGACCATTGGTACGATACACGCCCGAAAACCTTCTGGAGCAAAGTCACAGGAGCACCGAACGGTCCGTCTGTCCGCAGATTGCTGAGCCACACGGGCGGACTGAGCCGACATGGTGTTTCGACAGCATTAACGACTTGCCACACGTTCATGCGCAATGTACTGCTTGGCATGAACAAACCCTGCGAAGAGGAAGCAACGCAGCCGATTGCAATCCCGGGAACCGTGTTTGATTACTCAGGCGGCGGATTCACCGTTGCCGAAGCGGCGGTAGAGATCGTTTCGGGGCAGACTGCAGAAGCGTTCCTCGATGACCACATACTCAGAGTCTTCGGAATGACCCGGTCGACCTACGAACGCGCCTCGCCATCGATGACTAACCTGGCACGCCCGTGCTACGACCGCGGAGGAATCCCCTGCGAGTTGTTTGTCCGGTTCACGGACGTGAAGTTTGCCGGAGGTCTTCTGGCTCACCCGGTGGACTACGCCAAGATGGTCAATATCCTGATGAATGACGGCATCAATCGCAGCGGCGTTCGGGTCATCCCGTTTGCAGACATCGAGGAGATCCTGACTCCCATCTGGCACAGTGCAAGCTCGCTCAACGGGTGCACGTCCTCGTGCAGTTCCGGAACATGTCTAACTGGTAAGTGCCGGCTACCGCTGACATGGAGTGGCCAGCGATATGGGCTGGGGGTTATGGTCGAGGACGAGATCTACAACGGATTGCCGCGCGAGTTTCACCATGGCGGTGCGCAGCCAGGTGTGGCGACCTTGTTCTGGGCCGACAGAAAGAACAAGAAAGCAATCGTCGTGATGTCGGTTGGAAAAGAAGAGCGTGCAACGCCCGGGCATACGCCGGGTGTATCGACCGACCTGCCTGGCGGCTACGACTTTGTATGGGCCGTTGTCGACGCATGGAAGCGCGCTTACTGAGCGAAGGGGCCAAACTACGATGTACAGGAACAGAGCAGAAACGAAGAGCGGAAGGGGATCGGGGACAAGTAAGAATCATTTGTTACCGCCCCCTTGGTGGCCGTACTCAGTCGTCGGGGCGTCTACACCTAACAAGGTGCTCAACTCACTCGCTTCGCTCGTTAGGATGTCTGGCACTCCGCGGCGATTTACACATGGCTTCGCCATAATTGCGCGAACGCCGCTCCATACCAGTCGCCGCTTAACTGGGCGTTAAGCTTGCCACATCGAAGGCCTCAATTTCATTCCTTTCTAGTTAGTTAATACTTTTCCTGTGCACCTACCGATTAGAAGGTGTACAGGAACACGTTCCCTCTCCTAGGGCCGATAAAGGAACTTCACAGGAATTATGTTGCGAGATCCGTTATGTTGTGTCTTTTTTCTCTGCTTGCTTTTCTTCCCTCTTTTTGTGGTCGTAATTTTATCTCTTCTTCCTCCTTTTTCTTTGGATTTTCTTTTTTTACTTTTTTTACTTTTTTTGTATTTACAAACTCAAAAATTCTTATAACTGTTCATAGTGTAATGGTACGAACCACTAAAAATGTTAAATTATTCCGAGTGATATGAGCGCTTTAACGATTGGATTTCTTTCCTTAATCAATTATTTCTCACTTAGGTAGCCCTTCAGTACCTATAGAAATTTTACCGTCGTGGTTTAATTAAGGTCGGAAAATTATGTTGCGAGCTTAATAGTACCAATTCCCAAATGACCTATAACTACCTGATGTCTAAAGAAATATTAATTTTTCAGAAAAATGTCGCGAAAACTGTTTAATTTCAAATAGATAGGGCAACTCGCAACATAACAGGAAACACTTTAACCAGCCGAATCTACGGCTCGTTTTGCATTGGCAGTGCAAATTTTCAATATGAGCCAGCACGATACTGTTGTGGTGTCAAACAAGATACCTAACAGTCTGCAGGGGCTGATCAGTACACATGATGTCGAAAATTTCCTATCCAATTGTCAGGAAGCAAGTTATTATTTAATTGATGCATGGAGATTCTATTTAGGTCAATGAATAATTATTTTAATTAGTTATGTGAATTAAATGTTATTTCAATAAACTGTGAGAGATCTTATGTGTGCAAAGCCGACATATGAAGAACTTGAAAAGAAAATCCAGGAATTAGAAAAAGCTGAATCAGCACGTATAGAAAATGAGGAAACAATAAACGAAAACCAAGATCTCTTCTCAGTATTGTTTGAGTATATGCCAAGCGGTGTTGCTATCTACAAACCAACTGACAACGGCTCTGATTTTGTTTTTAAATCTTTAAATAGAGAAGCAGAAATAGTTACACAAATCTCACGAAATGATGCAATTGGGCATAGGCTTTTGGAACTTTTCCCAAATATGAACAAAACCAGCTTATTTCGAGCATTGCAGAGAGTCTGTAAAACCGGGATAAAAGAGCATATCCCTCCTTTTTACTATAAAGATGAAGTCCGGAAAGGCTGGTTTGAAAATATAGTTTTCAGATTACCTTCCAATGATGTTGTTGCTATCTTTAATGTGATTACCACTAATCTTCAGCTTGACTTAGAACGCGCAGATTAACTGTTTGTTATGTCAGTAAAAATTATTCAGTTCAACTTGTGTGGCAAGCAAGAATCAGAGGGTCTTGCAAATTTCTAAATGAAAAAGTAGCGAAATTTCAATGTTATATCATCGGGGCTGTAACTCAGGCTGAGTTTCGATGGTAATCACGATCTTTAATGACGTTTCCGCACTAAAAGTTGCGGAACAGAAGGTATTACAGAGAGAAAAATTTCAAAAACAGTTAATGGAAACAAGCCCTGTGGGTATTACAGTGGTAAACAAAGAAGGGCACATTACGTTAGCAAATGAATTGGCTGAAAAAGTTCTTGGTTTGCAGAAGGCTGATATTTTTGACAGGTCATATAATGACCCAACTTGGCAAATAACTGATTTTGATGGCAATCCATATCCTTATGAAAAGTTACCATTCAATTTAGTGAAAAGAAGAGCCTTACCTGTTTTTGGTATCGAACATGCTATTCAATGGGCTAGTGGTAAAAGAGTTTATCTTTCGATTAATGCAGCCCCTATATTTGATAGCAACAATGAATTTAGTGGCATTGTTGCAGTAATTGAAGACATAACGGAAAGGAAACAGACGGAGATAGAAAGAGATAATCTGATTAAAAATCTCCAGAAAGCACTTAATGAAGTAAAAATTCTAAGCGGCCTGCTGCCAATATGTGCACATTGCAAAAAAATACGAGATGATAAAGGATATTGGAACCAGCTTGAATCCTATGTGACAAAACATTCGGACGCAATTTTCAGCCATGGCATCTGCCCCGAATGCGTTGAAGAATTATATGGAAAGCAAGATTGGTACAAGGGAACCGAGAATAAATAGTTTATTTATTACACTACACCGTAGTCCGTCAGCTATCAGCAAAGACGCCAATCAGTAATTTCGTTCTGTATGCCTTCTGTTTAGATAATTGTTAGGATTGCCAATACGAAGTTTTAAGCTTTTTAGTAGTGGCTCAACTTAACATGTTTCCTGTAAACCTCAAGAGCCAGTCACTTCCATAATGGCCTGCAAGATGCGCTCAAGACTTACCAGTTCAAGTTGACGGATCAAGCTTGAGCTACTACGGATAAGAAAAACAAAAATAATTTTAACCCTACTTGCCATATCCAACATCATGTTCCACAAGGCTCCTCGCTGTTATCAATTTTACCTATGAACCACCTGCTTGATATGAACCACCACTTCTGGTGGATATGCACCAAAATTTCGTTTTTCCCCCATCTATTAGATTCCCAATCTTTCCTGATCTTTGAAAAGCCCCTTTAAGAGGTTTTTGTAAGTTCAATGGCATCAGTTTTGCTTTTCAAGCGTATGCAGCAGGTGAAAATTGCTAATGCCGGGGGATGGATCGACCAATCGTTCTTTGCAATGGTGTTAACCGCGAAACGCTGATTAGTTCGCAATGATAAAGATTGCCCCCATAACAGGTTCTTAAATCTATCGGTAACGAGCACCAGCTTGTGAGGTGGACTTCGCAAAAACATTAAAAAGTGGAGAATGGATATGTCATTAAAAGAATACGGAGTCTGGACGGGAAAAGCAGTTCGGGTTTCTGCAGAGACAGCGGCAGATGACCCCCATACTCCTCACATTCATCTTTTTTATGATGACGGAACAGGAGGGGAATATGACAATGCTCGACGGGCTTCGATTAATGTAAAGTCCGGCTCAGCTATTTCCGAGCTGGTTGTATGGATAAATTTGAACTTCACTCATACCATAACAGAAAAACTTTCTGCGCTGAATCAGGGATTCACGCCCTTGGAGAACAAAGCCAATGGCATCGCACTCGATTACATCCGTGGCAATATGATGAATCTCAAAGAAGGGCGAGTGCTTCCCCACGATATCCCGGGTCAAGAAAACGACGTGCTCGACCTCGTCTTTCCTCTGCTGAAATCAGCCGTGCAACGTCAAGCCGTCGTTCATCTGTTTGGTGAACCGTATCTGCCGGCACGTCAAGGCATTCACGACGTTCACATGAACCAGGGCAGCGCGGGAAAATTCAGCAAATACAACGACGTCTGGCAGGACGGTGGACTCTTCATTGAAAACAGTGATGGTTCGTATACATCTATCCTTATTGCCTTTGCCAGCCAGGCGGCGCACACAGACGAATCAACCGGCAACGCCTTGCCTGGAAGCAATAATCTCAAGCAGCTGATAACACATTCAGGCGAACCCGTCATCGCAGATGATCTACGCGTCGCTATAATCGGCGCGCTGGTAAACCCGGTTGGAGCGGAAAATACTCCCCACCACACAGGAAGACCGGAAACGGTGTGGCTGATGAATCGTAGTCCAACACCCATTAGCCTCAAAGGATGGTCTATCCTCAACAAATCGGAAAAAGTGCAACCGATGGCCGACGAGATCGTCTTAGCCCCAGGAGGCATTCACACGGTGGAAATGAACAAGGCCCCACTTTCGAACAAAGGCGGCCTGCTCACTTTGCTCGATAATAACGGGGTAAAGGTAGACGGTGTCAACTACACCAGGAAGCAAGCTCAACAAGAGGGTTACATCACTCTTTTCAGATAGATCGTAAAAATGAGCATACCTGCCACGTTTTCATCAATTTTGTTGGAGCAGCAGCCATGGAAAGAGAGTCCTTTTCTGCTTGACCACGTCAGATATTGGCGACGTTTTTTTAGGTACAAAACATACTGATGGATAATGCCGTTTGCCTGTTTGCATGGTTATTGGCCGGCGCTGCGCTCAGGGTGGTGTGAATGATGCCGTGAAAATAAAGCAGCGCCTGCAATTGCGGTGAGCGGTGCGACGGCCACCAGTCCGAAACTGCCGACAAAAACATTGAGTATTTCAGCCGCAACAAAATTAATGTTCAGGATCTGTTCCATCCTGAGCCCTTGCCCCATAAAGTTCATGAGCATTGCCGTGTAGCCTCCGGAATAGGCAAGCAGTAACGTTGTTGTCATGGTCCCGACAACAGATCGTCCAACGGCCATGCCCGATGTAAACAGCTCCTTAAAAGAGATATCAGGCTTCTTGTTCTTCACCTCATCAAGGGAAGCCGCAATATCCATGGAGAGATCCATAACCGCCCCGGAACAGGCGAGAAATATACCAGCAAGAAATATCTCTGTGAGATTCAAATGGGGAAAACCGGCATAACACAGGGTTTCGGCATAGGGCCTGACCGCTCCATTGAGGTGAAACCCCGGCGCAAAAAGCTTGGCCAGGGTGCAGGCCAGCACCAGGCCGCCAAAGGAACCGACAAAAGCCGTCACTCCTTTACGGGTCCAGCCGCCCACAAGAAAACTGACAGAACCTGTCAATGCAGCAACAACCGCAAGAGCAACAGGAATAGGCGCAACATCCTTTAAAAATAGTGGAATCAAGACCTTCCAGATCATGAGTCCGGCAAACACAAACGAAAGCAGGGCCTTTACTCCGGTAAAGCCGGCTACTCCCACAATCAGGCCGCAAAACAATACAATGAGTATCAGTTCGTGGGTTAAGCGGTAATACCCCCTGGTAAACGCCAGGTGTACCTTGCCTTTTCTGTATTTATACTCAACAAGAATATGATCTTCCGGGGCATATATTTCATCAAACTCCAGCTTTCCAGCTAAAGGGTTGACCACCCGGGCTTCCATTCCCTCATGAGGACCTTCCATAAGCTGAACCTGCACATCTTGGGTTCCCGTATACACGATAAGATTTTGGCGTAAATCTCTGTTATCGACGGAAAGCACCTTGGCCTTCACCAGATGGGAATCAGTTGATCGACTGCCCTCAAAACCGGTGGGGAGCAAAACGAGCACGATACAGCAGATGACAAAAAAGAGAAAAATGACGTTGTCTTTATTCATTATAAGAAAATGGCAGAAAAAAGCAGACAGAAGAGAAAATCCTTCTGTCTGCTGAAGAGAAATTATTGGATAGACGAGACTGGATTGGTATTAATTGCCAAGCTCAACCCCCATAGCAGAGGCAATCTTTTTAGCAACATCGGTATTGTCATAGTAACCGGTAAACTCCTCTTCCCCAGCGCCTTGAGCAAAGACAGGAACAGGCACAGCAGTGTGTGAGAAGGATGTCCAGGTGAGACCGGACTTGCGGTTTAACAGGTGGGTCAGGGTCACGGTGAAAGGGTCATAGTAGCCATAAAGCAACGTGTTTTCTTCATCACTGTTTGCGTTTGCACGCGTCATGGTCTTATCGTAGGCAGCTTCCAAAAGCTCAATTTCATATGCGGTCAAGTCATCATCCGTTTCCGCAGTCAGACCGTAACCGTCAAGCCCAAAGTATTTTTTCACCACCTTCCACATTTTTTTATCAATATCAGCCGGCACGACTCCATCATATGCTCCCTTGTAAGAACTGAGGATCTTGTCTGCAAAGTCATCATAGGCAAGTTTCTGCTTGGCCATTTTTTCGTAATAGGTTGCGTAACCGGTTCCGGCAAAGCCAAGTGTCATACCGCCGCACTCGTGATCGCCGGTAACAACAATCAATGTTTCACCAGGGTGCTTTGCCGCAAAATCAACGGCTACGCCAATCGCATCATCAAAGGCAATGGTATCTTCTATGGCAGACCGTGCGTCGTTTGCATGACTTGCCCAGTCAATCTTACCGCCTTCTACCATCATGAAAAAGCCCTCAGGATTCTTCTTCATCAGCTGAATACCTTTCTTGGTAAATTGCGCCAGGGAGATAGTTCCCTGATACTCTTTACCAATGCCTTTGTTGCCTTTTGTGTTCAATGCATAAGGCATCGCATTTGAACTATCAAGATGGGGGTTGACCGCTATAGCCCGACCTTCTTTGAGCGCCTTAAATTCAGCCTGGGTATTGGTGAAGACGAATCCGTTGGCAACAGCCTTGTCCTCAAGGATGGCATAACGATCATCATTGGAAAAACCTGCATAAGTGTCACTCGAATATTTATTGACGCGAAAACCACCTCCCCCAAAATAATCAAATTCGCTGTTAAGCAGGTCTTCGCCAATCTCTTCGTAGTTGTTACGACTTTCTGTGTGTGCATAAAAAACAGCCGGGGTGGCGTGGTCGATGGAAACGCTCGACACAATACCTACCTTCATCCCCCATCCTTTTGCTGCCTCGGCAAGGGTGGTGTAATCGGTGGTAACATTGGGATCCATGGAAATCACACCGATGTTGGTTTTCATTCCACAGGCAAGCGCGGTTCCTGCTGCCGCAGAACCGGTAATGAAACGATCGTTGGCAAAACTCATTTGCATACCGGTTACAGGAAACTGGCTCATGTTAAGCAATTTGGCTTTTACTCCACCGGCCACGGCATCATCCTCTTCAACTGCAGCAAGGTAAGCTTCAGTGGCATGAATCTGTGGGCTTGCCATACCATCGCCAATGAAATAAAAAACATACTTTGGTACGTCGGCATGGGCTGTGCCTTGCAAAAGCGCTGCAGCGACACAGGCCATGCCCGCCTTTTGAATTTTTTTCAGACTGGTGGTCATTTTGGGCTCCTTTTTTTTTACGGTTTCAAGTTGTACAATCACTTCTTATTGTTCGAGAAGAGCTACTGATGTTTTCGAGTTCAGCCGAACAAGGAGCTGCGAGTTTAGCAGCGTTTTTTTACTTTTTAATTAGGCTAAGAAAAGGAACCGATGCGGTTTAAATAAGGATAACATTAGGATACCGTTAATATATTTTCCTTATTTCCAGCAGTTTACACACCACAAAGTAGTATCAGGCTTGTTGAGTTTCATTCACCGGGAACCAGCAGAGAGACTGGGGGGTCCATAAGTCAAATACAAAGCCTGGACGACCCCGAAAAGCTAATAAAGAGTTTCACCCCCTTTTCACTCTTGGATAATGATTGGGTGAAGTTGCAAGAAAATAGGGTTAAATCGATGGGAGCTGGTTTAAAGGGATACGGTTTTCAATATTTGAAAAAGTATTCCATCTCAATGAGAGAGTGCCCTTAAACGACAATAAAAACCACCAACAGAATATGGAATCGAAAGTCAAGCAAACAGCTACCCAATCAATAATAGGGATACTCCTGTCAATTGTCTTCTTCTTCTCTTCAGGGCTACAGATTCCGGGACTTGACTCAACAGCGGACTCATATTTTAAAGAGTCTATCACTAAAGCAGGCGTCAGTTACGGCGTATGCCGGGTAATCAATGCCACCGTATCGGTCATACAGCAATCAACGGTACAATTGGAACCAGCCGGGATTGGATTGTCGTTAGCAGTAGGTCAGATTGTAGATCCTATAAATGATATGGTTGAGCGGCTATCCACGGTGCTGGTCATGTCAATTACTTCATTAGGGGTACAGGAACTGGCATATGAAATCAGCATTACCATTGTTCCACAGCTGCTTGCGGTACTCCTTTTGCTCATGTCTGTGCTTGTGTGGTTTAGAAATGAAAGGGTCTTTAAGCTCCAGAGAATACTGACAAGTGTACTGATCATCGCTGCAATAGCCCGTTTCTGTCTTCCACTATCATCTATCGCCAATGAGTTTCTTCAGGAGCACTTCTTTGAGGAACAAATCATTGAGGCAAACGAAAAACTCACTGCCAGTACCGCTGATATCGACCAATTAGAGGATGTTGCTACAGTTCCCAAGGTAGACGGTTTCATGGGGACCATCGGCAACAGCGCCTCCTATCTCAAAGAAAAATCGGTTGATTTTAAAAATACCATTCAGGTCATTATGGATAACAAGGCTGTTATCGTTGAGAACCTGCTGCGGTTAACATTTCTCTATCTTGGTGTTTTCGTCATTCAGGTGTTAGTCCTGCCATTGCTTATATTCTGGTTTCTTATGAGGATTGTTAACTCGCTTTTTCTCACAACGGCTATGCCAACCACCAGACATCCGCAAATGCATATCCCAGAGCAATCCGGCCACTGACAGCAGGGAATTCCGGCCATCGTTTTCCAGGGTAGAAACGCATAAACGCTGATTGGAGAAGATTTTTTTCTATGAAGTAAAGGGGGCAATAGTTGAGGCCGCAACTCCGATAGCCCAGAGAAGAATCACTGGAGGCGATGTTAAACCAATGTAACAAGGTTGAAATTATTGCATCTTCCTTTTACCTTAGTAGCTTCAGCCTAAGAATTTCAAAAAAACGAAAGGAGAATCATGCACAAAGCCCAATGCAACAAACATAGTGGATTGAGCAGCATCTCAAACAAGAGCGATGATGTTGCCGACTATTATGATGGCTGGGCTCCTGACTATGATGTCAATCTTGCCGATTGGAGCTACAAAGCGCCTGATCGAGTGGCTTCAATTCTTCGAACCAAACTCTCGCCAGATTCGAAAATTCTTGATGCAGGATGCGGTACGGGGCTAGGTGGCAAAGCGTTGCGCTCTATCGGGTTTACAACGATTGATGGAATAGACGTTTCAAAACAATCATTGGAAATCGCCGGTATGACCGATGCATACCGAACATTACGAGCAATGAACATGCAGCAATTGCCCTTATCAATTCCAGCCAATCACTATGATGGGTTGATTTGTGTAGGGGTTTTAACATACCTACCGGATAGTAGTGTTATCCTCAAAGAGTTCAGCCGAATAGTCAAACCAAAAGGAAGTATTGTGGTTACCCAACGAAGTGACCTTTTCGTTGATCGTAACTTCAAGAATGTGCTTGATGAACTCTCAGATAAGGGTGTTATCGACCAGCTGCAAATATCTGAACCTCAGCCCTATCTACCCGACAATGAGGAGTTCAGTGATCAGATTCTCGTACACTACATTAGCTTTACGGTTGTAGAGGGTAATTTGTAAGAATTGGCCAAACTACGATTAGAAGCACCATTCCGGTCTGACCCCGATTGATTCTCGAATTCGAATTCATCCATCCGTTTTCCGATGGAAATGGCCGGATGGGACAATTGTGGCAAACGTTGATCCTACAAAAGTGGAATCCTTTGCCGGCTTACCTTCCGGTGGAAACTGTGATCCGTGAGCGACAAAATGCTTATTACCAGGTATTGGCCAAATCGGATCAACAGGGGGATGCTACTTGTTTTATTGAATTCATGCTCAGAGCCTTAGCCCGAATTTCTCATGAGCATTTTTTCATTTTATTAAAAGACTTATAATTTCGAACTCATACTATTTAAATTAATTACATGCAAAATTGACAAAATGCTCACCGAAGGTCAGTCCATGCGGCACCATCTTCTTCAGTATTTTGGTAGTAAATATAGTCTACTATAATTTACCACCAAAAACTTTGAACCTGGCACCGCCTGAACTAATGAGAAATCCGGGTTAGAAAACGCCAGCAACGAAGCCGTAGCAACCGACCAAGTAAACGACCAAGTAGGTGCAGCCGAGCCGTTGGAAGCAAAGAAATTGCCAGTATTGATCTCGTGAAGGCGGTTGGCTTGTCCCACCGGCCGACGTTTAGAAAAAACTACCTCAACCCGGCATTAGCAAGTGGTTGGATCGAATATACCCAGCCCCATTCACCACGCAGCCCTACCCAACGCTATCGTCTAACAAGTAAAGGCAAGAGGTGGCTCCAACTACGTGGAGAGGATTGAACGTGGGCTGTCTCCTCTTTTCACCTGTTGAAACGCAAATCGAACACTGTTTCCTCTTATTATTTTCTGCTGATATGATTTTTCATGTCCCATGCGTTTCTTTACGAGATCTAAGACGCCATTTGTAAAGCTCGTGACAGAAAAAAAGAAAGATGGGAAATGGAAGCAGGATCCATAAATGAGAAAGGGGCACAGTTGCCGTATTAAAGACTTTTTGTACCGGTTCAACATAGAGCAGCATCCACACCCAGGCCAGCTCTATAACCATGGCAAACAGCAGGAACGGGTTAGACAGGAGGCCAACACTGAAGGCGGAAAACTCCCAGCTCCGCATTGTCCACACATTGACAAGTTGGCAGCTCACCGCGCCTAACAGGGTCATGGTCATTGCCTGACGGTGCAGATAGGGGTCGGCCAAATCAACCGTGCCGTATTGCCACCCATTTAAAACGAGAAAGGAAAGAAAGGCCACCATCGCGGCTGTGGCTTCTATGATGCCGATAAAAAAATAGCCGCGTTTGAAAACCTCCCAATCAAGAATTTTTTCCTGACTGCCGGCAGGCGGCCTTTTCATGATATTTTTCTCCGGCTTTTCGCTGCCAAGGGCAAGTCCCGGCAGCATGTCTGAGCCCAGGTCAATGGAGAGTATTTGGATAACAGACAGCGGCAGCGGGATTTTGAAAAAAAACTGGAGGATGTAGGGAACAATTTCCGGCACATTGGAAGAGAGGATATAGGTAACGAATTTTTTAATATTAAAATAAACCGTCCTTCCCTCTTCTATGGCGGCAACGATGGTGGAAAAGTTATCATCAAGCAGGATCATATCGGCAGCCTCTTTGGCCACTTCAGTTCCGCTTTCCCCCATGGCAATGCCGATATCAGCCTTTTTCAATGCTGGTGCATCGTTCACCCCATCCCCTGTCATGGCCACAACCTCGCCGACACTCTGCAGGGCGGTTGCTATTCTCAGCTTCTGCTTGCTTGCCATTCTTGCAAAGAGAATGTCCTCTTGGGAGAGGATGTTTTCCAGCCGTTCATCGCTCATGTTTTCGAGCTCGTCTCCTTGGATGATGCCGTCATATTGCATGCCTATTTTTTGGGCAATTGCAGCGGCTGTGTAGGCGTTATCTCCAGTGATCATCATGGTTCTTATGCCGGCTTGCCGGCATATCGCCACAGCCTCGGCAACCTCAGCCCGCGGTAGATCCATGATGGCCACTAAGCCAAGCAGCGTCAGCTCTTCTTCACGTTCATCGTCTCCCTTGCCTATGGCTAAAACCCGATACGCCTCCTTTTCAAAAGACTCTGCCTGCAGCGTCACTTTGTTGATGATGGATGTATCGAGTTGCTTGTTCGTGTTGTCCTTATCCATATAGTAAAGACACTTTTCGAGCAGCACCTCAACTGCTCCTTTGCAGTATATGGAACGTTGGCCATCGCTTTGAAAAACAGAAGACATCATCTTCCGTTCACTGGTGAACACATGTTCCTGTATCTTATGCTCCACGTTTTTTTTCAGGCCTTTTTTCCGGGCCGCCGCCACAATGGCAAGCTCAGTAGGGTCGCCGCGGGTCTCGTTTTCATCAATCGCGGCGTTACAATTATTCAACCCTGCCTGAAGGAGTTCCACCAGCCTTTCTTCCCCTGTTGCTGATTCTTGTTCAAAGGTGAACTCTCCCGGCTCCAGGTACCCCTCACCGGAAACATTGACGATATCTCCCCCTGCCAACCAGATGGAACGAGTCGTCATTTGATTGCGGGTGATGGTTCCGGTCTTATCCGTACAGATGACTGAAGCGCTGCCCAGGGTTTCCACCGAATCAAGGTTTTTAATAAGGGCATTTCTTTTCGCCATTCTCTGACTGGCAAGGGAAAGCGACAGGGTAATCGTCGGCAGCAACCCTTCAGGAACATTGGCAACAATCAGCGAAAGGGCAAAGATAGACGCCATTAGCGGCCCTTTGGCGGAAAAAAGCCCCAAAACAAAAAAGATCACCCCCATGACAAGGGCGATGATGGTGAGTAATCGTGTAATCCTTATAATTTCCCGCTGCATGGGGGAGAGGCTCTTCTCAACATTCTTGGCCAGGCTCGCAATTTTGCCGAATTCCGTTGCATTGCCGATTGCACTGACCACAGCGACTCCATTGCCTGCAGTAACAGTGGCACCGGCAAACACCATATTCTTCGCCTGTAAAGAATTTGTCTGTTGCGATGGTTGGTTATTGCGTGCAGCCGGCCTTGATTCTCCGGTAAGCGGGGAAAGATTAAGATAAAGCGAGGTGGATGCAAGCACGACTGCGTCTGCAGCCACTTTGTCCCCCTCCACCAGCATAAGTATATCGCCGGTGGTGAGCTCTTTAGAATCAATGGTCGTAATTGCATTGTTTCTGCGTACAGTTACCATGGTGGGCATCAGTTTAAGCAGCGCTGCCATTGCCTTGTCGGCACGATATTCCTGCCAGAAGCTAAAGGTCGCATTGATGATTACCGCGCCCAAAATGGCATAGCCCAGGATATTATTGCCCTGATTGGGAGCATAGTAATCGGCGACAAAGGAAAGGATGGCGGCAGTCTCAAGCAGAAGGGCGAAAAACTGGATGTATTGTTTGAGGTAGGAAAGGAAATAGTTTTTCTCTTCTTCCTCCTCAAGGACATTGGGGCCGAATTCCTTCTGCCTTCTGCTTACCTGAGAGGTTGTCAAACCTTGTTCACTGGTCTTCAGTGTTCTCAGCACCTCTGCTTTTTCCTGCGTAAAAAGTTTCACCGTGCTCCCCCCCTCTGGTAGAAGGAAATAGTGTTGACAGATGTAGAGCGGTGAAGCCTTTCAATGGGTTTTGCTTTACTCATGGAAGAATACATAGACAGTCTCTCGCCACCAACTATCACCAGATCAAAATTGGTGTGTGACAAATGGTAAAGCACCTGATCCATCTCATTAACAGCAATGGAGTGCTTAAGCCGCAGTGGAATATCCATGTGCTTTGCCAGTTGTTTATAATGTGAGAGCCTATCGTCATTGTTTTTCAGCATGAGCTTGACCTGCCCCCGATCAAGCCTTGCTCGCTGCCTTTTACCGACCACACTGACGCTGTATATTTCGCAGCTTGCCTTATAGGCCTTGGCCATAGAGGCAAAAAAAGTGAATTTCTCCACTGACAGCCTGTTCCCTCGTATAAACAGCAATATGTTTTTCGTGGAGAGAGTGGTGCGGGGGTGCACCACCCGAACGACCGCCAAATCGGCCGGCAGCGTCATGGAAGAGAGTTTTTGGCTGAAGGAAAGATTAAATAAATTTTTCCGCTGATGGTAGCGGGTACTACAAAACAATATTTCAGAGCTATGTTCGAGAAGGTATTGCTCGATGGTCCGAATCGGCGGCCCACCCAGCACTACCCGTTTGGTTGCCATGCCGTACTTTTCTGCAACCCGCTCAATAGTGGCCATGCTTTTCTCTACGGCCTCAATATTGTCTGCAGGATTGAGTATGTGCAGTAAGCGTAAAGGAAAGCCATGAACGCGAGCAAAATGCAAAGCGTAAAACGCGGATACTTCAGCAGTGATCTGGCCGTTAATAGCTGCAATTACATTCATACTGCCTCCGCAAATAGAGGCCTCAGTTAAAAGAGGATGTACGATACAGGATAAGCTCCCTGAAAAGGTCACCAGTCGAACTAACAAAAAAGGATCTGGCTGTTCACAGCAATACAGCCAATACAGGCAATACAGGCAATGCTTTGCGTATATTCTTTTTCAATTAAGCAAGTCGTGTGCCATAGCTTGCAGAGATGACCAATCTCTATCAACGAACTGTCTTGACTGCAATACATGAGTGATTATTCATGTACTCTGTAACACACTGGTGCATAACAACCACTTTTGGTGGTGCATTTGAACCGATCCCATCTCTGCTGCTTATCAAGACAACAGAACAAATCCTTAACTATCTCTTGTATGGAGAAGAGTGGGTACCACGCGGTAAAGGGTTGCACCTTTACCTGCATGTGGTATGTAGCAAAATAACGATTCTATTTGGTCAGGATGGCACACTGCCTGCTAAATCAGCGGTTCCAAGCGTCATATCCACAAAGAAATCGTCCCTTTCTCCAAATAATTCCGGAAATACCAAATAGTTTTACACAATGAGCAAACTTATATTGAGGTCGTCATGACAGGAAAGAAAAAGATGCTGCAGGCCCTGAAGGCAAAGGGCGTCAAGTATATTTTCGGGTACACAGGCGGAGCCATTATGCCGATTTTTGACGAGATGGATAAGCTGGGCGATTTCCGCTTTGTCATGTCTCGCCACGAGCAGGGTGCAGCCTTTATGGCCCAGGGTATTTCCAGGGCCAGTTTATCTACTTCCACCCCGCAAATCGGGGTCTGTATGGCCACTTCAGGTCCCGGAGCAATGAACCTGACAACAGGTATTGCTGATGCCTACATGGACTCGGTACCTGTCATTGCGGTCACCGGCCAGGTAGCTACAGGGGTTATCGCCACCGATGCCTTCCAGGAAAGCGATGTGGTTGGGGTAATGATGCCCATTTGCAAGCAGACCTACATGCCGCTGGCTGCAGAAGAGGTTGAGGCTACTGTACATGAGGCCTTTTATGTAGCGGCAACAGGTCGAAGCGGTCCGGTGCTGATCGATATCCCCAAGGATGTTCAGGACCAGCAACTCCCTGAAGATTATCACTTTGATGCCAACAATTTTCACCCCGATCTGCCCGGTTTCTTTTTTCACCCTTCGCCGGAAAGGGAGGTGATGCAAAAGGCAATCACCCTGATCAACAGGAGTCAGCGGCCGGTTATGTTTTGTGGCCATGGGGTCATCAACAGCAATGCAGGCAAGATGCTGCAAAAATTTGCAGAAAAGGTCAACATTCCCATTGCTTTTACCTTTCACGGGCTTTCCGCGGTACCTGCCGATCATCCCTTAAGCCTTGGCATGATGGGGATGCACGGAACGGTCGAGGCAAATCGGGCAATAATGGAAGCTGACCTGCTGATTTCTTTTGGTATGCGCTTTGATGACCGCGTGACCGGCAAGCTTAACGAATATGCACAGAATGCGGATGTCATCCATGTGGAAATTGACCCTTCGGAAATTAACAAAAACGTGCCAACCAGCGTAGCCATCAATGCCGATGTGTACCGCACCCTCCACGTGTTGCTCGGTGATCCAATGCTCACCTTTAAACCACGCAAACGGTGGTTTGAAAAAATAAACAGCTACCGCCTGCTGATGGCTGAAGATCTGCAGCAGGAAATTGAAGGTTCGGTTGGTGACGGAGGCAAGCTGTTGATGAAATCCATTGTCCACCAGCTCTCAGAGCTGACAAAGGGCAAGGATCTGATCGTTCCTGATGTAGGCCAGCACCAGATGATGGCAGCTCGCTTTTATAATTACCAGACCGAAAACAGCTGGTTTGCTTCCGGTGGAGCCGGGACCATGGGAGCCTCCCTGCCCCTTGCCATCGGGGTCAAGCTGGCGCGGCCAACTGAGCGAGTATGGTCGATCAGCGGAGATGGTGGTTTCCAGATGAACATACAGGAACTGGGTACTATTATGGAGCAACAGGTTGACGTCAAGATCCTGATACTCAATAACGGCTACCTCGGCATGGTTCGTCAGTGGCAAACCTTATTTTATGACGGCCGATATGCAGGAACGCCGATGCAGAGCCCGGATTTCGGCAGCATTGCCCAAGGATACGGCATCCCCTATCTTAAAATAGAAACACCAGAGGAAATCGTACCTGCCCTGCAGAAGGCCATTGACCATCAGGGAGCGATTATTCTGGAATTCATCTGCGACCCCAGCGAAGTCATTTTGCCTATGATTCCGGCAGGTGGAGGCTTTGAAGACATGATTATCAAACGTCCATCCCCGACACCCGAGGAGCCATCAGCAACCACAGAACAAAATGGAGAAGAATCATGATCCGACGTGCGATACTCACCTTTATGCTTGATCGCCCCGGGGTCCTTAACAAGGTATCGATGTTGATCAGGAAAAAGATGTACAATGTTGATACCCTTACCGTCTGCAGCTCACGGGTTCCGGGAATAAGCCGGATGACCATTACCCTTCGTGAGGATGACGAAGCGAAAGTTGAGCAGATCATTAAACAACTGGAAAAATTCACCGAGGTTATTTCCGCCAAGGAACTGGATACCGACCACAGCTACTGGCGAGAAGTGGCTATCATCCAACTGGAGGTAGATGCCGCCCATCTGGAATCCTTTCATGGCCGTTATAATTTTGAAGTGCTCGAAAAAAAGAACGAAGATGCCTATATCCTTCAGGTTGCCGGCTCCACCAGGCAGATTGATTCCTTTCTGGATGAGATAGGCAGAGAGTACATCATTGAAATAGCCCGCACCGGGGTTACCGCCATGGAAAAATAGCTATTTTTCTCGGACTTTCGTTGTAGCCAGCCTGTTGATATATGGTTAATCACTTTATTTCAGCAGGCTTTTTTTTGAGTTGGCTGTACGTAGATGGATGCGCTCCGCTTATTAACCCAACACAGACGTGGCATCTCTAAACTAGTATATTGCAGCCCTGTTGATACATCCCACTCGGTACGTCCCTTCATCCACATGCACCACGTTAATGCAGCCATAGCTCTGCTCCAGACGAAACAGGTTAGCAAGGGGCATTCCCAACAAATGACAGAGAAGAACCCGGTTAACACCGGCATGTGTCACCACTGCCGTCCGCTCGTAGTGGGCCTCCATCACCTTGGCAAATGCAGGCCATACCCGCTGAAAGAGATCTGCAAAACTTTCGCCACCCGGAGGCCGATAGCCGGTCATGTCTTTACCGCGTGCCTCATATTCTCCTGGATATTGCTGCTGAACATCGGCAACGGTCAACCCTTCCCATGTTCCCAAGGCAATTTCGCCCAACTCCTCTACCACTTCGGGCATGCAGCCAACAGCAGAACCGATTATCTCAGCGCTTTGTCGACAGCGCAGCAAGGGGCTGGTGCATACTCTTTCAAGGGAAAAGTCCATTAAGTATCCGGCGATATTTTCCAACTGCTCATGCCCATGGGCAGTCATTGCCACATCGCTCTGCCCTATAAAACGACGCGGCAAAGAAGATGGAATCTCTCCATGCCGAATAAGATACAGAGTACTCATCCTTCCTCCTCGGCAAGGAGTAAATGTTCAATGGTCGTAGATGCTACCTGTTCCACTGCCTGCTGCAGAGCAACAGCGGTGTTCATCCTCGACCGAATAGCCTTACAGGCTTCAGGGTCATCCTTATAGAGGATCAGTTTTTCGCCAAACCTCTCAGCTACCGATACCAACTGGTTTCCACGGACAAGTTTATCGGCCAGACAGACTACTTCCTTCTCCCCCAGCTTCTCCGGTACTACCGGCAATGCATCACGATGACTGCCGACAACTTCGGCCAACTGATCCAGACCGAACATTCGCATCATCTCCGCACCTCGTGCTTCATGCTCAGGTTGCCCCTTTGCCACATCATGGAGGAGCCCCCCATTATACACAATATCCAAATCCAGAGTGCGCCCATGCTCCACCAGTGCCCTGGCCAGTGTACCGGCAACTTTGGCAACTGCACGCCCATGCGCTATTCCCCGCTGTGGCATGTACATTGCCGCCAGAGCCTCCGCTTCACGTCGCGATCCTTTTTCCAGCTGTGGTAAACGTGCTGCAAGTCGTGCAAAATCCTTGGCAGTATCTGCATCCATAAACGCACCATCATCCCAGATGAAAACATCCTTACCAGGAAATCGTTGCAACAGACTTCGCAATCCCCCCTCACCGGTATATGCAATAATTTCTTTGACGAGGTGCCCGGGGATGAGTGGCGGGTGTCCACGCCTGCCGTCACGACAAGGATAGATAACACTTTTTCCATCAAACCCGGATACAAGTAAATCTATGGTCACCGGACGAACCAGCGGAATATCCACCGGCAACAAAAAAAAGCCATCCAGCTCTGTCATTTTCGCAACGGCCGTACACACCGAAGAAAACATGCCCTTATCAAAATCAGGATTAAAGAGCGGCTCTGCACCTTGCCTGGTCACCTCGACTGCAACCTCTTGCTGTCGGTGCCCGACCACAACCACGACCCGGTCAATACCCTTTGTTTTGAAAAGCCGGATACAGTGCCCGACAAGACTGTGTTCCCCAAGCTGCATAAGTGGCTTGAACCCGTCCATACGAGACGAGTATCCCGCTGCCAAAATAATCGCGCCCAGTTTCTTCATCGATTCATTGCCGCCCTGACCTGTACCAACTCAGCGACAATACTCAGTCCTATCTCCTGGGGAGTATCCGACCCAATCGAGAGCCCGATGGGGCTGTGTACGCGTTGAAGGTCAGCTTCGGTAAACCCTGAACCCAGCAGCGAAGCATAGGTTGCCTTTCGTTTGCTGCTGCTGCCGATCATACCTATGTACCCAGCCTCGGTCAGTAATGCCTGCGCCAGGACGTCCCTATCATATTGATGGCCGCGGGTAACTATCACCACATAGTCTTCAGCGCCCAGCTCGGAAAAACAATCATCAAATTTCTCCAGCACTCGTACCTTTTTCGCCTGGGGATACCGTTCTTTGTTGGCAAATTCTTGTCGATCATCCATGACAACGACCTCAAATCCCACATAGGATGCCAGGTGAGCGGTGGCAAGCGCCACATGACCGGCTCCTGCCAGATACACGGTCCCCTGCTGGACCAAAGGCTCTACAAAAAAATCCTTACCCGCATGGGTAACGATAAATGAAACCCGTTTATTCTTAGCCAGAGCCTTTTCCCGGAGTGCAGCGGGTACTTCATCGTCGGACCCGGTACCCAGAGTCATCATCTGTGGTGGTGCATCGTCAACCGGCAGCTGGGTCACCAGCATCGGCCGTGTCCCATTTCGGTAACAATGACGAAGTTCCCGAAACTGCTCAATAGCGTCAGGCGCCACTTTCTGCAACAACACGCACACAGCTCCTCCACAGACCATGCCTTCCTCGGCTGCAGCAGCCGCACTTAAATCACATTTGACCTCTTTATATGTATGCCCATTGGCTAGCAGCTTCCGTGCTTCTGCATGACAGGTCCCTTCAACCGACCCGCCTCCCACGCTGCCGACAAGTGTACCATCTGTTAAAACCAGCATGCGGGCACCTGAGGTCCTCGGAGCAGAACCTGAACTGTGCACAATAGCACCGAGTACCGCAGGTTCTCCCTGCTCAAGGGTTTCAATGAGTGTATCAAGAACATACCGCATATAATTCTCCAGCTTTGCGTTGATCGATAAGAGTTCGTTTGAGAGTATGAATGGCCGCAAAAGCATCGACCTGTTTCAATATTCCTATTGCCAGATTGCCGCCGGCAAGATTATCACGAATGGCAGGAACCTTTGCTGTCATCCTCATCAGATCGCCGACAGTCTCCATGCATCCGGGAACGGCCATATAATCGATATGGAGCTGATCCACGCTGCCACTCTCCAATCGCACTCGATAATCAAGCAGTCCTGGTATCTGAAAAAGGTAATCATCCATATCCTGACTGTGCAACAGAGCACCTGATGCCAACAGGCAACCATCCATCCTGCCACGGATTGAGCGAAGCCTGGCTGTTACGCCCCCGCAGCCGCAGGGCCTCCGCTCAAGCACTGCAATATCTCCGGTACGGTATCGTACCAGCACCATTGCCTCACGCCCCAGGGTAGTCAAGACTACTTCTCCGGCTTGCCCATCGGCAAGCTGCCTGCCGGTGCGCGGATCAACAATCTCCACCAAAAGATCTGATTCACGGAGATGGCACCCGGCATGCATCAGGCATTCTACGCCTCCCCCCAGCCCAGACTCTGTTGTTCCGTAATGGAGATACGTGCGGCAGCCGCAGTTTTCTTCAATCCGGCTGCGTAATGCAGGCGATGCATAGTCGGAGCACAGCAGCATTGACCTCAACTGCCCAGGAGCAACCAAGCTAGACACTGCAAGGAGATGTTGGGGCAACCCCACCACACAGCTTATACGGCTTTTGTGGATCTGTGTCGGCAAATCCGCGCCCCTGAGCGGCGGTGGCCACAGGCCCTCTGCGTGGATGCCGCCTTCGGCTAGAGCACCCATGAGCAGTTCACCAACACTAGCAGGTTGCTCATAAGGCAACAGCACCAACACCCGATCTTGCTCGTTCACAAAGGTATGCATGCCATGCAGAAAAAAATCAGCTGTGGAGGCTAAATCATCCATGCTGAAAAAAAACCGTTTCGGCACCCCTGTACTGCCCGAAGTATGCATGGTTACCACCCTGGCGACCCGGCTTTGAGAAACACAGAGCATCCGATGTCCCTGCTTGGTGATGGTAGACGGGGTAAGAAAAGGGATAGTCTCAAGATCATGGCGTGTCTGCAGCCGATCGGGATCGCAGCCAGCAAGCTGTTGCCTATAATAGGCACTATGCTCTGCCGCGTAGTGGAGGGTACTGCGCAATGCCTGCATTTGCGCTTGTTCCAGCTCTTTTCTTCCCATCTCCCCGCTAATCGCCAAGCGACGCTTAACCAGCGGGTCTACAGGGGTTTGAATGGGTTGTCTACTCATCTTGCTGCCCTGGATTGGAAAAATTTGACAAAGGGCGATGGAGAGAGGTTCCATCGCAAGCAGTAAGGTTAAAACTGCAAAAGGGAATGAGCCTCCCATCGGGTCTGGCTACATGGATACAGCACCCCTGCAATCGCTCAAGGTTCAAAGACCAGCAATCCTGAAAGGCCATGCCTGAAATGGAAAAGGTATGCGTCCGGGCCCGCTGCAGAAAACGATCCAGTTCATCTACTGGCTGTGCATGTAAATTGAAGGGTTCCTTGACAACGCCTGCCCACTGCCTGGCTGTTACCCCAATAGAAGTCAAAGCTCCTTGCTCAGCAGGGACGGGTGTGCAGTCGCAGCTGTTACTACCAAGGCGCATCAGACGACCATCGTCCTGTTGCATATACTTGGCCGAAAATGAGCAAAGGGCATGTTCACATCCCGGAGGTCGGAAATCATTGACCTGCAGCACATTGTCGCTCTGTATTGCCAGTCCACTCATCACTTCAGGGAGGGTGACATGATCGGGTACAAAATCCACCGGAAATCTCCCAAAATAACTCATGGGTTGAAAATGCACACCACGAACATGGGGTTGACGTTGCAAACCAAACCGGACGATTTGCCAGAGTTGATCCATATTCACATCTCGCACGACGGTCGGCACCAACACAATCCCGATGCCGGCATCAGCCAGAGTATCAATAGCCCTGCACTTGACGGTAAAGAGTTCACGCCCGCGAAGCGTGCGCAAGACGGTGTCATCCACTCCGTCAAACTGCAAAAAGACCGAAGAGAGGCCGGCTTTTTTCAGTCGTAAGGCCAACTGCGGATCCTCAGCAAGTCGAATACCGTTGGTATTGAGCTGGATAAAAGTAAAACCAGCCTCTTTCGCCAACCCGACAATACGTTCCAGATCTTTATGAACCGTTGGTTCGCCTCCTGAAAGCTGCAGGTTGCACCCACCGGTTCTGGTCATTATAGAGGCAAACATCTTGGTGAGAGTACCAAGATCAAGATCAGTACCGTTACCGCTGTCTGCAAAGCAAACCGGACAGTTCAGATTGCATCGCGAGGTTATTTCCACCAATGCTGTACAGGTTCGCTGGGTGTGCCGTTCACACAGTCCGCAATCAAAGGGACAGCCCGTTCCTGTTTTTTCTCGCCGCCCGCCGTAATAAGGAATCTTAGGTCTGAACCAGGAAGAAAATGCAGGTTCTCCTTTCCAGACGGTGGCAGCAAAAAAACCATGTTCCGGACAGCGCTTTTCTAAAACAACCGACTCTCCTCGGTGTACCAGGTGCCCTTGTATACGTTCCAGGCATACCGGGCAAACACTCTCAACCTGGCGGAGGATTTCAGCCTCCATTTCAGTCTTCCGGGTCAAAACCGTTCTCCACCAGAATCGTCATTGTCTGGCCATAACATGCAGAAACAAGACCTCCACAAATGGTGGTATCCGGTTTCCCATCAGCAACAATGTCACTGCAGGCAATACCGCCATAAAGCGATCCGTATTGGCGCTCAAACCATTCCTCAAGTTCTGCAAGCATCAGGGCAAACCGCTCATGTTCCTCCTCTTCAGGCGTTCCTTTACCAGCATAATACCCAAGCAGACAGGCTGCTCCGGTTAACGCTCCGCAGGTTCCAGTGGTGCAGGGAAAGCCGTGGCACAAGGCCGACATGGCGCGAACGAGCCCCGGATTCTCTTTTCCCTGTACCTCTAAGGCAAGCTGTACAACAATCTGTGCACAGCAGTACCCAAGACCTGCAAGCCGAAGGATATCAAAATCATACTCATTCATGCTTTTTTCCGTTTTCCAATAAGCAAAAAAAGGCCGGGCCTGGCGGCTGCCGAAGCTGTACAAGCCGCCTTGGCCTGTTTGCTGTCGCCCATTACGGCCTCCCAGAACCCCTGCAAGGATCCATGGGCAAAAACAAACTCTGCCGCAGTCTTTTTCAAGAGCTGACTGTGATCTTCCAGCTGCAAAATTTCAAATCCAGCCCTGCTTACCATCCCCCGCACGGTCTCCAGATCAGTTGCCTGGAAAAAACAGGAGCGATTTGGCCAGGCCCTCTTACACTGTTGACCTTCAAGATGACGAAGATAAATATCACTCAGTGCCAGCAGACCTCCAGGACGCAGCACCCGAAAAAATTCAGCCAACGCCTGTTGTTTGTTAGTGAGGTTCCACGCACATTCACACAATACAGTGTCCACAGTATCGCTTAGCAATGGTAATTGTGCCATATCGGCCTGAGCAACATTTAATCCGCTGTTCCGGGCTTCTGCTGTCAACCCTTGATCAAAATCGATCCCAACAACCCGGCATGTATCGCTTTCACGCAGCAACATCATACTCGCCCCGGCACCACAGCCTGCATCGAGCAGCAGATCGCCGGTTGCAGGACGGACCAACGACACCATTCGTCGCGTGAGCGTTTCTCCCCCTGGTCGCAGACTTTTGCCCAGTACTTCACGGACAGAATCAGCCAGATACAGCGGCTTCATTTATCCTCCAGCAATTGCTCCACTTCCAACATTCGCCCCATGGCCAGGTCCTCAGATATCAAAACGGCGGAACATTTCGGGCACACCGGAAGCTCCACCCTGAACACATTGCCCATGTATTCCAACTCAACCATACCCGGCTGCAGCTTTTCACCACAAGGTTGGCATGTCCAGTTCATGTCTGCAGGTAAAAAGCTCAGGTTCATGCCTTTTCTCTCCTCATCACCATTCGATGACTCCAACACCGTTCCAGTCGATATTGATCTTTTTCCACTGTATATTCCACCCAGAAGGTGACCGCACCAAGTACAGCAGAGGCAATTGCAAGGCCGCTTTGATCGTGCACAAAACGCTGCCCCCCATTTGCTCCTTTATGGAGCACTTTTCGGATATCGTCTTCCAGGATTCTCCGCTCTTCCATCATCATTGCCACGGTTTCCGGTATGATCAGCTCCACGTCTTCCCAGGCTGCTTTTTCTTCCTGTTGTTCAGCAGGATACCTGTTCAGTAACGCTGATTTGAGCCGGCGTCGGTGTATCCTTCTTGCCGAAATAGACTGTGGTTTTTCCTCTGCCGGGTGAGCCAGGTCGCTGAACAGCAGATCCAGGATATGAGAAACAGGTTTGCCGGTCCTTGCCAATTGATCGCGACACATGGCGCAGTAGGTTATGATCTCAGCATCGGTCTGGGCGACTCTTGCCTCTGCTACCTGGCGTGCCTGCGCTGGATTGGCACAGTCCATCAGCCCACCAAAACCGCAGCACTCAGTTAACTTTCCAGACATGGGAAGAGGTGCCTCAACTCTGCCAAGTCCTTTGAGTAATGTTCGCACCGCTGCCCTGGTATCCCAGTCATCTCGAGCTGTGCACGGATCAGAGATCGCCATTGCTTGCAAAGGATCGCCATCGACAGCAGCCTGCTCAGCAAGTACACGCCATACAGACTCCACCGGCACCGCAGGCAAGTGGTCACGAAACATTTGCAGACAAGTCGAACAAGCAGTCACCACTCGAGGACTTCCCATTTCCTGCCAAACCTTTTCCACCTGTTGAACAATCTCTGTAAATTCCTCTTCCCTGCCGGCCCAGTGTGCTGGAGCCCCACAACAGTCGAGCCAAATCCCGGTCAGAGGCTGGAGCTCCAGCAAACGCTCGTACAAGCGTAGTGTTTGCTGCGGACGAATCCCTCCCAGTTGGCAGCCGGGATAAAAAAGGGTATCACTTGTCTCTGCTCCAGGGGCATGCCGTACGAGTGAGCCTTCTGTGCGGGCGGAGTGCATTTCCTCAAGAGCAAACCAGTGTGCCGAAGACGGCATCCGCTGTTCACGAACCATGGTTTGCCGCGCCTCAAGGCAAAGATCCGCCATGGAAAAATCATTGGGGCACAATTCCTCGCACTGTCTACACAGAGAGCAGGAGTTGATCAGCGTATTCGCCATATGCGTACCCTTGACGATTGCCGAGTTATTATATATCTGTCGGGCATATACCCTTGGGAAAGTGCCAAAATTCTCGAGATACTTACAGTGATTAACGCATTCCAGGCATTGGCAGTTAATACATCGCGCAGCCTCTTCTATTGCCTCCTCAAGGGTATACCCTGTAGTGACAGCCGGCTTTTTTCTTGGAACATCAGCAATATGATCGGTTCGGGTGTACAGCTTGGTTTTACCGTTTCTGAGTGCAGCCCGGCCGGAAGTAAGGGAAGCTTGCTGCAGATAACGATCGATGGAAATCGCAGTCTGTCTTCCTTCTGAGATGTTTGTTATGAACCGATAGCGATGCTCTTTGCCATGCATTCCTCCGGTAAACCAGCCGGGTTCAGCAAGAGCGAAGGTCGCGCTGTCCGGATATTGAATCGGAACCGTGAGTGTTTCGGGCAGGATGTCATCTTGACCGACATAGATGCTGTCGGCTGAGGCAATACAATCCGGGGTGAAATTTTCGATCGGCTTAAAAGCAACGCTTAGTTTTTCTAGATGATTCAGTTCATCTTCAACTACAGCTTGAGGCAGTGTTTCTTCAGGAAAACGATTTAAGGAACCTCCCGGCCGTTCACCGCCAAAATACACCGTGACCGGATATCCCTTTTTTGCCAGGTCAAAGGCAACCGTCAGGCTGGATAGTCCGCCACCGAGAGCAACAACTCGCTTAGGACGAGGAGGCAAACGAAACACCTTCCTCCGCGAAGGAGCATTGACGACACAAACGCGCTCAAGCGCACTAAGCGCGATCGCACCGCCGAGATCTTTTCTTATACAATACTGCTCACATGGAGCTTCACAGATTCGGGCGACAATCCCACCGATCGGCATGGACTTTTCCAGGATCGCTCTAGCCGAACTCCACTCGCCTTTTGCCATGGCAGCGGCAAATGATCTAGCGTCAACATTTAAAGGGCATCCGGCTCTACAAGCCGGTGGTTCTTCCTGAATACAGAGGGCTTCCCATGCCCGTAATTCCTTCTGCTCCATATTTGCTCCTTGGGGCTGAAACAAGTACCCCCCCGGATAGCAAAGGGGGAACAGCTATCCGGAGGGACGGTATAAAAAATAGACTTCTACAGTGTTTTACAGAGCGATTTACTTGGCCTGCAATCCAGCAAGTACCTTTTCAGGCAGTGCAGGCAGTTCTTTAATACGAACTCCGCAGGCATTGTAGATTCCATTGATGATTGCCGGATGCGGAGCACACAGCGGAATCTCGCCAGCACCGGAAGCGCCGAAGGGGCCGTCAGGACGCGGAGTCTCCACATACATGACCTCCATATCATCAGGCACCTGCTTGATATATGGAAAACCGGCACCCCTCATGGTGGAGTGCTTCTTGATGTCTTCGTAGTTTTCAGACAAAGCCAGGCCGATACCCTGGGCCATTCCACCGTACATCTGGCCGTCAACAATCAGGAAATTGTTGACCTTCCCAATGTCGGCCACCATGGTCATACCCTCCACAGAGGTCTTTCCGGTAGCAATATCCACCGCCACTTCTGCCATAAACACGCCGTACATGTAGCAGCAGAAAGGTTTGCCCTGACCGTTTTCATCGCAGTCAGTAGCCGGAGCGGTGAATTTTCCATGATAACGCAGATCAAGGCCTTCGGCCTCCATTTCTGCATACGTGCGGAAAGAACCGTCAGCCTTTTTCATGCCTTCAATGAGCAATTCACAAGCATTTTTCGTGGCCTGGCCGGTCATGACCTGGCTACGACTACCGCCTGCCGGACCGGCGTTGGGAGCCTTGCTGGTATCGTTCATAACTAACTTGATCTGGTCTGGAGAAAGACCCAGGGGACGCAAAGCTTCATGAGCCGTACCCAATGTTCCCATGTCCGCACCCTGACCATGGTCTTCCCAGCAGGTGAAAATGGTAACAGTATCATCAGCATTGAGGGCCGCGTCTACTTCAGAGCTATCCGGCCCGTCAAGACCAGCGCCGTAAACGCCAACAGCAATACCAACACCTCGCTTAACTTCATCAGTGGAATCGGCAGCGGCTTTTTTCTTGGCGGCCTCATACTTAGGACGAATTTTGTCGAGCATTTCGGGCAGCGAATACACCTCTGGGTCCTGACCGGTTGGGGTGGTGGATCCTTTGCGGTAAACGTTTTTGTAACGCAGTTCCAACGGATCCATACCCAACTTTTCTGCCAATTCGTCCATAAGTACTTCCGATGGGAACTCTGCTTCAGGTCCGCCGTATCCACGGAAAGCCGCACCCCAAGCGTGGTTGGTGCACACGGTACGCCCTTCACCACGAATGGCCGGAATATCATAGCCTGCCCCAATGTACTGGGCGCCACGAATTGTCAACAAATCGCCGAACTCTGAATAAGGCCCGTGATCCACGGTCCAGTCTGTTTCCATGCCCAGAAGTTTACCGTCTTTGTCGGCTGCCAGGCGCACGCTGGTGAACTGAGGCGAACGCTTCCCGGTATAGGTCTGCTGCTGGTAGTAGTCATAGCCCAGATATACAGGACGGCCGGTTGCCAAGGCTGCTGCACCGACAAGGGCTTCCATGGTCGGGCTGAACTTATAGCCAAAGGTACCACCTGTTGGATTTTGGACCATAACCATGTCTTCCGGCTCAACGCCAAGGCCGGGTGCAATCATGTAGAGGTGCAGGTGCAGTCCGATTGACTTGGAGTGAATACAAAGCTTACCCTCGTCGTTCTGGTAGGCAAACCCCACGTCCGGTTCAATGGGCAAGTGCGGTTGACGGGAGGTGAAATAATCGCCCTCGACCACCACGTCGGCAGCGTCAAAAATAGGAGCAGTGTCTTCGCCCTTGGCGACTTTCTGAGTAAAATAAACGTTGGGCGTACCGGGGTGGATCTCCATGGCATCCTCTGCCATGGCTGCCGGCGCACTCATATACTCCGGTAATTGCTCTAACTCTACCTTGACGAGTTTAGCTGCTTCCCTGGCAATTTTTTCTGTCTCGGCACAGACAATGGCAATGGCGTCACCATACTGGAACACCTTTTCATCACAGAGAATCGGACGGTCCCAACCGTCACCTTTGTTGGTAGGAAAGGTGATCAAGCCGGTGATGCGGTTCTTACCCTTGATATCCTTGTGGGTTACCACCTTGGTCACACCAGCCATTGCCTCGGCCTCGGAGACATCAATCGACAGAATCTTTGCGTGAGAAACCTCAGCCTGTACCAAAGCGCACTTAAGGGTTTCCTCCGGCATTTTCACACCGAGGTCTGCACCAAAATCGGTGGTCCCGGTAACCTTGGCAATGGCGCTCGGCCGTGGGTATCTTGTGCCCCAAATCCTTCCGTCTTCCGGAATTTTAAAAGCAAGTTCATCCATGCTCATCTCACCGCGCAGGACTTTGGCAGCGTCCATGGTAGCGTCCACCAAGTGCTTATACCCCGTACAACGACAGGCATTACTATGCTTGCTAAACCAGTCGCGCACATCTTCCCTGGTAGGGCTGGGATTGGTGTCCAGCAACCCTTTAACAGAAACAATAAAACCAGGAGTACAAAAACCACACTGCGCTCCACCATGTGCAATCCAGGCCATCTGAATGGGATGAAGATTATCTGGAGTACCTATACCCTCAATAGTGGTTATTTGGGCACCATCAGGAACACGCCTCATTTTCAAGGCACAGGAACGCACTACTTTGCCATTCATAATGACGCTACAGGCACCACACTGCCCGGTATTACAACCTACCTTGGTGCCGGTAAGCATCAAATTGTTCCGTATTACCGTGGACAGGGTATCCTCGGACCCGACAACCAGGCTCCGATTAATACCGTTAATAACAACTTCCTTGTTGATCATTCCTGTTCCTCCAAATTAATAATTATTTCATCAATGGGATGAACCCATTCAAGCTTTTCCAAAACCGCAAACCGGATACCGACACTTGTCACAGCTTTCACAAAAGCCACCATGACCCAAAGCGACTATATCCTTGCGGCTCAACTGTTCTCCCGCAAGAATCCTCGGAATTACCAGATCAAAAATACTGGCTTTGTAGTACATCACACACCCCGGCAACCCAACGACTGGAATGCCTCCCAGGTAGGCAAGCAAAAACATTGCCCCCGGAAAAATCGGAGCTCCATAGGTAACGATGTCTGCGCCGGTGCTTTTGATTGCAGATGGGGTTACATCATCAGGATCGACACTCATGCCGCCTGTCACTGCAATCAGATCCGCACCCTCTGCCACCAAAGAATGGATAGCTGCAACCGTCATCTCGACTTCGTCAGAGACAAATATCTGATCAATCACAGTCGAACCCAGCGTCTTAAATTTGTTTTTTAGTACCGGGCCGAATCCGTCTTTAATTCTGCCGCTATAGACTTCACTGCCTGTTGTTACTACCCCGACCTTCGCGGACTTGAGAGGCTTCACCTGAATAACTGGCTTACTTGCCCTGCAAATATTTCCAGCTTTCATCAGCAGTTCTTCGGTAACCGCCAGCGGAATAACCCGGGTTCCGGCCAGTGCCCGTCCCTTACGTACAAACTGATTGCTATGGATGGTGCCGAAAGTTATATCCTCAAGGGTGTTCAGTGATGTGAGCCCCTCAACATCAATAGAGAGCAACCCATCAATAGCGGCAGTCAACGTCACTTTTCCTTCGGTAGGTCCATCGAACGTAATGTTTTGGCCTGCAGCTGCCGAGGCGATTCGGATAGCAGCCTCATCTTCATGGACATAGCCATCCTTTGGGTCATAAACATAGAGATTTGCCTTACCGATATCGAGCAGAGTTGAAATATCCTGCCCTGTTACCACATGTCCTCTTCTAAATGCCGGCCCTTTGGATTCGCCGGGGACGATACGGGTAATATCGTGACACAGCACAGTCCCTACAGCCTGCTCTACAGGAATTGCCTTCATTTCCCTCCCCTTTAAAAAAATACATCAAAACGCAACCAACACTCCTTCAAGAATGCTGCATGTGTTATTTTTAGTAATTTTTAGTAAGAATAAAAAAATATACTTTTTGAAATTATCAAAACGATACAAACAGTTTCAAAATAACCAAAAATACACAATGCATTTCAAAAGCAAATTTCGATCCATCTGCAGAGAATTTTGCCAAGAAAAGAAAAAAGGAAGGGATTTCGCTTATAACGGCTGGGTAAGAAAAAGAGGCGGGAACAAACCTGAGGCAAGATGTGTGAAACACCTGTGAAGCACCTGTGACCCATCAGCGAGCAAAAGGTTACAGATACTTCACACTACCTGCATGGTCAGTTGATGATATTGTAGCGGTGCATTCGATTGTATACGGTTTTCCGGGAGACGCCGAGCTCCCTGGCAACTTTGCTCACATTCCCGTGGTGCATATCAAGCAGGTGAAGAAGCTGCTGTTTCTCTCTTTCCTGCTGCTGCTTGCGCTGCTGGTCAAGACTCGACTGCTTAGGCGTTGCAATGCCCCCTGGCAGGCCCTGCAAGCTTTTATGGGTAATCTCACTGGGTAACTGGTTGACACTTACCACCCCGTTAATGGCAAGATTAGCAGCCCGTTCCACAACATTCTGCAATTCACGTACATTCCCAGGCCAAAGGTAGGAATACAGATAATGCATAAGATCGCTGTCCACCCTCAGCCTGGCACCTCTATCGTTACAGAGCTTAGCGAGAAAATGTTTAAATAACAGCGGAATGTCTTCCTTTCGATTTCGCAAAGGAGGAATAGTGATAGACATTACATTGAGGCGGTAATACAAATCCTGACGAAAAGTCCCATTCCTGACCTGTTGCAAAAGATTTTTATGGGTTGCACAGATGAGCCTGACATCAACCGGTATCTCCTTAAGACCCCCTATCCGGGTCAGTCGCTTCTCCTGAATTACGCGCAACAGGACAGCTTGATGCTCTAGGGGCATGTCGCCGATTTCGTCAAGAAAAAGGGTCCCGCCGGACGCCAGTTCAAACTTACCGGGTTTACCACTTTTGCGAGCACCGGTAAAAGCACCGTCATCATATCCAAAAAGCTCACTCCCTACCAACTCCCTTGGAATAGCCCCGCAGTTAAGGGGTATAAAAGGAGCTGCCCCTCGACTGCTCTGGTTATGAATAGACTGTGCAAAAATCTCTTTGCCTGTACCCGACTCACCCTCCAGAAGCACATTGGAGGAACTTTTAGCTGAAAGTTTGGCCAGCTGAATAGCTTCCTGCATCTCCCGGCTCTCACCAATAATATCTTTAAACTGCAGAGACGCTAAATATCCGCTGTATCGATGGACAAGATTTTGGACAGCCTTGAGCGGACGCAATGTTACGAAACTGCCTGTAAACGTTTCCAGCTCGTTGATAATGGGCTCAACTGAAGCAAGGCACCTGCAACTGCCTTGCGCTGTTTCCAATGTTAGCTCAATCTCAGAACGCGAGCACCGGCAATTGAGGATGGCAGAGACGTCTTTCTCCCCAGTGCCGCCTGAGAGCAGACGATGCAAAGGCATTCCTGCCAACTCCGTCCGTTTTTTACAAAAAATTTTTTCTGCAGCAGGATTGAGTTCTACTATAACGCCGTAGCAATCAAGAATCATGACCGCGTCAGAAACCATATTAAAAAAATCAACCAGCTTTTTATTGGCCTGTGCCAACTGATTATTCTGTTTAATAATCCGTAACTGAGCAATAATAGCCTTAGCGCCGGCAACCACCATCCCAAGAGTATGGATGTGGGCACTTTCATATGCACCGGAAATATTTAATGTACCTATAAGGTTGCCAATGGGGTCGACTATTGGCGCAGCCGAACAGGTAAGACCATGGTGTTTCTCGCAAAAATGTTCAGGCCCAGATACCTGCACAGGTTGCTGCTCCTCCAAAGCCGTGCCAATAGCATTGGTACCGGCATCCTTTTCCTGCCAACTTGCACCTATAAAAAAATTACTGGTCAGCGGTGCCTTGGAAGCTTCCTTGTCTCCAAAAATTTCAAGGACATATCCCTGCTCATTGGTAAGCACGACAACAAAACCTGTTCCGCTGACAATACTATACAGGTCCGCCATAAACGGATGGGCAACACTGATAAGCTCCTCACGCTCCAGAAGTGCTACGGCAAGCTTATCTCCATGGATACAATCACGCAGGCCAATGTTCAACGGATCAACGCCTGCCTCCGCACATCGATTCCATGACCGGAAAATTTGCGTTCGTACAAAGGGAAGATTACGTTCACCAGAGCCTATGAAGGCCTGCCAATTTTCATAGAGGTTTTTTTCTGCCCCTAAAACACGCGCACTCATTACAAGAACCTCTTTTCCATAAATGTATCGCAACAAAAGAAAGGAGATCTACAAAGCAAACTATTTTCCGATCGTATAAAAAAGAGATAACGAAAAATAAAATCTGCCCTCTTGATGCTGTTAAAAATCATTACCAAAAAACATTACTTTTTTTACTTTTTCCTCGATAGAAAAACCAACACTCGCTCTAAAAAAAACTAATTAATCAACACTTTAGAAACACAACACAGTTCGAATAAAAAAACAGCATAACATCATAGCTGATCGCAAAGCATCCTTTTCTTCATAATGACTTATCATGACTTTTCCCGACAGCATTTCAAAAAAAATCTGATTACGTACAAAACTCAGCCAATTTTTTTTGGGCCCGGGAGACAGATCGGAGTCTTCACTTACCTAAATTTCTCAATATTTAGGTAGGGGACTGATTTTTTTTCATGGTTTTTTATGAAAATTAATCTGTCTCCCGGGTTTAAAGAGAAATAAAATCAGTCCCCTGTCTGTTTCGGTAGATAATTGGCTGAGTTTCATGGGTAATCAGAAAAAAAAACAGCCCTGCTCAGTCACTCAAAAATTGAGAATACTGTCCGTTCAAACATCGCTTGCTATTCTATTGAGCCGATTACTCCGATAACACCGTAAGCAACGCGGCCTGCTCGCATGTTGTTTTACAAAGGGGTAGGTGATGGTCTTGATTGGCACGATGAAGGCATTTGGGATGGATTGCCTGTGTATGGAGGGGGGGGACAGCTTGTACGCACACCGATACCATAAGAATCAGTCCGTATTTTCCATGAAGCTTTTAACTGAACTTGATGAAAATCAGCACTAAGAATGTTTGTTGCGTGTACGGAGTCAGCTCAACTGCTTGAGAGTAGTCCCCTCTGTAAAACAAAAAGGGGTTACTCCTTTGGACGGTCACGATCTCCCGCACAGATAGGTTACCGGGGCCTGCGCTTACCTTTGAGAATAAAATGTTGGATGTAACAAAAAAGTTGGAGGACTTAGCTATTTTTCAAGATAGCCTTAGGCAAGAAGGGCATGCTCCCTTGCCTTGCCCTTCTTACGCGACTAGATCAGGACATTCCAGGTTGATCACTTCTGCGGCATCATCGGATTACAGTCCTTGATAGTAACCTTCCCCTGGAGCAGGTTCCCTTTAGAATACTCTGTAAAATAGCAGGAATTGGTGGCAGGATCGTAATTCTCAATCCACAGGTTATCATCTTTCCAGGTGGCCCCCAGATGCAACTGCCCTTTGGGAACGCTAATGGTCATAACCCCGCCATAGTGCTTAACAAACACCTGCTGCAGTCGGAAATAATAGGTTCCCCAAGCAACAACAAGCACAATCAGTGCCAGAACCGCTCCAGCCTTCCAGTTCTTGCCCACCACGGTAAAACCATAAACAAGGGCAATAGCCACTGCTATAGCGGCAAACCAATAGAGATAGGTAATCATTTAATACACCTCTGTTTTTGTTCCTTTAAAAAATTCTCCCCACACCTTACACGTACAAATTGTTTCTACTCTCAATTGTTTACACCTGCCACAACGATTAAATATTGTACAATGTCCCCAGGGTACTTTATCTTATCCGCTACTTTATCAACATTCATCATAGTATACAGGGTAGCTTGAAAATCAAGGTGCCTATACTCTACAAGAAGAGGAATACATGTCTGCCTCCTTTCGGTTCAACCGCATGGAATTTGCAGGATCCCTCGGCGACCTGGGAACAATACTCCCTCTGGCCGTCGGCATGATCATGATCAACGGTATGCACCCCACTGGTGTTTTTCTGGGATTCGGTCTTTTTTATATTCTCTCTGGGATGTATTTCCGGGTTACCTGCCCTGCCGAGCCGATGAAGGTTATCAGCTCTTATGCTCTGGCAACAGGAATATCTGTGGGCCAGATCCAGGCATCATGTCTGTGGTTTTTTTTGCTGCTGCTCATTCTCGGCACAAGCGGCATGATCACATCCATCGGAAAAATAATACGAAAACCAGTGATCAGGGGTGTGCAGCTTGCGACCGGCCTGATGCTGGTTATGCAAGGCGTTAAACTGATGGCAGGCACATCACCAATGCAGCTGATCCAACATATGGCTGAACCGAATATGACGGTACAGGCGATTGGACCGATTCAATTAAGCTGGCTGATTGGCGGACTTTTGGGACTGCTGGCACTTCTGCTGCTTGACAATAAACATCTCCCAGCTGCCATCATAGTCGTGGCCACCGGCATTGGAGCAGGCCTGCTCTTTTCAGCACCGGAGAACCTTGAGCGCATTCAACTGGGAATTTTTCTCCCCGCCCTCTTGCCCTACGGGCTCCCAACCCTTGATGAGCTTACCATTGCATTCATTGTGCTGGTGCTTCCTCAGCTCCCAATGACCGTAGGCAACGCCATCATCAGCAATGCCGATCTTACAGGCCAATATTTTCCAGACACCGGCAAACGGGTAACCTATAGGAGCCTTTGTTTAAGTATGGCGCTTGCCAATATCGGTAGTTTTTTCATCGGTGGAATCCCCATGTGTCATGGTGCCGGCGGCCTTGCCTCACGATACCGATTCGGAGCACGAACAGCAGGTTCAAACCTCATCATAGGCGGTATTTTCCTGGGACTGGTCTTTTTCCTTGGTCCCAATGCAGTTGCCCTCATTAATTTGATCCCATTTTCCGCTCTAGGCGTACTGCTGATCTTTGCCGGATTACAACTGGCCCTGACTCTTTTGGACCTGCAGTCCAGAAAAGAAATGGTTGTCCCAATCATGATCGTCGGCATCACTCTGGCATCCAACCTAGCTGCTGGATTTGTGATCGGCATCCTCTTTGACACCTTGCTCCGCTGGGACAAAATCAACATTTAAGGGGGGAGCGTGTTGAGGAGTTAACCATTAAATGCCGTCGCTCAGCAATGACCTGACAGGTTGATATAACCAGGTGGCGAAGTAACCCGACAACCATCCATACCCAGACAGATTATATATGGCAACCTTAAGTCCAAAGCCCAGGTACTGAAATTACATGAACTGGAATACGTTTAAGCAGCAGATATAGGAAAAAAGTTGAGATTGCCACTTAATCCGTTGTAAACGTATTTGTGGAAGAAGGAGGAAAAAAGAAAGGTGGTATATCTCTGATTCCACTTTTTTATTGTACGATTAGATTTCGGTCAGTATCACTTTTGCGACTTTTTTTATATAGCTCCCAGCTGAAATGTTAACCAGCGGCGTTACCTCTGAAAAATAAAAATGAACCGGCACATCCTGTAATACTGGAGTGGATGGGAGAAATTGTGCAGTTGACTCAAAAAATTTACCCTCTGATATTTATCTCAGCGTTGTTATTTACTCTGATTGATACGCAAATTTCTTATTCTTCCTCGGGCTCACTTACCGCAGAGGTAACAAGCAAAGGATTGGATAGCACCTCGAATGATGAGCTGTATGAAATCGAAAAACGCCAGACATTAGGCACTGATATTCAACAAGCCAAACCACATGCACCCCTTCTCCAACTTACCAAAGCTGAAAAAGCATGGCTGCAAAACCACAAAAGCATACGTATAAGTGGGCCCAGGGCTTTCCCTCCTTTTCATTTTTTCGATGCACATGGTAATGCCCAGGGTGTTGCTGCAGATTACGTCGACCTCATATGCGATCTTTTGCAGGTAACGCCTGATGTGCAAAGTGACTTGTTCTGGCCCGAAGTATTAAAAAAATCACAAGACAAGGAAATTGATCTCATTTCCATTTCTGCAAAAAGCACTGATCGAGAAAAATACCTGCTGTTCACAGATTCATATCTTTCTTTTCCCCTGGTGATTGTAACAAAAACCGATGCTCCATTTGTCAGCGGAATGGGAAATCTACACGATAAAACGATTGCTCTTGTTAAAGGGAATGTAACCTATGACTTGATTTTGAAAGATAAAATCAACTTTTCCCCATACTTTGTGAAAACGCCGCTCGAAGCACTACAGGCTGTTTCATCGGGTGAGGCCGATGCTACAATCGAAAACCTTGCAGCTACAACCTATTTGATCCTCCACAATGGGCTGACAAATCTTAAGATTGCCGCTCCCACACACTATAAAAACTATGATTTATATATAGCGGTTCGCAAAGACTGGCCTGAACTGGTTTTGATCATCAACAAAGTTCTATCCAGCATTACTCCGGAACAGCACACAGAGATACTGAATAGATGGCTCAATGTTCGCTATGAATACGGTATCAGCAAACGTGACGTTGTGAAATGGATTTTACTGATCATTGGTATATTTGCGGCGATTCTTTTGCTTGTTACCCTCTGGAACAGAAGGTTGAATAGAGAAATTCGAGAGCGCAAACAGACAGAACAAATCCTTTCTGAAAGTGAAACTCGTTTTAAAGCTCTTCATAATGCCTCTTTTGGCGGTATATCAATTCATGACAAGGGGATTATCTTAGAATGCAATCGAGGACTTGCAGAAATGACCGGCTATTCTACGACCGAATTGATTGGGATGAATGGTTTAATGCTGATTGCGGAAAGATATCGAGACTATGTGATGAGTAAGATTTTAGCCGGTGATGAAAACCCTTATGAGGCTGTAGGTTTACGTAAAAACGGAGAAGAATATCCAATGCGCCTAGAGGCACGAAATGTTCCTTACAAAGGGCAAAATATGCGAACCGTTGAGTTTAGGGATATTACCAAACAGAAGCAGGCAGAAAAAGCATTGCGGCTGACTCGATTTTCCCTCGAACACGCTTCGGATTCCATTTTTTGGACAACGCCTGGTGCCCGCATTGTGGATGTCAACGAAGCGGCGTGCCGGAGCCTTGGTTATACGCGGCAGGAATTGTTGCAAATGACCATGTTGGATATTAACCCGCACTACTCAGCTGAGCAGTGGCCTCAACATTTTGCTGAATTGAGGTCGTGCGATTCACTGAAGTTTGAATCTGAACAACTAACCAAAGACGGACGCTTAATCCCTGTGGAAATCGTCGCTAATTATGTGCGGTATGAGTCTGAGGAGCTCAATTGTTCCTTTGTTCGAGATATTAGCAATCGCAAACGTGCTGAAGAAGAGCGCATAGGCTTCGAAAAGAAGCTTCTGCATACCCAAAAGTTAGAGAGCCTCGGCGTAATGGCTGGTGGCATCGCACATGACTTTAATAATCTTCTGATGTCCATAATGGGTAACGCCGATTTGGCTCTGATGCGACTCAACCCGCAATCTCCAGCAGTAGATAACCTGAAAAGCATTGAAAAGGCAACAGCCAGTGCCGCTGACCTGGCCAAACAAATGCTCGCTTATTCCGGAAAAGGTAAATTCGTTGTTGAAAATATTGACCTGAACAACCTGCTGGAAGAAATGCTTCATATGCTTGAGGTTTCTATTTCAAAAAAAGCGGTACTACGACTCAACCCATTTCAACCGCTTCCGCAGGTGGAAGCCGATGCTACGCAGTTGCGCCAGGTCATTATGAATCTCATCATAAATGCCTCTGAAGCCATAGGTGACAAGAGTGGTGTAATTGCCATCTCCACCGGGTGTATGGATTGCGACCGTAGATACCTTGAAAATGTGTGGCTTGATGAAAATTTGTCCGCCGGACTCTACGTCTACCTTGAAATTGCCGATACCGGTTGCGGGATGGATAAAAATACCATGTCCAAGCTTTTCGACCCTTTCTTTACCACGAAATTCACCGGCAGAGGCCTTGGAATGGCTGCCGTACTTGGAATCATCCGTGGTCACAAGGGTGCCATTAAAGTCTACAGTGAGATCAACAAGGGGACATCGTTTAAAATACTGCTCCCTGCCTCCGACAAGCCAGTTGAGTTTTTTAACGAAAATAATCACACAAACGACTGGAAGGGAAGCGGCACGGTTCTGCTGGTAGACGACGAGGAAAGTGTGCGTGGTGTCGGTATTGAAATGCTCAAGGAACTTGGTTTTGAAACTATCACGGCTAATGATGGCTGTGAAGCTGTCGAACAATTCAAAAATAACCCCGCTATCAGTTTCGTCATCCTTGATCTAACAATGCCCCACATGGATGGTGAGCAATGTTTTCGTGAGCTGAGACAGTTACAGCCTGATATCAAAGTGATCATGTCCAGCGGCTTCAGTAATGATGAAATCACTCAAAAATTCGTTGGCAAGGGGCTGGCTGGTTTCCTCCAAAAACCATACAAGTTAAGCATGTTGAAAGAGGTAATCAGAAAGATACCAGGCGCGACAGAATAATTTCATTTATGCTTTAGCTTTAAGTGCATTGGATCGAGTCGCATGAAGTTGATTTTTATATGCAAGGTCGCTGGAAAAATCCTAAGCAAATCTTCTGTATTTGAATGTAACAAAAGGCAGGGCCAAAAAGGGTTCTGCCTTTTTGATTTCATACAAAATGTTTTCTACACATCAACGTTCTTAGGGTGCCGGATCAAATCGTGACCAAAATGGGAGTTACTCTATATCAACCTTCTTCCTGTCAGCCTTCTATCTTTATAGAGATTACTGTGTTTGACCTTATTTTGGTTATATTCCTGCTCCCTGGCTGGGTTTACCCTATGGTGTCAGCATCTTTCAGTCTAACCAGGCAGTCACTTCGAACAATTTCCAGCCCTTCAATGGTTGCGTGGATGACTGTATCCCCAACCACTCCGCGACCAAGCCAATCGTTACCCAGATAAATTTCCTGGCTGTGGATTTCCTGCTCAATTGTGGAGAGTGCCTTTTGGGGATCCTTAAGGATCTGCGAACTGAAATGGTCGCAGATACCTTTAATTATTTCTTCCCGCTTTATTTTTTGCCATTCGTTCAATGTTGTACCTCCCTTTTCTTTCAAACTGCATATGCTCTACCCCCTTCGTATATCCAATACGTTCTGCCCTGCAGTCGTTGATCTTGAAAACGCACTGATTTTTTTAAAAAAAATCACCTTAAGCAATGACAAAAGCATTTCAGATGAAATGATTACCTCCTGAAGATTGCCGTTTTATTGTGGACTGGATCATGTGACATAGGGTGAAGATGTTCTTCCCCGAGCGCCCCCCTGTCAAAGTACCTTAAATATTTTTAGGATCCGTATGGGCCTCTTTTTAACTTGATTTTTATACGGACCAAGCAAGAGTGCTTTCAACCTTGTTTTCGCATATTTTGCCTGATCCCATTCGCGGTAGGATAAAGTCTGTTCGATTTGAGGGTAAACTTCTCCAATGGGTCGCCAAACGTTGGGACCCATTTTTGCTTCAATCATGAAAAATTTCGGTTTCTCTGATGTAACAATACAAGCCTTATCACTATCCTGGGCTTCAACTGTTGGATAATCAGTCATTGCCAACGTGATGTTATCAACAGATCGGAGAGGGGAATCATTACTCGGCATTGTGTAAAGCCAACAGTGAAGCACCCAGTTTTTCCTCTAGATCATTGTTTTTTTTTGTTTTTTAGAACTGAGCAATGCCAGCTGGATATAATGACATGAAAATGCCGGTAATCTTTGGCCCAATTCATTTTCCAATGTCTGAACCTGCTCAATATCCTGTTTGTTGAGTCCTGATAACGTGCAATACATGGTCTAGCTCCTGCAGTTGTAAAATTTTGATAGCGTCACCAAAAAGGTTTACTAATGTGTGGCAAGTACCATCACGCTGGTCATTTACAGCCTGCGCTTTTCTACATCATTATTGATCCATCGTAACTCTACAGCAGTGCTCCAACTCAGCACGATTTGCCCGTCAGCATACCGATGTTTCGAAGTTGGAGCTTATCTGCGAAACAGTTGCAGTTCGGTACAGATTAACATTTTTTAGATATTCGCTGAATGGTCACGATCCATCATTCATAAATTAATAAATTACGAACATGCCGTTCATTGCCCAGAAACATAACTCAGGGGTTAGGGAGAGACAATACGAGAAGATTGCTGGTAGAATAATAGGCAAAACCTATCATTTTGCCAGTATAAGGAGACAGGTGCGGAGGTTAGATGAAGTGCCGGTGAGGCTAATTTTTGTTCGGAGGTTTTGCCGATGAAAGTTAACGGTCGGTTCTTATAAAGTAAGGAACTCATCAATTTCCTTACTTGTTTTCCCCTCTCTGATCAAAAGTGCTGTTTCCCCCTCCAGGGGAGTCAATAATGGCGATGTGCGCTGAGAGTGAGTTTAGGATTGTTTTCGCATACTGCTGGGTTTCCCGTATCATCTTTTCGGCATCTGCAAGATCCATATAACTTCATTCTAATTGGAACTATTCTGTGTGTTTCCATTTCAATCAACTTCCACCCAAACCCCAACACTATTAAAGATGACAGGAGTTAAGTCTGCATCTTCAAAGTTTTCTCCACCCCACTCTTCGGGAGATGAGTTTGCAAACTTTTCACGCCATTCTTCTTCGGTTGCCACTGAACCGGAGTGTGGATTCATTAACATCGTCATGGTCATCCCCCTCTTCAGGTAATCTAATCACTGATCTTGCCGGCTCCTCTCATAACGTACACCTCTATATCCTTGAGTTTCATAACCTGATGTCAACTGTTAGTAAAGTTTGCCATCGATGTTATCGTTTATCAAGCTGGTCTGGTATAGATTTTCGGCATTCTTTCTACACATGTGATAATGTGGATACACATAACGATCGAAAAAAATCCTACATAATATCCACACTATGTTCTTTATATATGCAAACATACTTTACCGTACGCTATCTTCCTTTCAGCTTGCAATGCAGATCCTCCCATCTCTTCGATATAAAAGAGCCTATCCTTTTTTAAACATTTGCATGCTCTTACTTCTGACAGCATGCTCTCCCGATTTTGCAGTATTTCCGCAGGCAGAACCAAATCTCCCTGGCCTTTCAGAGGACATATTCACCTCATATGATGGAGTTGAACTGCCAATGAAAGTCTGGCTCCCTGACCACGCAACAGCTGGTGTAATTATTGCGGTGCATGGTTTCAACGACTATTCCAATTCTTTCAAAAATGCTGCCGCGTTTTTCAATGATCATCACCTGGCAGTCTATTCATATGATCAGAGAGGGTTTGGAGCGACCAAAGCAAAGGGACGGTGGGCTGGAACCAAAGCGATGGTAAAAGATTTATCTGTTTTTATTACGCATGTTTCCCAAACATATCCTTCTCTTCCTGTTTATATCCTGGGAGACAGCATGGGTGGCGCTGTAGCCATTGCGGCTTTGGCAAAAGAAAATCCTGCTGAAATACAAGGCGTCATACTTGTCGCTCCTGCCGTGTGGGCTCGATCCGAGATGCCTTTTTATCAAAGGTGGCTTTTATGCATTGCAGCGCATACGCTGCCCTGGAAAAAAGTGACAGGAGAATTTCTTGAGATTACCGCTTCAGATAATATTGAAATGCTCAAGGAATTAGGCAAAGACCCCCTGGTTATTAAAGCTACAAGAGTTGATACTCTCTACGGTTTATCGAATTTGATGGATGAAGCCTACAGGAACGCAGAGCTTCTAAGGGTGAATACATTAATTTTGTATGGTGAAAAAGATGAAATAATACCCCGTGAGCCGGTTTTTAAATTGTACAAACGATTACCTTTGAGGGAGGATCAAGTACGGCCACAATTGATCGTTTATGAAAATGGATATCATATGCTTTTAAGAGACCTTCAGGCTGAAAACGTGATGAGTGATATCGTTGAATGGATTAAGGCTCAACACAAGTTTAGTCCTGTCTTTGAAAAAAACCTGGGAAACGAATATCCATCCGGCGGGATGATAACGTCTTTCAATGGAGCCTGAGAAAAAAAAAAAGAGGCCTATTAATATCTTGTGATAAAAGACACCTCACACCTCGCGATATCCAGGACAGCTCCCTGAACATCCAGACCCCAAAAAGTGGATGAGCGAAAGAGACAGTTTATGTTCCACGATAAATCCTGGTAAAGTTAAACAAGTATGTAAAAGCCAATAATTTCGGCACCGATGAACGTATATTTCCGATATCATACGTTGCTGCCCGGTCAATGGTGAAGAAGGGTGGAAAGTTGGTCAATATAGCCCGGATTTCTCATCAGTGAAGTTTTTCGCAGATCGAGGCGCAAGACACGCAGCAGTTAAGCGTAGACTCCGATAGTAAGCTACCGCAAATGGCCTGCAACAAAGAGTCTGCGGAAAAATCCGCTGACCCGGAGGGTGAGTTTTTTGATTATCGACGAAAAAACAGTCTGTTTTTTAGCGCTACCGTATTTTCTATAAATATCAAAAACTTAAGTCGAAAATAAAAAAACTCATGAGAAATTCGGGATAGAGCTTCGGCCACACGACCTCCGCCGCCATTCAGCCACCTATGCCTCAAGGCTTGGTACTCCAATAGAAATTGTCAGCAAGGTCAGCCTGCGCCATGCCTACCTTTCAACAACTCTGCGGTATTTCTTCGGGAAGGTCAATGACACTAAAGCAATTCGGTGGGTTGAAGCGCTTTATGGATAGGCAGTTTACAACGGGTGGGGGGAACCGGCTCTCGCCTGTTAATTTACAGGAAGTATGTATAGTTTTGAAATTAAAAGAAAAGCAAGACGTCTGAGTTGGCTATATTAACGCTGCCTGCTCACCAAGAAGCTTTATTTCAAAAGCTGAAAATCCCGGCCAAAAATCTTCAATCTCAAACCGCTTCTTTTCCGGCAAGATATTCCCACACCTTACGAAACCCGTTTACTTGGTACCACTTTGCTTCCTATGATGAGAAATCCATGCCTGTCTCCTGCTGCTAAAAACCATTTCCCAAAGCCCAAAAAATATCATTGGACAATATTTGATAAAGACAACATAGATGAGGAAATTTTCAGGACACTGAATATCCGAAATAGGTTACGCCTTGAACTGATGGCCCGAGGCGGCATGAAAATAAGCGAGGCGCCTGGGCTCAAACCGCAAGATATTGATGGACAAAAACTTCTGCTTCACACACCCAAAAGTGGTCGGGAGCGAGAGATTATCTTCATACCAGAAAAGCTGAGCAGTCGCCTGCAGAATTTCATTCGAGGCACATCCATTTCTTCTAATCAATTTATTTTTCCAATCACCTATACAGGTGCAAGGAAAGTAGTCGGGAAGGCCGGTGAGATGGTCGGCATTAAACTACTTCCCCATGACCTTCGCCGTCACTCTGCCACCTATGCTTCCAGGTCAGCTAATCCTATCGAAATTGTTAGTAAGGTTATCCTGAGGCACGCTGATTCTCGGTGATACGGTAATATTACCTCGCATAGTGCCTCACCACTTGTTTTTGTGCTGGTAGCATGATGGTGGCCCCTCCAATGATCATGGAAATGGAGTAACATTTGGGGAAAGATATGGAGTGAAGACCAACTTGTCAGCATCGGTCATGGACAGGAAAAAATTAAATCTAAGCAAGCGCTTCGCGCGGTTAAAATATGTATAGAGTAGGTCAATCGATAATCGGAATGAGTCGTGGCTTAGCTTTAAAATTGTGGAGCAGTCGCTAGGTTTTTAAGTGCTTCTGTATCCGTAAAGGAATCTTGTTCTTGAAGGATAAAATTTTCAAGTGAATACATAAATTTTTCAAAATTATAGGTGAATATGGTTATAAGATGAGCAATGCGCTCTATATCTGCAGTTATAATTGCCTGTTCCAGGTCACCTGCTACGCCATAAAGCTGCTCTGCACCCAATGTCCCAAACACACCTTTAATGGTATGCGTTAATTGACCAGCAGTCTTATAATCCCCCATTAGCAAATTTTGGTGTATATCTTTTCCTCTATCATGATAATCTTTGAATACTCGCCGCAATATTTTCCGGTACAATTCCGCATTATGATCCATATTAATCAAGCTTAGTTTTGGGTTCACCCCGTGTAACCTGGGAATTTTTTCAATATCAAAGACCTGTTTTCCGAGGTCAGTAGTTTTTGTAACCAATTCCGGTTCGACATCCGGTCTCAGTTGGTGTATTAACTTCTCATACAGAAACGAAGGCTCAATCGGCTTGGAAATATAATCGTTCATGCCTGTAGCTAGACATTTTTCTCGAGTTTCTTTCTGCACATCAGCCGTCATGGCCATGATTGGAAGCTCAGAAGAGGAATAGTACTTCCTGATCTCAGCCGTTGCCCTGAAACCGTCCATTTCCGGCATTTGCAGGTCCATGAGAATGGCGTCGAAAGAATCTTCCGTTGTTGCATTAATGGCTTCTATACCCGTGCGAACAGAGACTACCTCTATTCCGACCTTCTGGAGTAATTCGTAGGCAACGTGCTGATTAATTTCATTATCTTCTACCAACAGGATACGATACCCTGCCAATAACGATTTAGCCTGATTCATTGAAAAATTTGGTACTACTACATGATCGTTCTTTGCCTTATCAAGTCGAACGGTGAAGCTGAACGTGCTGCCCTTTCCTAATGCGCTGGTAACAATTATCTCCCCTCCCATCATTTCAACCAGTCGTTTACAAATTGCCAACCCTAGTCCTGTGCCACCATAGTTACGAGTCGTTGATGCATCGGCCTGATGAAACGGCTGGAACAAATCGTCAACCTGATCTTGGCTCAATCCTACCCCCGTGTCGATAAAGCTAAACCTGAGAATTACATCGTGTTCTGTCTCCTTCTCAATATCAGCAACAACGGATATTTTGCCATTATGGGTAAATTTTACGGCATTAGAGCCTAAATTAATCAATATTTGCTCAAGGCGAAGAGCATCGCCGAGCAAACGAACCGGAATTTTCTTAGCGACATCAAGCGAAAAATTAATCTCTTTTGCCTCACATTGAGGATGAAGTAGAGAATTCAACTTATTCAGAATATCCTGCGGGGAAAAAGATATGTCTTCCAACTCAAGTTTTCCCGCTTCTATTTTTGAAAAATCAAGCGTATTTCCCAGCAAACGAAGGAGTTTTTTTGCTGATACGTCGATATTATTGACGTAGTCACGTTGCTGCCGGGCAAGTGATGTTTGAAGGGTGAGGTGGCTTAAACCAATTATTGCATTTAAAGGAGTGCGAAGCTCATGACTTATGTTGGCCAGGAAAAGACTTTTTTCCTCGCCAGCTGACTCAGCCTTGATCCTGGCGGATTGAAGCTCATGAATCATGCTGCTGATTACAGTTCTTGCACGTTCAAATGTTTTACCTACCAAGCCGAATTCGTCCCCTTGCTCCCAACAAAAAGCAGTGTCTAATTCATTGTTGGATAGTTTCTCAGCTTGGACTCTGAGCTGAGAAAGGGGACGAAGTATCTTTTCATAAATCAGGGGCAATAACAAAAGAAGTCCGAGAATCAGCTGAGTTCCGAAAATGAAGATAAGCTGCTGACTGTACTCGCGCAGTTGTTCCTTCATATAAAAATCTGTGACGATCAGGGTTACTTCACCGATTGCAACCTGCTTTTCGTGCAAAACAACAGCCTTTTTTGTTAACAGGTTTCCTATTTGCCCATTTTCTCTAATTTCCTCTAAAAAAAGTGTACCGGTTTCCAGGTCAGTCACTGTAATCCCAACAATACGTTGATCTTGCATAAACGCATCAGCAATCTCCATAGCAAAATCCTCTCTGGCGTCCCAGATGGGTTCACGCATGTTGGCTGCCAAAATCTCCACACTGCGGGAATGGAATTCCTCAAGGTTATTACTTAGTTTTTTGTTTTCCCAATAAATAGTTAGGCAGCTGGAAATACTGACAGGTATAAGCAGGCCTATGAACAGGCTACCTACTATGAAATTGCGCAATCTCGCATTTTTAAACCAGGCTGTCTTGAACATCTTTTTTACACACTATTTCGATATGTTAAAAGGAAAGCCCCAGAGAAATCCTGCTCAATTTAAGGATTTTTTCTATAAAATAGAGATTCGAATTTGATGTGTCGTTCACGGGCTTCCTCGTCAAGCCAATGCCTGTATTTATTCATTGACGTCTTGCGAATATCGTTAATATTGGCGTCTATGGTTGCAATGATTCTTTCTCCTGTTTCACTTTTTGAACAGGCAAAATAAACGTATGATTTGCTATCGAAGTCATCAATTCCTTTAATTTGATAGATAGCAAATTCTTTCAATGGGATTTTTAATTCACCAGAATGCCAGATAAGTTCGGTTGAATACCCTAATAAGGCATCATACGGCTGCATTGTTACAAGACGCCTGAACATCAATTGCAGAGAACTGTGGCTGCTGATAGTCGTTATTGCTTCGGTATCTCTAAACGGCACTAGAATACTGTCGATATAAGCCCCGTAACTTCTTCCGTGATTAGTTGCCAGGACAACTTTTTTTGATTGCAACAGGGCTTCTAGATCAATTTTGCCATCGCTGTCGAGGTATGGACTATATAGTTTTGCATCTGAGGCTCGTGTAATGAGCATATTATTTTCAGAATAATTGAACGGCTTAGAGAATAATACAAATTCTTCTCGCTGAGGGGTTTTCAGTAAACAGGAGGTACAGTAGTTAGGTTTCGATTTGAGTAATTTAAGGAAACGTCCAAAGGAATAATTACGTAAAATATGGCGATCTTCTGAGAGATGTTCTTGGGCGCTGAGCATTGCACTGTCACAATCACCCTCTCCAAAATACGGCTCAGACAAAAATCTGTTAGGAGGATAATCGTTGTGCATCCAGATTACTTCCTCCTGGGCAAACGCTTGAACATTGAACATCATAAACAGCAAGAGCAACAGATTAATTTTCCCCATATTTTTTTCTTTGGCATCTGTTCGTCCTTTACGATAAAGGAAGAGGTATTCATCAAGCAGTAATGAACTCGAAACTAAACAAATTTGATATCACTATATAACTTATTCAATCTTTTATCGAGTTACTATCATATCGAGTGGAAAGGTTAAAATAGAGCAAAATAAGTACGATTAGGGTTATTCCTGTGCATTTCCGCATGCCAAATTACTTCCGACTATCTCCGAACATTCTCAATAAAAGCAATAATTGATATGTTTTACCCTTCATTTTGAAACCCTGTTTTGATAGACTGGGGTATTGGAAATTGAATGAACCTCATACGTGAGCAAACCTGTGTGTAAATATCAAATTTTTAATCGTCATTGATTATGAGTAAAAATATTTTAAATACAAGCGTTTTCCTTATCCTGGTAACTACCTTGCTGCTTGCTTTTTCCTTGCCCGCCCAGGCTGATAAGCCTTCATGGGCTGGCAATAATAAAGGGAATAGTACGAAAAATAACAAAAAAGATAAGAGCAACAGCTTCTCTCACGACAAATACAGTGATGTTATCAATTTAAATGTCTATTTCAATAACAAGCAGCAGAAGGTCATCCGCAATTATTATCTGGAAGGGTATCGCCGTGGCCACTGTCCACCTGGCCTCGCCAAAATGAATAATGGTTGCATGCCTCCAGGTCAGGCAAAAAAATGGAAAAAGGGTCACCCGCTCCCCAGCGATGTCGTCTACTACGATCTTCCTTCTGCTCTTGTTGCACAGCTCGGTAAACCGCCTAAGGGAAATCGCTATGTCCGCGTGGCGAACGACATCCTGCTAATGGCGGTAGGAACAGGAATGGTTGTTGATGCAGTCCAGGATATAAGCAGCATGTAGTTAACGTTACTGATAAAAATCACTCTAAAATGACCTTGTTCCTGTTCAGGTAATTTCAGCACCTGAACTTTGAACTTAACATTGCTCAATCCAAGAGATCAATTTCGTACATTTTTCGATAGATAACACGCTTCTGTACATTTCCGAGAGAGCCGTTTTCATGATGGGCAGCAAGGCAAAGTCGAGACCGGCTTATGCAACCTGTCAGATCAAATCCCAGGTAGTCCGGATTAAAGGTCCTTGAGTTTTTCCATTTCCTCAGGTCGCATGGCAAAACTATGGACCTGCTCGGGAAAAGTACTGTTTTGCACTTCATGCCTGTACTGGCCGATGGCTTCTATAATCGACTCACGCATTTGGGTATATTGCTTCACAAATTTCGGGGTAAACCCGTCAAACAGACCGACCATGTCATGGGTGACCAGTACCTGTCCGTCACAGTCCACCCCAGCACCTATACCGATGGTCGGAATGGTGACGGAAGCGGTAATTTTCTCGGCAATAGGCGCGGGAATAGCTTCAAGGACCAGAGAAAAGCAACCTGCATCCTCCAAGACCAAAGCATCATCCATTAAACGGCGTGCCGCCTCAGCACTTTTTCCCTGTACCTTAAATCCGCCGAGCGAGGTCGCAGTCTGCGGAGTGAGGCCAATATGGCCCATAACCGGGATCCCCCCATCCACAATAGCTTCCACGGTATCGGCCACATTACGCCCACCTTCGAGTTTGACCGCATCAGCCCCGGCCTCTTTTAAAAAGCGAGTCGCATTTTTGACAGCCCCGGGTATAGAACTGTTATAGGAACCAAAAGGCATATCCGCAACAACCAGGGCACGCTCCGTTCCACGGACGACCGCACGTGTATGATGCAACATTTCCTCCATGGTAACCGAAACTGTATCTGTATGACCAAGCACCACCATGGCCAGGGAATCACCGACCAGGGCAATATCAATCCCAGCCTGGTCTATCATCCTTGCCCAGGGATAATCATATGCGGTGAGCATGGCTATTTTGGATTCATCACCTTTGCGTGCTTTTATATCCGGTATTGTCAGCTTTTTCATATCATGCCTCTGGTTTTATCTCGTCAATACGTCTTTCATAGGTTGCTTCCAGCGCCTTAACCATGCGGGTAAGGAGATCATTAACAGGTGTTGCCACCCCGACCTCTCCTCCTTTAGCAACAATCGCCCCATTAATTACATCAATTTCAGTGACAGTATGCCGCAAGGCATCCTGGAGCATACTGGCCTTGTTCGCTGCCGTATCCCGACACACACTGACCACGGCTTCCATAGGATCACGGTAAGGCAGCCTGATACCGAGAGCATCGGCAACTGCAGCCGCTTCGGACACGGCCTGTTCCATAATATCCTTACAGGCAGGAACCTCTGCCAGCACCCCATTATGTACTCTTAACAGTGCTGTCAGTGCGTTTATCCCCACATTGACCAACAGTTTTCCCCAGATCAGCCCCTGAGCATCTTCACTCAAGCCACATTCTATGCCGGCTTGCTGAAAAAGCTGTTGCACCTGTTCAACCTTCTTCAGTCCGGGTGAACCTGCAAGCCATGTCATCCCAATGCCGGCATGACGGGTATGTCCTGGGCCGATAGTATTGGCTGCCTGGGCAGTAATTCCAGCCACGCCCGTTGGACATCCGAAAACAGCATCAATCTGTTCCACATTACCCACCCCGTTTTGCAGGGTAACGACCACACCATCGTGACTCAAAACGGTCCTTGCAGCCTGTGCCGCACTTTTTGTAGCATGGCTTTTGGTAAAAACAACCGCCAGGTCTGCCTTGCCCTGAAACTGTTCTACCCGATTGATTACCTCAACTTTCGCCTTGTCCACAGTTCCGTCTATACCAGTAACAACCACCCCATTGTTGCTGATACTCTCCACCGTTTCCGATTGAATGTCATACAACACAACCTCCGCCACACGCGACAGCCATGCACCAAACAAACACCCCATGGCCCCTGCACCAAAGATAATTACCCGCATATGCTCTCTCCTTCAAAAATCGTGTGGTTCTCGAGTCCACGCCTTAATCAACTGCTACAATAGAGCATCATTTACAGTGCATCATGACCAAGACCGTATCCAGCATTCGATTGGCATACCCCCACTCATTATCAAACCAGGCCATGAGGTTAACCAGGGTATCGCCACTGGTACTGGTCTGGTTACTGTCCAATACAGCTGAGTGTGGATCATGATTAAAGTCGCACGATACCAGTGGTAAATCCGTATACCCCAGCACCTGATTCAACTCTCCATCGGCAGCCTGTTTAAACACCGCATTTATAGCCTCTACACTTGCCTGCTCTCTTACAGCCGCCGTCAGCTGCATTAAAGAGACATTCATGGTCGGCACTCGCAGAGAAACCGCTTTAAACCGATTTTGTAGATGCGGAAACAAGCGGTCTATGCCTTTTGCCAACCCGGTGTCAACCGGGATAATTGAATTACCGGAGCTCCTGCTTTTTCGTAAATCTGGATTATGGTAGGCATCAATCACCGGCTGGTCATTCATCATCGAATGAGTGGTGGTGATCACTCCGCTCTCGATGGAACAGAGTTGATCGAGAAGATATATGACATGGCTAATGCAATTGGTTGTACACGACGCATTGGAGACGATCCTGCTTTCGGCGGTAAGCAGTTCATGGTTGAGGCCATAGACAATGGTCGCATCCACATCACTTTGGGCAGGGCAGGAAAACAGAACCTTGCCGGCCCCGCTTTGCAGGTGTTGCTCTGCTGCTGTGCGGTCACTATACCAGCCACTGCATTCCAGAACTACATCTACCTCACAATCTTTCCAGGGCAAACGGGAGATATCCTTTTCGCAGGTGATCTTTATGACATCCTTGTTTACCACCAGATTGGTCCCGTCGCAGGAAACAGTACCACCGAATTTACCGTGGGTTGAATCAAACTGTGTCAAATGGGTTATGGATGCCAGGCTTGCCAGTTCGTTAATGGCAACAATCTGCAGTTTTTCCCGTTTCCCTGATTCATAAAGCGCCCGCAAAATGCAACGCCCTATTCTTCCATATCCATTAATAGCAATGCGAATACTCATGTATGTGTTCTTCCTGCAACTTCTAATTACTGCCCCAGCTTCCAGCCCCTATCTCGCACCTTGCAAAATCCATCATTACAAGGGCTGATACAGCTCATATACAAAAGAAACGGCAATCTTGTTACCCCATAATGACACTTTTTTCTCTTTTAAAGGACTAATCTGTGAAAATTGCCTTCCCTTTGGCCCGGCAAGCTGGAAGGTTATAACAAGTCGAACAGTTATTTTGCAATGACAGCCAAAAAACAGATCTATCTCATCATACAGGTCATGAGGTGACAGCTCCAGATTGGTTTCCAGGCAGGATCATGTTAACCAGATGATTTATCGTATGTCTTGTAAGTACCTTTTCCAGATCGTTTTGCGTCATACATTGCCATGTCGGCTTTTTTGAATAATTCATCCAGACTGTCTCCATCATCCGGATATACGCTGACCCCGATACTTGCTCCGACAAAAAATTGACGGTTAAAAATATCAAAAGGTTTTTCGATTGCTTGAACGATCCTCTCGGCTATGGATAAGGCGTCTTCTAAATTCTGCACATGAATTAACAAACAGCTAAATTCATCACCACCAAGGCGTGCCACACAATCCTCCGCTCTAAGAACGCCATCCGATGTCGCTTGCTTATGTAGCGGCAGCACAGCCTTATTGCGCGGAATGCCGACGCCTTCATCAACTGGCAAAACAATACGAATACGGTTGCCGACCTGCCGCAACAATGCGTCTCCATATTCATGCCCATGCGTGTCATTAACCACTTTAAAGTCATCTAAATCGATGAGCAGTAAATACACTTTCCACTCTTCTCTTCGTGCCTGGGAAAAAGCACGGAGTGCAAGTGATCGAAAAAAGCGTCTGTTTGGTAAAAGGGTTAATGGGTCATGCATCGCCATATGGGTGATACGGTGATTGGCTTTTATGAGTCTGGAGCGTAAGTGCATAAGAATAACGAGACAACAGCATAAGGTCCCTAACAGTATGAGCAACGAGGTAATTATCGGCCAGAATTTTCCCCATACATCTATCAGGTTCAAGTGCTTGATCTCACGATATGGACCGAGGCGGAATTCTCGATAAAGGTCATGGACGGGTTGATAATTTCGGGCGATATCCCATCCTTTGATACCTGCTTGTTTGGCGGCCTGTTCGTCTCCCTTGATGTTGAGTAAAGCAATAGCAACTTTTTTTGCAAGTTCATCCGGCGTACTTGCCAGTTTCACCATGGGCCATTCCGGATAAATATCTGTACTATGGGGAAAAGGGAAATCCTTTTCACCTAATCCAAAATTGTAATGTACTTTATCGCCATGCATAACCTTGACTTTTTTTATGTCCAACAAGTGGTCTCTGGACATGTGCTCAAGGGTATCTGATCGAACAGTACCAGCGTCGACAACTCCTTGCATAACTTTGTACACAACTGCATCATGGGTACCGGCAAAAATGAAATTCTTGAAATCATGATCAGTATTTATCCCAGCCCCTTCAAGTTCTCTTTTGGCCATGAGCCAACCGCCAAGAGAGTTCTTTTTTACTGCCGCGAAATTTTTCCCGCGAAGGTCTTTAAAAGAGCGGATATCTGTGCGGTCGGCACGGGTGATAATCAAACCGGAAAACAAAGAAACCCCTTTATCTCCCCGTAGTGTACGTACGGTTGCGATGGGACGCACACCGTATTTCATTTCGAGCTCAATAAAGATACCGGAATTTATAAAAAAGAAATCCGCGGCATGGTTGGCAACAGCGTTAGAGATGTGGTCGAAATCAAGGGGAAGTATTTCAAAGTGATATCCCGGCACCTGTTGGTCCAGATATTTAGCGAGAGGTTGCCATCTTTTGAAGGTTACCTGCTCTCCCCTTTTCGCAAGAATTCCAATTATCACCTTTTCAGAAGCATCTGACTGGGTATTGCCAATGATAAAAAAAGAAATAAAGATACAAGTAAATATCTTGCGGAGAAAGATGGATACATTTGTTTGTTTGTATTGAAACTGTTTTTTGCCGGGTCTCATTTTCTAAAAGCCATTGCATCTGGTTCGATTACGAATCTAAAACCGATCGAAGTAGTCCCGCTAACTGTTTTTTGACAAGCGGTTTATAAGCAAACGCTTTTATCCCCAACAGCTTTGCCTCTGTTTCAGACGTAATGGCACTGTAACCGGTGCACAATATTATGGGGATGTCGGGTCGAATCTGCATCATCCTTTGTGCAAGTTCGACACCTGTTATTTTTGGCATTGTCTGATCTGTGATCACAAGATCAAATTGATCGGGTTCATTCCGAAACGTTTCTAACGCTTCACAACTACTGGTGCTGGCGGTAACCCTATAACCAAGCCTTTCGAGCATGGTTTTGCCCATCGTGGTAATCAATTCTTCATCATCAACAAAAAGAATGCTTTCGTTACCTGTCGGCACAGCACAGACCGCTTCCGAATTCCCATCAACGCGGCCTTGTGATGCGGGAAGATACACATGTACGGTTGTTCCTTTACCCAACTCACTGTCAATGGAAACAAAGCCTTTGTAACTCGTCACAAGTCCATGGACAATCGCAAGCCCCATCCCTGTACCTTTTCCAGTTTCCTTTGTCGTAAAATATGGTTCAAATATTCTTTTTTTAGTACCAGGATCAATACCAGCCCCTGTATCACTAACGGATAACTGAACATATCCTGTAGAATCAACAGTCGCCCTTTTTAACGAGACGCTCAACTTTCCGCCTTTCTTTTCCATGGCATGAAAAGCGTTTGTGCAGAGGTTCATCACTATTTGATTCAGCTGTGTGGCGCCCATAAAGAGCACCCCGGCTTCGGGATCAATGTCTGTACTTATTTCTATAGTACTGGGCAAAGAAGGGCGCAGTATTTTTAACGCCTCTTGAACACGGTCAGCCGATTGTATCCGGACTTTTTCCGTACTACTTTGGCGGCTGAAGGTAAGTATCTGCCGCACCAAACCTTTTGCTCTCTCGCCAGCATCCAAGACCTTGTTTAAATGTCTCGCTCTGTTTGCTGCAGGATGGCGTTCTTCCAGAGCTATCTCGGTGTAACCGATCATCGCAGCAAGTATATTATTGAAATCATGGGCAATTCCTCCAGCCAAGGTCCCTATGGCCTCCATTTTTTGCGATTGCAGCAAGTCTTTTTCCAGTTTCCTTCGCGCTGTAATATCAGTTGCAATCGAAAGGAGGCGATTGGTGCCGCCCACCTCTATAAATTCCCCGGAGTAGAGACAACAAAGGCCTGACCCATCAGCCTTTTTCAGCTCCAGCTCCAGGTCATGCACATATCCTTTGTTGATCATTTCCTGCTTGATTTGATCCCTGGCTTGCACATTTATAAAACCAAGCTCCACGGAACTCGTGCCTATAGCCTTTTCCCGCCTGTACCCTGTGGTTTGGGTGAAGGCATCATTCACATCTAAATAAACTCCATCTTCAACGGCACTTATGGTCATCAACAGAGGTGCACTTTGAAAGGCTTTTGAAAATTTCATTTCCGACGCCCGTAAAGCCTTTTCGATGTTATGCTGTTCAGTTATATCCCTGATAAAAGCAGATGTTCCTATAACGGTTCCATCTGCATCACACTTTCTATGTAATAGAATGTCGACTGGTACCTTTGTACCATCTTTGGTCAGTCGAAAAGTCTTATACCGTTGGTGATCGTCTGTTGCCCGTACCTTTTCAAGCATCTTGCGTTGCTGTCCCCGCAGCTCCTTCGGAGTAATGGCACCTATATGCTTGCCGACAATCTCACCGGGGCTAAAGCCGAACATGTTTGTTGCTCCCGTATTCCACGACACAACCGACCCGTGGCTATCTATTGAAATAACAGCATCGGATGTTCCCTCAATAAGACTTCTATACTTCTCCTCACCCGCTCTTAATTGTCTCTCAACATTTTTTCGGCGAACAATATTGAGCATGGAAAAAAACAAGGCTAACAAAAGAACGACAAACCCACAGGTGATTCCCCAAATGATGTGCTTAAACTCTTTATAGAACGAAGAAGGTTGGTTTAAAACGATACTTTCGGCTGGAAGCCGGGATATGGGTATTTGATATTTTTGCAGAAGATGAAAATCAAAAACATATCTATTGGGACTATCCTCAGTTACCGTTATCTGCTCAACTGCTGCTCCATTTAGCACGTTGAGGACAACTTTTGCGGCAACATTTCCTTGCTCATATTGGCTGATTACCTTTCCACCAACCACACCACTACCAATGCCATGATACCAAAGGTGATATATGGATCCAGCTCTGTGATTCTTAATGAAATTGAGGCTGTCCTGAAACTCCATGGTAACATTGTTTTTATCTTTATATGCTGACAGAAGTAAAAGAGCGCTGTCGCTGGAAACATTTTGCAGGGTTTTTGCCAACTCTTGCCATGTTAGCCTGGTTAACGAAATCTCAGATAATTCCACCGTATCAACATGTTCTGCTATCTGATGAAATTTAGTTAAATCGCCTTGACCACTAGGCGTGCCGTCAACAATCGCTATCACCTTTTTCGTTTCGGGCTGCAGCCTGCTAATAAGTTCTATGGTATCTTTCATTGATACTGCTTCGACAATCCCGGTTACCAGGGGATTGTCATTTTGCTGTTGAGCGAGCAGCCGGTTGTTTATGCCGAAAAAGACTATAGGTGTATCCTTGAAAAGATTTTTTTGCTGTTCCAGGGCAAAGACAAGTGCATTATCGTCGGCAGTCATGACCGCGTCATATGGTTCTGTCCGTGAAAGCTTTGATGCTAATAATTCTATGAACTGCCCCCTGCTAACACTGCCGGGGAATCGTTTCGAATCCATAAATTCGATGTCGAGATAAATATCTTCCCCTGAAAATCTATCTTTAATTCCATCTATTTGCTGAAAAAAAGTCGGAAATGCCGGGTGGTAAGAACTGACCAAGAGGACTCTTTTTTTAACTGCTGCGTAAGAAAACGAATATGCAAGTAAAACAAAGAGAATTGCAGTAACGCCAAGAAAAGTCGTTTTTACGAAGTTCTTCCAGCCCCCAGTAATGCGACCTTTATTATTAAATCTCATAGGCAACACCAATACTATCTTGATAAATATGGAGATGCCTTGTCGCTTATTTTGACAAGGCAAATTTTAGTAAAAAGTGTACATGAATAATATTTCACCTAAATCCTGCAATTGCCAAGTTTGCCGAAGGTGCGAGGCTGCGTACACGCAGACGTACTGTAGTACTTCAAGTGTGCGCAAACAAAGCAGATTCGGTAAAATCGGCAATCCCGAAGGGTGGCAAGCATGAGAAAAATGCTCTTAAACCTAACTCACATTAAAAGTGAATTGATTTCTTGTTGACAAAACCGATAACAGGCTGGAAAAACATAACTAAAAGCGTTTTTGTCATGTTTGACATGCAAGATTTAGGTTTCATTACAATTTAGGCATCCAAGTGCTTGCGGACTGCGGTAGCCAGTTGAGAACCGGAAACAGGTTTCATCAATAAATCATCAGCGCCGATAAAATGAGCTCGATCCATGGTCATGCTCTCGCTAAAACCAGTACATATGATTATGGGTACTGGTATGTTTCTTTTCCTGATTTCGCAGGTAAGGCGCTCTCCCGTAAGTTTAGGCATGGTCATATCCGTGACCAATAAATCGTATTTTTCAGGAAAAGATACAATTTCCTGCAGGGCTTCAGTGCTGTCTCCAAAAACAGTTACAGTATAGCCTAAGCGTTCAAGTAGTATCCTCTCAATATCCAAGATAGCTATTTCATCGTCAACAAGCAGTATGGACTCATTACCTTTAGCGTCCTGCTTTTGCCGTAAGTGCTCATGTGTGTTCATTTTCTGTTCAATAGCAGGTAGATAAATTTGAAACCGTGTCCCTTTTCCTGGACTACTTTCTACCTGTATATTTCCTTTATATTTTTTTACGATTCCATACACCATAGACAAGCCGAGTCCAGTGCCTTTTCCTTGAGATTTTGTCGTGAAATACGGGTCAAATATTTTATCTATAGCAGCCTTATGTATACCGGTGCCGGTGTCCTCAATAGTCAGCACAACATAGGGCCCTGCATTAAGATCTCCAATGGACTGATCTTTTTCCAAATACAAATTACTCAAAGAGACGGATAAAACGCCGCCTGCATCCTGCATTGCATGGTAGGCATTGGTTAATAAATTCATGGCAACTTGATGTATCTGGGTTGGGTCAGCCAGTATGGCGTAGCATTTGTCATTTATTTTTTGTTGTACCTCAATGGTAGAGGGAAGTGTCGCTTTGATGAGTTTCACGACCTCTTTAACCACCAATTGCGGTTTTAAAGGAATCACTTCTTGCTTATGGTCCCGACTGAAGGTTAAAATCTGTCCCACTAGTTCTTTAGCTCTGCCGGCAGCAGCAAGGATTTGGTATACATTTTCGAGTAAGGGACTGCTTTTTTCCAGGTCCTCTTTTAAAAATTCTGTATACCCAATAATCGGGGCGAGTATGTTGTTAAAATCGTGTGCTATTCCTCCTGCCAGAGTGCCTATTGCTTCGTTCTTCTGCAGCTGGCGGAGATTTTGTTCCATCTCCATTCGTTGTGTCTCGTATTCCTGCCTGTGAATTGCCAGGGCAAAGATTTCTGCAATACGCTCGACAGTGGAAATATCTTTGTGGGAGAAACTTCTTTTAGAGTTTGCAAGTGCTATTAAGCCAAGCAAGTTGTCGCCGGCCATCACTGGTACTGCCAGGTAATTTACCAACTGGAGATGTCCAGGCGGAAGCCCTTTTGAATGGGGGTGAGCGTCTGGATTGTTGGTAAAAAACGGTTCTTTTGTATTCAGGGCATGCCCCAAAAGTCCAGGGTAGGTACCATCTTCACCAATTGGGAATACAAATTTCCCCTCTTTAACTTTGCATTTTTTCTCGAGCATTTTCGTTAAAGTGTGGCAAATGTTTTCGTTGGTCTTTTGATCGACTGAAGATGCTAGTCCGTGTTCACTGTGTGTCAGGGATTTGGCGGCATCAAGGACTGCCTCTGCAACCTTCTCGATATTATATTCTTCTGACAGTAACTCTTTAGAAATATCGGCTATAGATTTATTGAGTGCAAGATCATTGAGCAGTGTCTCTTCTGCTGCTCGCTGATGTGTGATATCATCAAAAACACAATGGGTTCTTTCGAACTGGCCGTCTACGCCTGTGCCTATTTTCCCGTGGAAGGATACCAGGATGGCGTTTCCGTTTTTTTTGACCATCTCAAACTCAATTCCCAGTAATTCACCCACGGCTATAAAACGCAGAAAATTTGCTGCAAAATGGTCTTTCCATTCAGGAACTAAAAAATCACTGAAATTTCTGCCGATAACCTCCTCTTTGGTGTACCCCATTGTATTTAGCCAGGTCGCATTCACCTCTAAAAATTTTCCATTTTCATCCAAAGACTGATAGCTTATCGGGGCCTGCAGAAAAATGTTTTGAAACTTTTGCTTACTGGCCCAAAGTGCTTCTTCAGCCTTTTTTTCTTTTGTAATATCACGAGAGAAAATTGCTAACTGGTTGATGCTGCCGTCTGAATCGAAAAGAGGGTAAATATTATTATCAAAGATAATACCCTCCCGCTCATCAATAAAACGGCAGGCCTGCCTTGTTCTGGCAACTGATTTAATTTTACCTTTTCGAGAAGTAGCGATCTTTTCAGGAAGGAAATCATAAACACGTTTTCCAATCAGCTCATCCACACTGCGACCGAGTCGTTGTACGGACAACTCATTCATGGTAATCAGCGTACCATCAGGTTTAATAAGCAAGGCAGATTCGGTGATGGCGTTGAGGAGCGCTCTGGCTGTTTTCTCACTTTGTTGTAGAGATGCTTCAAATTTTTTCTGTTCTGAAATATCTACTATTACGCCTATGGTCCCAACTACTTTTCCATCACTGTCGCAAAGTGGACGAACGGAGAATAATGCGTGGAAAGGTTTTCCAGATTTTTTTAATAGTACTTTTTCTTGTGCGCACGTATTTTTGCTATGTTGAAGAGCCTCTCGCATCTTTAGAAAATGAGTATCGCTGTCTGGAGGATGCAGTATTTTACTATTTTGGCCGATGATCTCATCAGCTGTATACCCAAAAATATTTTCTGCGCCAGGGCTGAATCCTGTAATTCTGGCCTCTTTTTCTCCAAGATCAGTTGTTAGAAATGCGACATTGTCTGCTGCATTAACAAGCGTTTTTAAATAGTTCTCGCTATCTTCTAGAGCACGTTCTGTGGTCATACTTTTTTTTAGAGAGCGATTAATGCCGATAAAACTTGAGCGAATACCACCTATTCCAAGCAGGAATATGACGAAATGCACACCTGCCATGGTGAAAATATGGCGTTTTTCAATAGTCCTGTAGCCTGCCATTGGAATGGAAACACTCATACCGCCACACATATCCTTTTCCTTGGAGCCTTCTTGATCGGCATAGCATTTTAGACATAGCTTTTCTCCGATCATAGGGCGCATAAGACGGAGATATTCCTCACCCTCAACAAAACGTAGCGATACGACTTCCTTTGTTCCGTTGGAAAAGGCTCTCAGTGCGTCCTTTTCCCATTGGTCGGGTTTTTTATTAGGGCACAAAGGGTCCAGACTGGTAATGTGCCCCCGTGTGCCGTACTGATTCCCTGCAAGTTCATGAATTTCTCTGGTCATGTAGGCAGGGTCTAAGAGGGTGAGTTTTTTACCTGAACTAGTGATGATTTCTTTTTGATCAACATCTTTCAAATAAAGATCAGGAGAAGACTCAGGTGTAATTGGGACATATAAGCCTCCGAGGGATACTATCCAACGTCTATATTCAAGATCTTTATTAAAAACGGCACGGGCTTCGGTTGTCGCCAAATCTATGATCGTATTTTTGTAGGCAGACAGCTCCCACCATAGAAAGCCGCCTATGATTAGCAGCCAACAGATGCCTAATACCCACCCTGCAGACTTTAATTTTCCCCTTAATTCATCTACAGTTAAAGTAATATTACCGGCCATTAAATTACCTTGTGCTTATATGAATCGATCCATGGCAATAGGATATCCACACTCTTAATGCCTTATCGTTTTATTTGGATACATCGAGTTATGGCTGCTATAAAAAAAAACTCGTATGTTTACCATGTAATCGAATTGTCATGTTTTATTTGGATTGAAATCTTTTAGGAAAAGCCCAAGGTTATTAATCTTGGTGTAAAAATTTTTTTTATGCATTCCACTTAATGCAAGAGCTTTTTTCAGGTTGCCCTTGGAAATTTGGAGTGTCTTGATCAGATACCTTCGTTCAAAATCCTCCACTACCTCCTGCTTTGCCTGCTTGAACGTTTGATGACTTGAACTGATTGGTGCACCAATGACTTTTTCTACATCATGGGAAAGGATTTTGTTTCCTGCAGTGAGCTGAGCTATTTTAAACAAGGTTTGTTTAAGCTGGCGAACGTTTCCCGGCCAGGCATGATTCACCAGCAAAGTGCAAGCATCCGACGAAATATCATATGTTCTACTGTGGGAGGTTCCAAATTGGGTGAGAAAGTGCCATATAAGAGGTGTTATATCTTCTTTTCTGTCATGAAGAGGTGTTGTACGTATTGTAAGCCCTGATAGACGATAAAATAAATCTTTCCTGAATGTCCCCTCCCGGCACATCGATTCAAGATCTCTATTGGTTGCTGCCACAATTCTAATGTCTGCTACTCTAAGGCTTGATTCTCCAACCCTCATATATTCGCCGCTGTCAAGAAAGCGAAGAAGTTTGGCCTGTATGTTTATTGAAAGCTCTCCAATCTCATCCAAAAAAAGTGTGCCGCCTTCAGATGCACCAACGTACCCATTGGTGGCGGTGTGGGACCCGGTAAAAGCACCTTTCGCGTGGCCGAAAAGTTCTGACTCAGCGAGACTGCCGAGTATCGCGCAATTGATAGGAAGAAAGGCCTTTTTTCGCCTGTTACTTACATGGTGTACCTCATGGGCAATGATTTCCTTTCCTGTCCCTGATTCTCCAGTGATGAGAACAGGAAGCTCTACCTGAGCCGTTGTTCTTATTTCTTGCTTTACCTCTCTTATGGACTTGGAAATCCCCACGAGTTTACTCTGTGTCGAATTCTGCAGGTCTGCGATGTAAGATCGTCGTAATCGTTGGAAATGAAGGGCCGCGTAGACAGTATAGAGCAACTGTGATTTATTGAATGGTTTAAAGAGGAAGTGCGTCAGGCCTAGTTTCAGGCAAGGATCCAGGTTTTTCTCATCAGAAGCACCGGTGATAATGATAATTTCAGCATCGTGATTATGTTTACGAAACGCTTTGGATAGTTCAGTGCCGTCAATATGTGGCATATTGATATCGATAAGTGCCAGATCAAATTTTTTATCGGGTAAAATTCGATATGCTGCTTCAGGGTCGCTAAATGCATCAACATCGTATCCATGGTTGGTAAGCGTGTCGGAAATAAAATTAACAATATGTATCTCATCGTCAACGACGAGGACTCGCACCTCTTCATCCACATTAATCTTTGATGGTATAGGCATAAACCAATTCCTCCAGTTGCCTTATGGTAAAAGGTTTTATGAGAGATGACGATTCTGGAGGCATGCGGCCATTGTTATAATCAATATCTCCGGACATAAAAATTGTCTGTACATTATTGTTGATTTCGGAAAGCTGTTTCATGCATTCAAAACCATCACAATCCGTTAAACCGATATCAATCAACACTACTTCGACAACCTGGTTGACAAGTTTGAATTCCTCAACAGCTTCTGCACAGCTCTCTGTCGAAAATACTATATGACCTTTACGCTGCAACCCACTCGCAAGATATTTTAAAAGTACGCTGTCGTCTTCAACAAGAAAAAATACCTTCTTTTCACGTCCGACAGCATGATTTTCAGGGACTGGCGTATTAGATTCAACAGGAGGAGGCACCGGGATTTTTTTCGGCTCACTTGTCGGTAAGACTACGATGAAGGACGAAAAGTGCTCATTGTTATCTACCCGAATCTCTCCCCCATGGTTTTTAGCTATTTCCCGGCTGATATGTAAACCTAGCCCGGAAAGGGTATTTTCCTCACCAGGGGGGGCAAAAAAATCAACCCCTTTGTACGAATTTGTTAATCTATTAAACGGGGTTTCACTTTTAATAATGACAGAGACCATTTCCTTCTCATTGTGCCGTCTTGATAGATTCACATCAAAAATAATTCTGTCGTTTTTCTGCAAGTCCTCGATTTTATTTTCGACAAGATAAAACAACATAAGGACCAGCTCGTTAAAATCCCCTTCAATTTTTGAAAAATCATCTGCATTGTTTATATGGATAATGGCCATTGGAGATATTGCCTGCAGGACGTCTCTTGTTTGATAAAGTATTCTTTGCAGGCTGTGGCAACCTTTTTCGCCACTTCTATATCGTGCAAAAGCGAAAAGGACCTCTGTGTTATGTATGCCGCGATCAATAAGGGAGGAGAAGGTGGCCAGTCGCTCCCGGTCTGATGTTGTTGTAGAATCCAGGGAGAGCTGACCGGTTGCTCCGGCAAATATATTGTTATAATTATGGGTGATTCCACGAGTCACACGCTGCAAAGACTGCAGGTATTTATACTCATAGAGCAAATCTTTGAAGAGTGCCTCGCTCTTTTCTCCAAATTTTGAATAGAAGGTCTCTTTATATTTCATAATTGGGTTCCATTTACGTAATTACGTCCAATTCGAACCGATGTCGTCGCACGTAGCGGGGCGACATCTTTCATTGGCTGTCTATTCTTCAAGCACTATTCGTGCCGTCATAGAACACGTATTTTCAGATTGTTTCAATTGCAGGCACCTCTATCTTCCTTTGATAAACACAGCTTTTTTCTATTGTATCAAATTGTTGAGCTATTCATGCTCTTTTTACTGAAACAGAAAGCTCTATTTTTATGTTTGCTGCACTGGCTGCTGATTGTTTGAAAAAATTCAGCGGGTAGTAAAAATACCACCTTACCAGGTCGCCCCCTGTTGTCATTTACTTCTCACTCATCCAATTGACGTGCAACAGGGTGGCAAAAACACCACCATGCACAGACCGAAAAATAATTATATTTTTAAGCAAGTTAGGTGACTTTCAGGCAATTTCACATAGGCATTATCTCAAAATTGCGCATCAAAAGGTATCCTTTTTACTACCTCCTTTGACTCGACTTTGTCGTTTTCGGCAGTGTCATCTCTTTATCTGTTTTTTCATACGAACCCAAAAATAACGAATAATTTCAAATAGAATAAAGGGAGTACCCCCTTTTTCAGCGAAGAGAGATCGTGTTGGCATTATTCATGCTTTTGATAGTTTCAAGACAGGACGTGTTGCGGCATTAGCTAAACAAAATTTGTATCAAGCGGTAAGTTTTCAGAATAGCAACAATATTTAAAAATGAATCCGGCTTCCTAAGCGGGTGGGATTGGGACCTGCTGGTTCATCATGTTCATGGCTTTCTTGCCATACAAATAAAAATTTGATTACGTACAAAACTCAGCCAATTATCTATCGAAACAGACAGGGGACTGATTTTATTTCTCTTTTTAACCCGGGAGACAGATTAATTTTCATAAAAAACCATGAAAAAAAATCAGTCCCCTACCTCAGTACTGAGAAATTTAATCTGTCTCCCGAGTCCCGAAAAAAATGGCTGAGTTTCATGGGTAATCAGAAATAAAAAAGGAGAAATGATGAAAAATTTGTCACTTGCTCAAAAGATCGGTGGTGGTTTTGCTCTAGTGCTACTGTTACTGGTGATTGTTTCATTTGTTGGCTGGAAAGGGCTGACCGGGGTCACGGATGGTTTTGTTACATATAGAGGGCTGGCACGCGACACGAACCTGGCCGGAAGGCTTCAGGCAAATATGCTCATGGTACGCATGAACGTGAAAGATTTCATTATCACCGGCAGTGAAAAGGATCAAAAGCAGTATAAAGACTATGTTGAAAAGGTGAATGGTTTTCTCGAAACCGCTCATGAGGAAATTCAGCATCCTGAGCGAGCTGCAAAAATAGATCTAGTCACACAGGCTCTGAAGACCTATGAATCTTCTTTTGCCAGGGTAGTGGAAATTCGTAAAGAACGTGACGCCATCGTCAATGGAAGTTTACAGAAAGCAGGACCGAGTATGGAGAAAGCTCTGACAGAGATCATGGCTTCAGCAAAAAATGACAGTGATGCCGAGGCAGCCTATGAAGCAGGTATCGTCTTGCGTCATATGTTACTCGGACGGCTTTATGGTCAAAAGTTTCTGTCTACCAATGCACCTGAAGATTTCGATCGAATCAAAAGTGAATTTTCAAGTATATTCAAAGGATTAGACACGCTTGACTCTATGCTTGAAAATCCAAAGCGCCGTGCCCTCATGGTCAAGGTGAAAGAAGAAGCCCAAGCATATATTGCCGCTTATGAGGAGCTCACAAGAATCATTTATGAGAGGAACGGCATCATTACCAACTCGCTTGACAAAATCGGTCCGCAAGTGGCGCAAGCAGTTGAAGACGTTAAGCTGTCCGTCAAAACAGAGCAAGATGAACTTGGGCCACGTTTACAAAAACAGAGCAGTACCTCTATAACCATAATGCTGATTATAGCCTGTGTTGCCCTTGTAATCGGGATAATAATTTCCATATTTCTCACCCGTTCAATCACCACTCCGGTACAGCTTGCCGTGAAGTTTGTCCAAAAAATTGCCGGCGGGGATTTCACTTCGAAATTGCCTATCAATCAAAAAGATGAAATCGGCGTGATGGCTAAAGCTCTGAACGACATGGTTTCCGAACTTAGCGCTATGATTCAAGAAATTACTCAAGGGGTGGGAACTCTGTCATCATCTTCCACTGAGCTTGCCAGTGTATCAAATCAATTGATGACGGCTTCAAACGAAACGTCCCATAAGGCTGAAACCGTTGCCGCTGCAGCAGAGGAGATGAGTGCTAACATCAACTCAGTTTCCGCTGCTATGGAACAATCCTCTGCTAATACCGGTATGGTTGCATCTGCCACAGAAGAGATGTCTGCAACAATAGGAGAAATTGCTCGAAGCGCTGAAAGTGCAAGATCTGTTTCCGAGAAGGCCGTTGTCAAATCAACTTCTACATCCGAAAAGATGAGCCAACTTGGTGAAAGCGCAAATAAAATCGGTAGAGTTACCGAAACTATTACCGAGATTTCCGAGCAAACCAATCTGCTAGCTTTAAATGCAACAATTGAAGCTGCTCGAGCAGGGGAAGCAGGCAAAGGATTTGCTGTTGTGGCCAATGAGATAAAAGACCTTGCCAAACAAACAGCTGAAGCAACGGTTGATATAAAAAATCAAATTGAAGAGATGCAGGACACAACTCATATCACAGTGACCGACATGAACGATATCAGCGAAATTATTAACGATATCAACAGCGTCATCAATTCTATTGCTTCAGCGGTTGAGCAGCAATCTGCAGCAACTACTGAAATATCAACCAACGTTGCTCAGGTGTCAGAAGGGATAGCCGAGGTAAACGAAAATGTTGCTCAGAGTACGGTTGCTATAAGTGATATTACCAAAGAAATTGCGATGGTTAACCAGGCTTCAAGTGAAGTCGACAGCGGTAGCACACAAGTACAATCAAGTGCTGAAGAACTTTCACGGCTTGCTGAACAACTTGATGTCCTGGTCAAGAGGTTCAAAGTGTAATGCAAAAACTCAACTTGTGTTGTTCTCGTAATCGTTCACCTGAGTGTAAGAGGTAACCGCGTAATCTGAACCAGTAACCGATCGACCTGTGCTCCAGGTCGGTCCAAGCAGGCGGCCGAGCTACGGTTGGTCATGCGAGGACGCCTGATCGAGGAAATTGGGGTGCCGTTCAACAGTTATCGGTTATCCCTGCTTAACAAAAACCAGCTCTTCACTCTCTGGTATTATTGCTTTGTTCATAAATGGCAATATATCAAAGAGTGAAGAGCTGGCATGAAAACGGCTACCACTTCTTCTAATTTCAAGCAAATCTCACCTAAAAACTTGCTATTACCCTTCTTGTTTTGATACACTTAAATGTTGGGAAATTTTATAAAATACAGGATCATAACCATGTGAACAAACTGTTTATAACTTACCACGTTTTTCAATACAATGAGCGGCAATCACAAAAACACCTCTTCTCCAGGCAAACATTCCACTCCGAATCCGACAAAACAACCTACCACCCCAGATCCCTCCCACGCTCAAGAACAGTTCCTGCACATTATTGAAAAAGGGAAAAATGAATGGGAAAAGACCGTTGATGCGATTGATGATATCATCACCATTTTAGATAAGGAAATGCGCATCATACGGGCCAACAAAGCAGCCCACCATTTATTCAATTATAAAATCGGCGAATTGGTCGGCATGAAATGCCACCAAGCATTTTATAATGAACCTGAGCCGTGCGAAGATTGTCCTGTTTTACAAACAGTAGAAAATGCTGCAAAACATCGATTCTGCAAACGGTTTGCACAATCCAACAAAACCTTCGACATTTCCGGCTCCCCTTTACTTGACGAGTATGGCCAACTGAGCATGATCGTGCACATTGCCCGCGACATCACCACAGCCATGGAACAAGAGGAAAAAAGTAAAAAACTGACCACTGCAATAGAACAGACATCCGAGGTCATTATTGTTACAGATACGAAAGGAACAATTCAATATACCAACCCTGCATTTACACAGACAACCGGCTATTCCAACCAGGAGGCAGTCGGCAGCAATATACGTATTTTGAAGAGTGGCAAACATGATGCTGCCTTCTACAAACAGCTCTGGAACCAACTCATGCAGGGCAATGTCTGGAAAGGGCAATTCATCAACAAAAGAAAGGACAATACACTCTACTCTGACGAGTCAACCATCTCACCAATCATTGATGCAGACGGAAAAATAACCTCATTTGTCGCGGTCAAGCGTGATGTGAGCAAGGAGAAAGCCCTCGAAAAACAGATGCAGCAAGCGATCAAACTTGAAGCAATCGCAACCCTTGCGGGCGGCATCGCTCATGATTTCAACAATATCCTTTCGGCAATGCTCGGATACGCCCATATTGCTAAAAGCCATATAGGAGACAATTCTTCAGCAGACTATGCACTGGATAACATCCTCTCCTCAGGCGATCGAGCCGCAGACCTTATCAAACAGATTTTGACTTTCAGCAGACAAGAGCAGTCAACCGGACCTTATGCCCCTGTCAAGATACAATACATACTCAAAGAAGCTCTCAAGCTGATACGGGCTTCACTGCCGGCAACCATTAAAATTGAGCAGGACATTGATAATGATTGCAATGCTATCCTGGCCGATCCCGGAGAAATGCATCAGGTCATAATGAATCTTCTGGCAAATGCCAAAGAAGCCATCAATAAAAATTATGGCCTTATCAGGGTCCAATTAACACAACTGGACAACGAAAAAAGCATTTGTCTCAAAATTACCGACAATGGCTGCGGGATGGACAGCCAGGCTGTCAAACGTATTTTTGATCCTTTTTTCACGACCCATCCCAAGCATTACGGCACAGGACTTGGAATGTCGGTGGTACACGGCATTATAAAAAAACATGGCGGCACCATTAATGTACACAGCCAGGTCGACCGGGGAACGACCTTTACCTTGTTATTCCCAGCAATACAAACAAAAGAAAACAAAGCAGAACCGAAAACAAAACAAGGCCCAGTAAAAAACGAACACATACTTATCGTAGATGATGAGCCTATGCTTGTTAATTTCCTCAGTTTTTTACTCAAAAGAACCGGGTACAGAGTCACCGCCTTTACCGAGAGCATACAGGCTGTCAAACATTTCCGGAACAACAGCGACAATTTTGATCTGGTCATCACCGATCTAACCATGCCGGACATGACAGGAGTGGAACTGACTCGTGAAATTTTGTCTCTTCGCCCATCACTGCCGGTTATCCTGACAACCGGCTACAGTGACGGCATTCACAATGGAAAGGCTCAAAGGATAGGTGTCCGCGAAATTATGGAAAAACCCCTGAAAAAAAACGATCTGATCCGTACAATCAGAAAGGTGCTGGACAATGGCTAACATTCTCATCCTCGATGATGACAAAGTGCTGTGCAAGATGCTGTGGGAACAGATGGAAAACAAGGGGCATACAGCTGTCATGACCCATACCCTTGCCGCAGGGATTGCCGCTGTACAAGTTGAGTCCTTTGATGTGGTGCTCCTGGATGTAGAGTTGCCTGACGGTAATGGTCTTGAGCATATTCCCAGCTTCAGAAATAGTCGATCAGAGCCGGAAGTCATCATTATAACCGGCCAGGGAGAAGCAGATGGCGCTGAGCATGCGGTAATCAGCGGTGCCTGGAGCTATATTGAAAAACCACATGTTATCAGGGAACTGGATCTCAATCTGACCAGAGCTCTCCAGTATCGCAAAGAGAAACAGAAAATACAAAAAATACCGGTCGCACTGAAAAGAGAGAAGATCATCGGTAGCAGTGCAGTGCTCAACACCTGCCTCGATCAGGTGGCCAGAGCAGCAGCATCAGACGTGAGCGTCCTGATAACCGGTTCCAGCGGGACGGGCAAAGAACTTTTTGCCAAAGCCATCCACGAAAACAGTGCCAGATGCAACGAAAATTTTATTATTGTCGACTGTGCTGCTCTACCGGAAACGCTCATAGAAAGTACACTTTTTGGGCATGTCAAGGGTGCATTTACCGGGGCTGACAAAGGCCAGGATGGCTTGGTTAAACATGCACATCAGGGAACTCTTTTTCTCGATGAGGTTGGGGAGCTTCCGCTCTCTATCCAAAAAACCTTTCTTCGCCTGCTCCAGGAGCATGAATATCGACCGGTAGGTTCATCGCGTCATCAACACAGTAATTTCAGGCTGATTGCGGCCACCAACAGAAATCTTGAGGACATGGTCAAGGAAGGGAGTTTTAGAAGTGACCTGCTTTTCAGGCTTGAAGCTTTCCCCCTCCACCTTCCTCTTCTCAAAGAACGTTTGGAAGATATTAGAGAATTGGTCACCTATTTTATTTCGCAACTCTGTGAACGCTACAATACCGAATCAAAAGGTATCGGCACCGACCTGATAGAAACCTTGACGGCTTATGACTGGCCTGGAAATGTTCGAGAACTGTACCAAACCATTGAACAACTCTTTACCAATCCTTCCCTTGGGCCAACCTGTTTTTCTATTCACCTTCCAGAGAAATTCAGAATATTACAACTCCGGGCAGGTTTTCAAGACAGAGAAAATACCCCCTTCTCCCAACCAAAACCTGAGGAACTCTTACCCTGGCGTGTTTTTAAAGAGCAATGCGAACAGGAATATATGACTAAATTACGCTCCACAGCCAAAGGCAATGTCAGCCGGGCATGTAAACTCTCCGGTCTATCGCGAACAAGGCTGTACCAGCTCATTAAAAAATACGGACTGCCATTTTCCTGATCAACACCCATTAACAAGGAGCAGGGCGAAAAAAGATAGCTGCTTTAAAAATTCTGATTACGTACAAAACTCAGCCAATTATCCATCGAAACAGACAGGAGACTGATTTTATTTCTCTTTTTAACCCGGGAGACAGATTAATTTTCATAAAAAAACCATGAAAAAAAGATAGCGTAGACTTCGATCAGTCCCCTACCTCAGTACTGAGAAATTTAGGTAAGCGAAGACTCCGATCTGTCTCCCGAGTCCCCCAAAAAAAAATGGCTGAGTTTCATGGGTAATCAGATTAAAAATAGAGCCCAGTCGGCGGTATCCTCTTTCGTACTCCTCAATCCTGAGCGAAAATTCTGAGTAATCAGCTAGCCCAAGCTCTCCCCTTTCCGTCCACAAAAGTTAACAAGCACACGATTGTTAACACCTTTTACGTTTTCCTTTTTTCGCCCTCTATCCCCTTAGCTCCCTAACAGTCTGAAAAGTATACATTATTTCATAAACAATTGCTTAATACAAAACGGCACGGTTACTGCTACTCTATAAGCAAGAAATCAAATTGTTTTTAAAAGTGCACAGCAACGTGTCCACTGCTCAGACTATGCAATGAATATATTTTTCTCTTCCTTCATAAAATATCCATGCGGCCAGGAGTGCTCGTTTTGGCACTGTCCGGAAAAATACCTGTTTACGCTCCGGGAGATTCCCTGTCTTTCCGAAATAAATCCGTTCCCAACCGACTCGCTTTTCACCCCTTCTCTAACATCACCGCTCAAAAGCGGAGACCTGCTTATTCTCCACACTGAAAGTCGGGAAGCTCTGGAAAAATTAGTGGAAAAACGAAAGGTTGTTGAACAGTTCCGTCTTATTCTTATCATCGGTGAACAAGCCTACCACAACAGCAGGAGCTACCACTTGCTGGCACCCCGCTTTATTATGACCTCTCAACAGGATGTAAGTGTGTTGAAAGACGTTGTCCAAAAAATGTGCGGCCCACGCCATCCCGTTTGCAGCTCTCAAGCAACAGCCCGCTCACAAAGCCCCATTTCAACCTTCTGAAAGGTGAATCCATGACCCAGGAAAAACTCTTTGCCTCATTTTTGCTCGACCAAACCCAAGGGGTGGAAATTGCCCTGCGGGCTGAACAGGTAACCGAGGCAACCCACATTCAGGGAGGTATCCAGAAACTGCCCGGCAGCGTCGATTTCCTTGAAGGAGTTATGCACCTTCGTGACGATGTCATCCCGGTGATTAACCTGAAAAAACGGCTCGGCTTCACCCCGGACAGCTATACTCAAGAGGCTAAAGTAGCTGTTGTCTCCCATTTTAACACCCGATACGGACTACTTTTTGAGGATATCAAGGAGGTCTTCCGAGTCAAACCGGAAAAAATACTCCCTATTAATCCTGCGCTGCGAACCGATGACCAGGCAATCTCGGCACTGATAAAAGTTGAACCAGGCAAAAGAGCGGTGGAATTACTCGACCTGGACCACTTGTTTGCCGGCTCAAACATAGACTATACCAATGAAGAACCTCCCCATGAATCGACGGCCAAGCAGAGGACTTACTCACGCTATGTTGTCTTCAGTTCAGGTGGGCAGGAGTACGGCGTATCTGTAGAGATAGCGAGAGAAATAACCTTTTGCAGAGAAATAAATGAAATTTTCAGGACGGGAATAGTCGCCGGTGCTATTGAACTCAGGGGCCGGACCATTCCCATCATCGACACCCAGGCACTTTTCACCAACAGCGAAACGACAGAACTGATCACCGACGAACACTCCCGTATCCTGATTCTTTCTGCAAAAAACTGTTCTGTCGGTATGATCGTAGACCATATTAAAGAAATAACCACTGTGGCTGATGACTCGATCCTTCCCTTCCCCTATAGCGATAATGACAATGTGAAAGGGATGCTTTCCCGGCTCGATGGTGAGAATACCATTTTGCTGGATGTACATAATCTCCTCTGCAACCATGTTGAAGCTATTAAATCCATGGCCAACATCGGCAATCATAAAGAACAGGAACATGAGGATAGCGATACAGGTGCTCACACTGTTACTCACCACCTTATTACTGAAAACTGCTACCTGATCTTCTCCATCGGTAAAAACTTTGCCATCGAGATAAAAGACGTAAACGAAATAATAGAAAACGACCATGTAATGAGAGTGCCGGGAGCCTCCGGCTGCAGTACAGAGGTCATAAATCTACGTGGTGAAGTTGTCCCTATCATAAACCTCAGAAATTTTTATCAATTTGATACGAAGAAAAAATCTGAAACAAACAAATTGATTATCTGCAGTGCTCACGGGCAAACAGTTGCTCTGGAAGTAGACAAAATAGTGACGATTTATAAACAAGAGCAGTTCTATGCCACGCCCTCTCTGGGCAACCAGCTGCGAAGCAAAAAAGACACGCTGGACAGACTAATTGAGTTCCTCAACGATCAAGAGATAAATGAACATGTCCTGGTACTGAACATACACAGCCTAATCCGTAATCATCTCCAACTTGAAACAACGAGTCGACAGGCAGCAGACCTGCATGCTGATCAACATGCCGACGACACAATAACTGAACAAGCAAAGGGGTAAGCACCAATGGAAACCAAAAAAGAGACCACAGCACCAGCCATCAACACTTCGAGTCTGAACCTCATGATGAACCCCGGATTTATTGTCAACGATGAACGTATCATTACCTGGGCCAATGATGTTTTTCTTGACAACTTCAATCTGCAGCGGGCTGATGTCATCGATAAGATGTCTTGTGAGGAGGCCTGCGTGACCCAGCTTTGCGGCACAAAAGACTGCCCTGTGGAGAAATCAACCAGGATCGGCAAACCTGCATCTGCGGAAGTCATCTATAAAACTGCTGAAGATCAGATTCGCCAATTTACATCCTCTGCCCGTCCGGTCAATGGTAAGGGAAGCGGTACCTTTGTTTCCATGACCGATATTACCGAACTAAAGAATACCCAGGCAGATCTTCGCCAGGTCCTAACAGACCTCAACATTATCCCTACCCCGATCATTGAGATTGATAAAAATTTCTCGATCACGTTCATGAACCCGGCAGGTGCCGCAGTAGTTGGCTCAACTCCGGACGAAGTAGTGGGTAAAAAATGCTACGATCTCTTTAAAACACCCCATTGCAAAACCGACAAATGTGCCTGCGCAAGAGCCATGAAAACCGACTCTGTGATCACCGAACATACCATTGCCAGGCCAAAAGATGGGGTTATTGTCCCCATAAAATATACAGGGGCACCGATTAAAGACGCCAAAGGAAACATCAAGGGCGCAATTGAATACGTACTCGATCAGACCGAAGAGACAAAACAGAAACAGGCTGCTGACGAGAAAATTGAGAACCTCAATACCATCCCCACTCCCATCATGTCGATTGACATCGACTACAATATCACCTTCATCAACCCGGCCGGCGCAGCAGTGGTCGGCTCTACGCCCGATGAACTGGTAGGAAAAAAATGCTACGACCTCTTTAAAACACCTCACTGCAAAACAGACAAATGTGCCTGTACTCAGGCCATGAAAAATGACGCCGTGGTTACCGAGCAGACCATTGCTAGACCAGCGGAAGGGGTCATCATCCCCATCAAGTACACAGGATCACCGATTAAAGACGCAAAAGGTAACATCAAGGGCGCACTCGAATACATTCTCGATCAGACCGAAGAGGCTAAACAAAAACAGGCTGCCGACGAAAAAATTGAAAACCTCAATACCATTCCCACTCCCATCATGTCGATTGACACAGACTACAATGTCACCTTCATGAACCCGGCCGGAGCAGCTGTGGTCGGCTCCACCCCTGATGAACTGGTAGGAAAAAAATGCTACGACCTCTTTAAAACACCTCACTGTAAAACCGATAAATGTGCCTGTAAGCAGGCCATGAAAAATGATGCTGTGATTACCGAGCAGACCATTGCCAGACCGGCGGAAGGGGTCATCATCCCCATCAAGTACACAGGATCACCGATAAAAGACGCAAAAGGTAACATCAGAGGCGCACTCGAATACATTCTCGATCAGACCGAAGAGGCTAAACAAAAACAGGCTGCCGACGAAAAAATTGAAAACCTCAATACCATTCCCACTCCCATCATGTCGATTGACACAGACTACAATGTCACCTTCATGAACCCGGCCGGAGCAGCTGTAGTCGGCTCCACCCCTGATGAACTGGTAGGGAAAAAATGCTACGACCTCTTTAAAACGCCTCACTGTAAAACCGATAAATGTGCCTGCAAACAGGCCATGAAAAATGATGCCGTGGTTACCGAGCAGACCATTGCCAGACCGGCGGAAGGGGTCATCATCCCCATCAAGTACACAGGATCACCGATAAAAGACGCAAAAGGTAACATCAAGGGCGCACTCGAATACATTCTCGATCAGACCGAAGAGGCTAAACAAAAACAGGCTGCCGACGAAAAAATTGAAAACCTCAATACCATTCCCACTCCCATTCTTTCGATTGATACAGATTTTAATATCACCTTTATCAATCCAAGCGGTGCCCAGGCAGCAGGCTTGACACCGGACCAGGCTATCGGCAAAAAATGTTACGATCTTTTCCGAACCAAACACTGTAATACCGAGCAATGTGCCTGTACCCGCGCCATGAAGACAGACTCCGTAGTTTACGACCAGACCGTTGCGAATCCACAAGGAGTGGAAATGCCTATCAAATATACGGGGTCCCCAATCAAGGATGCAAAAGGTAATATCAAGGGCGCACTAGAATACATCAACGATGTAACGGCAGAAAAGGAGATAGAACGACTGATTGCCAGTGCAGTGGGTGAAGTTGACAGCCTGGTCAATGCCTCCAAGCTGCAAATGGATCAGGCCAATACCCAGGTTGACGGCATGAATGATTCCATTGATCAGGCGGTGCAGCAGCTTGACGACTCAATGGTCACTGTCCGCGATATGCTTGAAAGTTCCAAAGAAATGCTGAGCATATCTGCACAGTCAAACCAACTGGCAATAGAACTGGCAAAAGAGGCTGAGAGTGGAAAGATAGCAGGCCGCGACGCAGGCCAAAAATTGGCTGACATCAACGACACCATGCAAAAAAACAATGAAATGGTCAACGGCCTGGTCAACCAGCTGGAGAAAATCTCCAGCTTCGTTGATATTATTAAAGAAATTGCCTCCCAGACCAACCTGCTTGCTTTTAATGCCGCCATTGAAGCTGCACGCGCCGGAGACGCAGGCCGCGGTTTTGCCGTTGTTGCCGATGAGGTGCGCAAGCTCGCTGAAAACAGCTCAAAATCGGCAATTGACATCTCCAATATCGTGAAGAATGTTGAAAAAGATTCAAACCACACCATCAATGCCATGCAGGAAGGGATGAACATGCTTGGTGAAGGCGGCCGGGTGATAAATACGGCCCTTGAGTCCATGGAAACCATCTCCAAAGGCATTGTCACCATTTCCGACTCGGTTGATAAAGTCAGTGGAACGGCTGAAGCATTAAGTGACAGCGGCAGTAAGGTCATGGAAAAAATCGAGACCGTTGCCAACTCATCCAAGAAAAACCAGGAATCAACTGCTGTGGTCAATCAATCCCTTACCGACACGGTGGCAGCACTGACCCAACTGACAGCCTCCAATAAAGAATTGCAGAAAGCTGTCAACAACCTGTAAATCTTTCCTTTTCCTGACCGGTCTGCAAAGGCCGGTCAGGCATGAGAAACCATGACACTTTTTAGCGAAGCCATATTTACACCACGTTTGAAAATTCGTAAAATTTGTATGGAAGACCTGTCACAGGTTGTAGCGTGGAGTAATGCGGAAGAGGCGCACGGCAACTATCTCACCCCGGAAAAGATGACGGAACAAACATGCATGGAGAGGTTGCAATCCGGTACTTTTTGGACCGAAAAAAATAAATTTTTCATGATTGAACCGCGTAACGGGGACCCCATCGGTACAATCCATTACTGGCTCCGTCCGGAGCGAGAGGAATGCGCTGTTGCCCAGCTTAAGATTGCCGAACCACAGCAACGCGGCAAAGGCTTTGGCACGGAAGCACAAAAATACCTGATCATAAATCTGTTTGAACGGGCAAAAGTCAAAGAAATAGAGATGTATACTGACGTCAATAACATGGCGCAACAACGTTGCCTGACCAAGTTAGGTTTTGAACTGATTGAATCCCTTTCCTACGAGGACCACCAGGTACCCCGCTTTGGACACCTTTACCGGCTGGGGGAGAACCGCTTCCAAGAATATCCCGTTTTTCATTACCACTATGAATAAGCCTGGCATTGTATTTGACACACGCTATCTGGATCATCGCATCACGCAACCGACGAGGGAAAACCCTGACAGACTGCGCAGCCTTTTTGGAGCAGTCAAGCAGCAATTTAACAACAGGCTGGAGACGGTGCAGCCGCGTGAAGCACGACTGGAAGATATTGAGCAGATTCACTCAAATTTTTACCTTAATCAGATTCGCGAACATGCCATCAAGGGCGATCCGTTCTCCTACGACAAAGACACGTACCTCATGGAGCTTTCCCTTGCAACAGCCCAGCTTGCGGCCGGCGGTTGCCTGGAACTTGCTGATCAGATTATGGGCGGCAGCCTCGAACAGGGATTTGCCCTTATTCGCCCTCCAGGCCATCATGCAGAACCGGGCAGAGGCATGGGATTTTGTATCCTCAACAATATTGCCATTACCGCACAGTATCTCCAGGATCACTTCCAGCTCGATAGAATTCTGGTCATCGATTTCGACGTTCATCACGGCAATGGGACCCAGGAAGCCTTCTACGACTCGGACAAGGTTTTGTTCATCTCCATCCACCAAAATAATATTTTCCCTTTCTCGGGTGATATTGCCGAAATAGGCAATGCAGAGGGGCTCGGCTATAATATCAACATCCCTGTGCACAGCCATTTCGGTGACCAGGAGTACACCTTCCTTCTGGGCAAACTCCTGCAAAGCGTTGCAGAGCAGTACTTGCCTGAGATCATTCTTGTTTCTGCAGGATACGACGGCCACCGGGAAGACTCAATCAGCTCAACCTTCCTCTCCACCCATAGTTTTCACACCATCACCACCCTGCTCAGACAGTGCGCCCGGGATATCTGCGACGATCGACTGCTGTTTATTCTTGAAGGCGGATACAACCCGGTCTCACTGGAAAAATCGGTTCTTGCTACTATCGACAGCCTGCTGCAGCCCCATGGATCCAGAGTTGGCATCCTCCATTCCGAACGAGCTGATGCTCTTTTCACAAACCATCCTCTCCATGCATTCTGGACCTTATAGAGGCAGACAAATGACAAAACATGTCCCACTCGACGCCAACCGGCTCAACACAATTTTCCATGAATGCCATCAGTGTGGAACCTGCTGTAAGCAGTACCGAAAAATCACCCTCCAACCAGATGAAGTGGAACATATTAAAAAACTGGGAGGTCATGTCGGTTACGACATCAGCATTACTGAAATCTTGAAAAAAGGACTGGAACAAGCCCAAAAAGACGCTATGCAACGGGGAAAAGTCTTTATGATTCATCCAGATGATAAAGGCTGCACGTTTCTCCAAAAAAGAAACAATAAATACTATTGCACTATCTATCATTATCGGCCAAGAGCCTGTCGCGGTTTTAAATGCAACATGGCAGACGACAGTTTCCTTTCATTATTCGGTAAAGACTCCATCCACCTCCTGGGTCAAACAACATACGGCCTGCCGCTTGATAAGTAGCATCATCTGCAGGCTTGACTCAGCCTGCTGCTGTATTTGCAATGTGCTAAATTCTACAAAATTGGTATATTGGCGTTTGTGATTACTTCTCCACTATCCACCTCAGAGCTTGGACAGAATCTATGCACATTTATCTCTGGCGCCACAGCAACCAATTCTCCAGCTGGTCCATGATCGATGAACCACAAATTTACAATGACAGGTATACTTCAGCGGAGGTGGCAGTTATGGCCACGTCTAAAGAGGAAGCCTACCAGTTACTTGCCCAAGACGGTCACTGGAACATGGATGATTTGCAACGTATAGAGCCGGAAATCATCCCTCTTGACGCATCCCGAATTCTAACTAGCCATATCCTCTTTTAAAGCCTTCTCCCTCAAGCTTCCCACGAAAAAAGGGACAGCCTCTTGATTTATTTATTTTTATGAGATGCCGGTTCGAGTATATTTTTGCCTCAACACCTTTGTGCAGAAAAATACTACTCGCGAACCTTATCAATTAAATCAAGCCTGCATACGAATGGAAAGCATATGAAAAAAACATTGCAGCTCGTTTTGTTACTGTTAGTTATTTCTCTCACCTGCCAGGTGGACAAAACTCAGGCAATTGACCTGCACAAGGCATCTTGGGATGAAATTGTCCAGGCAGCGGACGGACAAACCGTTGACTGGTATATGTGGGGCGGTTTCCCTGCAGTAAACACCTATGTGAATACCTATGTTGCTGCCCGGTTAAAGGAAAAATATAATATCACCCTGCGCCAGGTACCAGTCAAAGACATTGCCGAGGTGGTCAGTAAACTGGTGATTGAAAAACAGGCCGGCAAAACATCAGGTGGCAATGTAGACTTGATGTGGATCAACGGAGAAAACTTTCGCACTTGCAAACGTCACGATCTGCTCTTTGGTCCCTTTGCCGACAAACTGCCCAATCAGCGTTTTGTAGACTGGAGCAAGCCGTCTGTTTATAATGATTTCGGTACTCCGGTAGAAGGGATGGAATCTCCCTGGGGCAGCGCACAGATGGTAATGATCTATGATACCGCCAGAACCCCTGAACCTCCGAGGTCCATGGCGCAGCTGATCGACTGGATACGGAAGCATCCAGGGAAATTCGCCTATCCAGCGCCCCCGGATTTTACCGGCTCGGTTTTTGTACGCCACGTTTTTTATCACTATTCCGAGGACGTTAATCTCTGGCAAGGCGAATACACCCAAAAACAATTTGAAAAGGCAGCCAGTGCCACCTATCGCCTGCTCACCGAACTGAAACCGGCGTTATGGCGGCAGGGGACGACCTACCCCGAATCACCAGTCAGAATGAACACCCTTTTTGCCGATGGAGAAATTGATTTTTCCTTCTCCTACCACCAGGCAGAGGCGTCACGCAATATCCAGGACGGTCTTTTCCCACCAACAGTCAGGTCTTTTGTGTTTGACCAGGGAACCATTGCCAATACCCATTTTGTCGCCATTCCATACAATGCAGCAGATACAGCTGCAGCAATGGTTACGGCAAATTTTCTGCTCTCTGCCGAGGCACAGATGGAAAAGGCTAAACCAGATGTATGGGGCGATTTCCCAGCCCTGGACATTACCCGCCTGCCCAGGCAACAGCAGCAGCAGTTTATTGACCTGCCGCGTGGCCCGGCAACACTTTCCAACCAGGAACTACAAGCACATCAGCTGCCGGAACCGCCGAGCGAGATCCTTATCCAGCTTGAAAAGGGCTGGGAGCAGCATGTTCTCAAAGGGCGCTGATGTTTGCCCCTGTTACTGAAGATGCAGCACGAACCCGCACCATTGAAACAGCGCATTTACTGCTCCTGCTTGCTCCGGCGCTCCTGATCATTCTGCTGCTCTTTGGCGGCGGGTTACTGCTCGGCAGCCTGCAGGCTCTTGGCAGTCAGCCGTTCACAGAAAAAAGCAGTTTCACCTTTGCCCATTTCATCGCGGTGCTGACTGATCCCGACTTTGCCACAAGTTTTGCCATGACCATGTACATTGCAACCGTTTCCACCCTGGTTGCAGTGCTTGCCAGTGTTGCTCTGGCCATATCACTGGTTCGTTGTGCAGCTGCAAACCGGGTCCTGCATTTCTTTCTTCAGATTCCGCTCACCGTTCCTCACCTGGTGATTGCCATATCACTTCTTTTTCTCCTCGCGCCAACCGGTATCCTCTCCCGCCTATGCTCTTTTTTGGGTATGACTGCAGGAGCAGCCTCCTTTCCCCTGCTCATAAACGATACCTATGCGATTGGCATTTTGTTGACCTATATCTGGAAGGAAATTCCCTTTATTACCTTCATGATCCTGGCGGTCTTAAAAAACAGCGGTCCTGAACTGGATGATGCGGGCCGCACACTCAGAGCAAATGCATGGCAGCGATTTTACCACATCACCCTGCCGTTGATCGCTCCAAGCCTTGGAGCGGCCGGATTCATTGTGTTTGCCTTTACCTTTGGCGCCTTTGAAGTGCCTTACCTGCTGGGCAGAACCTATCCAATGGTTTTGCCGGTCTGGGCGTATAAAAACTACGCGGATATTGACCTGATGGCCCGCCCGGAAGGCATTGCCATCGGCCTGATCATTGCCGCGATTGTTATCTGTTCGCTCCTGCTTTCCCAGGGGTTGATGCAAATTGCGCGCAGACAGAGAGAGTATCCAGGGTGAATATACGTTCCTTTCTCCTCGGACTGAGTATTATAGCGGCAGTCCTGCTCCCGTTCCTGCCGCTTTTGCTGTGGTCGGTAAGCAACCAATGGTTTTATCCGGCACTGCTGCCTCAACAGTTTGGGCTCCGAAGCTGGCAGTATATACTTTCAACCGCAGGACAACAGATAACTGAAGGATTAGTGCAAAGCACTTCGCTGGCTCTGGTCACCACCTGCTGTTCTTTGACAGTCGCACTCCCTGCAGCAAGAGCCCTGGGCCTCTACTGCTTTCCCGGCAAAAAAGCGATCGGTTTATTTCTGCTGCTGCCGATCATTATTCCCCCCCTTTGTGTGTCCATGGGCTACCATCTCTGGTTCATCCGACTCGGCCTGGCCGAGACCTTTGCCGGGGTGGTAATGGCGCACCTGACCTTTTGTCTGCCTTATACGATTTTTGTCCTCTGGGGCGTATTCACTGATTATGATCCAGACTTTGAGCATCAAGCGCGCTCACTGGGAGCCTCCCCGATACAGGTTCTGGTCAACATTACCCTGCCCATGATTTTGCCTGGAATATGTATTGCCGCCCTGTTTTCCTTTCTCCTTAGCTGGTCGCAGTACCTTTCCACGCTGATCATTGGTGGCGGTCGTTTGTTGACCCTGCCCATCCTCCTCTTTGCGCTCATGGATAGCGGGGACCGCCCTGTTGCGGCTGCGGTGAGCCTGGTCTTTGTCCTTCCGGCTCTGTTCGCCCTCTTGGTCAATGCTCACTTTTTGGGTAGACAGGGGATGACGGGAGTTCGTTGATGGAACAACTTATCCTTGATAACATATCAGCAGGATATAGAGGCCGGCCGGTTATCAAAGAACTGTCCCTGGCGGTACAAGAAGGAGAGATGGTTGCCATTCTTGGTCCCAGCGGCGAAGGCAAAACCACTATTTTAAAAACAATTGCCGGTCTCCTTCCGCCCCTCGGAGGCCACATCCTGATCAACGGCCTGGAGGTAAACAGGATTGCAGCTGAAAAAAGGGATGTGGTGCTGGTTTTTCAAAAACCACTCCTGTTTCCTTTTCTCAATGTGCACGACAACATAGGATTTGGCCTTCGCATGCAGGGCATACGCAGCAAACAGAGTGCAATGCAGATTGCAGAGATGGTAGAGCTTACAGGACTAAAAGGTCTGGAACGGCGAAAAGTGCATCAACTTTCCGGAGGGCAGCAGCAGCGTGTTGCTCTTGCCAGGGGGTTGGTCCTGCGGCCGTCGATCCTGCTTCTGGACGAGCCTCTTTCAAACCTGGATGCCGATCTTCGCCACCAGATGCGAGAGTTAATCCAACACATCCGCCAACAAACCGGAATTACCACCTTGTTTGTTACCCATGACCAGAGTGAAGCGCTCATGCTCAGTGATAGGATAGCACTCTTACTTCAGGGAAGGCTCCGCCAGCTCGGCACGCCCCATGAGCTGTTTTATCAGCCACAGGATACCGAGGTCGCTTCCTTTTTCGGCTGCCCCAACCTGCTGAAAGGAACAATCCAAGACAATATATTTTCATCCGGCGAGATACACGTTCCGGTCATTTCTGCAAACCACGACCAGTGTACGGCCGTCATCCGCCCGGAACAAATCAACCTTGCTCCGGACGGTTGTCCTGATGCCGTAAAGGGCACAGTCACATCGATCAGTTTTGAGGGAGTCTACACCCGGCTGGCAATTGAGACATCATCCTGTGAGCTCACGGTTTTCTCCAGCAGCAATCAATACAGCAGAGGTGAGCAGGTATACCTTTCCATTCCGTCCTCGGCAGTGCATATTATTGTACAAGCGCAACGCCCTCCGAGGTAAGCGATAATTCCGGATAAACGACGCATCCGTTAGTTACCTATATTTATTGCCAACCGACTGTAGAAAATCATGCCGGCTGCAATGACTTTTGGTGAAATCAGCTCGGATTTCTCTTCAAATGAGAATTTCGGGTTAGGGTTTGGAGCCTTGGACAAGGTATTCGTTGATCATATCGATAACCTCGGGCAATTCTTCCATGGTGTTTATGACAAAATGGGCTCCCGCCTTAAAGAGGCTTTCACGGGCCTTAGCCAGACGCATTGCATACTCCTTCGGATCAAGGGCCTCAATCTCCTCTTCGGTGAGTCCCATCTGGTTGCCGGTAGCGGCTACACCAACGGACCAAACCCCGGCATTGAGCGCTGTTTCCATATCAACCGGAGTGTCCCCTACATTAACCACAGCTTCAACCGGATAGACGCCAAGTTCCTGCATGGCCTGGTAAATCATCCAGGGAGCTGGACGGCCCGCCGGTACATTGGAAGCACAGGTAGTGAAATCGGGACAGTAGCCCTCCTTTGCCGCGCATTCCGCAACTATATCGGCAGCCTCAGTAAAATAACCGGTCGAGCCGGCTATCTTGATGCCTTCAGTGCGCAATGCCTCGATGGAGTTGACTACACCAGGCAGCAACCTGCTCTTTGCAGCAATGGAATCGAGCAGCAGTTTGGAAAAATTTTCGAACATGGCATCAATATCCGCATCAGTTACCTCTCTTTTATGCACGTTGCGCCACGCTTGTTTTACCTCATCAAGTTCGGTAACCGCCTTTATATGGGCCCACTTCTCCATCCCCATGGGCCCCCGGGCGGATTCCATGCTCACGGCAACACCCATATCCTTAAATCCTTGGACAAAGGCACGAATCGGGGCCTGACAGCCGTAATCCACCACGGTTCCCGCCCAGTCAAAAACGACCAGCTTAACGTTACCGATATACGAACGCGTATACTGAAACTCCATCTCTTCTCCTGTTGTTGATTCTCAGAGGCTTGCCACATACTTTTCAACAGCCTTGATAGCATCAGCTGCCGAACTGGTAATACCCCCCGTATAGCCTGCCCCTTCACCGATCGGGTAGAGGTTTTTTACATTTTCCGATTCATACTTTTTGTTGCGCGTAATGCGAACAGGAGAGGAAGTGCGGGTTTCCGCACCAATTAATATGGCCTGATCGGATACAAACAAGGGAACCTCTTGTTTCCATTTCGTGAATGCTGCCACCAATTGGTCGGCCACGAATACCGGAACAATTTCTCGCATATTAGCAGCCACAACTCCCATTTTAAAGGAAGTTTCCTGTAAACCGGCAGAACGGGACTCGCCTAAAAAATCCATCAAATTCTGCGCCGGTGATTTCCACATCCCACCACCTGCTCTAAAAGCGTTTTGCTCAATTTCCTGTTGAAACTCCAAACCTGCCAAAGGATTGCTTGAAGGGTAATCGTCGGTATGACAACTGACCACCAACGCCGCATTGGAAAATGGTGATGACCGCTGTGAATAACTCATCCCGTTGACGACTATCATGCCACTACTGGATGAGGCATTGACGACCTCACCTCCAGGGCACATGCAGAAGGTATATACCCCTCTACGGATTGTTCGATTGGTATAGTTTAGAGAATAGGTGGCTGCCCCTATTTTTTTATTGTCCTTGTATTTATTCCCGTATCGCATGAGATTGATTGTTTCAACAGGATGCTCTATCCGCACCCCGACAGAAATAGGTTTCTGCTCAAGAGCAACGTTACGCGCATGCAGCATCTTGTATGTATCGCGCGCTGAATGTCCAAGAGCGATATAGATGGTTGAAGAAAGATAGTCTTTCGTATCATTTATCCGTACCCCGGTTGCCACACCTTCCGAGATAAGGAGGTCCGTCATTTTTGCGCTATAGTGTATCTCACCGCCTCTATCCTGGATATAGCGCCTGACATTTCGCACGATCTTACACAACACATCAGTGCCCAAATGGGGTTTACTGATATACTCAATCTCCTCTGGTGCACCAAACTTGACAAAGGTTCGCAGTACCCTGTTGATATAACTCGTATTATTATTTCTCCGGGAAAAGAGCTTTCCGTCCGAATATGAGCCGGCACCGCCTTCCCCAAACTGAATGTTTGACTCGGTGTTGATCTCTCTTTCCCTGATAAACCTTTGCACGTCAACGGAGCGTTCTTCTATTTTTTTTCCCCGCTCAAATATTATTGGTTGAATCCCATGTGCAATAAATTCAAGAGCGGCAAACATCCCGGCAGGCCCAAAACCAACGATAAGAGGTCTATCCTTAAGGATGGGTGTTTTTCTCTCTGCTTCTACGCCTTTCGTGTACTCAGGAAATTTTTGTTTGTTTGCAAAGTCTGCAGGGACACTCACAACCAGCGTAATCTTATAATAAAACTGTTCTGTATTCTTAATTTCGAGCGATTTACTCAAAATTTTGACAACCGTGAGACGACCTGGATCGATTTGCAACTCTTTGGATGCAGCTTTGAGATATTCGCCCATTGCATCTATTTCAATGGGAATAAAAATATTATTGACTATGAGATCCAAAAATTACTCCCTGTATTCGTTCTTCACTGCAAAAGCTGAAATTTGCGCCGTCTCTCTTCCCTTCAATGCTTGCTCAGCATTTGGCCGCAAGCCAGATTGTATGCCTGCTGCCTTTCCCTGACTTCCGAGCCCGCACTGCGACATTTTCTGTCTGGAATTGACACTGGTTAAGGCGACGGGTGAAGCGTTCGTCTGCCCCAGAAGACCATATGGATAAAATCCCGCCTGGACGAAGGGCTCTGAATGCTTTCTGCAAACCACCCATACCATAGATTCGATCATTGGCCTGCCGGGTAAGTCCATCAGGACCGTTATCAACATCAAGCAGTATGGCGTCCCAGGTGGATTTTTTGCTGCTGATAATTGCCGCCACATCTTCTTCCAAAACTGAGACTCGACCATCATCCAAGGGGTTTCCGGCCAAGTGCCCCAAATGTTCCCGGTTCCACCTGACCACAGCCGGAATCAATTCCACTACGGTAACAAGAGAATCAGCCTCTGAATACTGGAGCGCCGCTGCCAAAGTATACCCCATGCCAAGGCCACCGATCAGAATACGGTGCTGTTTTTTTCGCGCAATGCGGTTACACGTCAGTTCAGCCAATGCATCTTCAGCCCCATGGAGGCGACTGTTCATAAGTTCGGTGGTATCGGTGCGGATCGAAAATTCTGTGCCACGCTTGCGCAGAATAACTTCTCCCTCACCTCCCGGAACGTCCGCCCGATCGATTTCTTCCCAGGGAATCACTCTCTACACTCCAACCCATGGGTGGCCCGCGTGTTTCTCCTGTTTCTCTCTTGCATGCTCTTGTCTCTCATATTCGATTTATCCTTATACTACGAAAGCAATACGCAAAACACATCCATTCTCTGCCAGGATTAGTTTCGAATCCACTCATCTTTCAGGATACGCCATTTATTTTTTCATCGCTCTCTCAAACACACTTTCGAATATAACTCCACCTTTTCATGTCATTATAAGATCCCACTGTTTCTATCCCTTTCTTTGCCAACAACACACCTTGGTTCGTGGTTCAAAACCACCACCATACTTGCACTAAATGCACCATTTCCCCTTCACACCAACACTCATGTACAAGTCCACATTCCGCTGGCCAAGAGATGCCAAAGTGTTTAACCCGCACTTCTCACGAATATTTTCTAAAATTCGAAAACACTGATTTATAGTAAATGGTTAGACTTAACCAAAAAAGATGTCAAATTTTCAAAATGTTCACCAAAGGTCAATTCAGGCGACACCATCTTCTGCAGTATTTTGGCAGTAAACATAGGCAACTATAGTTCACAGCCAAAAACTTTGAACCTGACGCCGCCTGAACTGATGAGAAATCCGGGTTAAGTTAGATGATGTGATAAAATTACTCGGTAATATACATCTTAATGCCAGATATGATATATGGTATCCTGAATCATAGTGGTTCATATGTTGGTTCAGAAAAAATAATCATAGGATACGAGTTTAGAGTATGATGATTAAAATGTTGACAATTTTGTGCATTGTACAAGCATTTCTAACACATAATTCCTATGGCCAAGATGAAATAACGCTTCAATTACGATGGCATCATGGCGGCCAGTTCATTGGGTACTATGTTGCACAAGAAAAAGGATTTTATGCCGAAGAAAAACTTGATATTTCTTTTCTTGAGGGAGGGGTTGGCATAAATCACGTTGATCAGGTGCTGCAAGGGCATGCCGACTTCGGAATAGCCGGAAGTGAGCTGGTAATAGAATATCTAAAGGGAACTCCGGTTCAATCTGCTGCGGTCATTTTTCAACATTCTCCATACGCCATTATGGTGAGGGACAGTTCTGGCATTAACAATCCTCAACAACTGGCCGGAAAAAGAATGTACATGGCAATTATTCCTAGAACGGCTGAAGTTCAAGCGATGCTTATCAATGAAGGCGTCAATCTGGAAACCATCAAATTTGTCAACCCCTTCCAAGGACCACCGGACTTTACAGATCTTACAATTGATGCTTTCAGCGTATACCAAACAAACGAACCATTTATATTTAAGCAGAAGAATCATCAACCAAAATTGATAAAGCCCATTGATTACGGTGTTGATTTTTATGGTGACTGTTTGTTTAGCACAAAAACACTCTTGAAGAAGGATCCGGAGCTTGCAGAACGATTTATTCGAGCTTCTTTGAAAGGGTGGAAGTATGCATTCGACAACCCGGATGAATCAATTAGAATTATTTTAGAAAGTTATAACACGAACGATCGTTCTGAAGACCACTTACGTTACGAGTTGCTCACCATGAGGTCTTTGATTCTCCCTGACCATATTCCTATTGGAACTCAAAGTGTTGCTCGGTGGAGAAGAATTGCTGAGATATACAGCAACTTGAACATGGCTCCAGATGTTAATGATTTAAATAGTTACATTTATGATCCAGGACGAGAGTCAATAAGAGGTAATATCCGAATTCGGAATGTTTTTTTATTGGCTTTATCCGTAATGGTATCAATCTCAATATTACTCTACCTTTGGTCTCGGTCTCTCCGGTCTCAAGTGGCTTCAAGAACCCAATCGTTGCATGAAGAGCTTGCAAGCCATAAAGAGACAAAAGCAAGCTTAGAGGAAGCACTTTCAAAATACGCAACACTTTTCCATTTATTCCCGTATGGTATAACTGTTTCAGACTCCTCAGGGGCTATTGTTGAAACAAATGAAGTCGCAGAACAGCTCCTGGGTATAGGTAAAACTGACCATGAAAAACGAAAAATAGATGGGGGTGAGTGGACGATAATCCGGCCAGATGGTACTGAGATGCCTCAGGAAGAATGGCCAAGTGTCGCAGCATTATTAGAAAAAAGAACAATCTCCGGTGTTGAAATGGGGGTGAGAAAACCTAACGGTGACGTTGTGTGGCTAGCCGTTGCGGCGACCCCTATTCCCATAGAAAACTATGGTATTGTTGTTACCTATAACGATATCACTCAGGTTTATCTTGAGCGGCAGAAGTTAAACAAATTAGTGAATGATCAAAGTGCTATTTTGGATAATATTCATTCTCTTATCTTTTTCAAAGATACACAAAATAATATTATTCATATAAGTCAAAGTGTTGCTGATTTGACAGGCTTACCAAGACATGAAATTGAGGGAAGACATTCTCGGGACATCTATCCAGACATGGCGGACCAATATTGGAAGGATGATCTAGAAGTCATCAAGTCCAAGCAATCCAAAATTGGTATAATTGAACCTCTGTTTGATACCAGGGGGGATACCCGGTGGTTACTGACTGATAAAGTCCCTTATATTGACTCCGACGGTATTGTTTCAGGTGTGATTGTCATGGCAACCGACATCACTGATCGGATCACATCTGAAGAACACCTCAAGTCCAGTGAAGCAAAACTTAAAGCGATCTTTCGTAACAACCCTGCCGGAATTGTAATAACCACCTTGAAAGATGGTGTCATAATAGATTGTAACGAGAGCATAGAGACTATAACCGGCTATACCAAGTCTGAACTTGTCGGCAGAAAAACAGCGGAAACAAATTTCTGGCCAAAGGGATTAACCCAGCGTGAAGAAGTTGTCTCACAGCTCAGGAGAGATGGTTCTTTCAGAAACCTCAAGATCGAGTTTACTACGAAGCAGAAGGAAAAACGGCAAGGTCTCTTCTCTGCGGAAGTTATTAGACTAGAGGGCCAGGAACACATCATCACGACGATGTTTGACCTCACCGAACTTCAAATGGTAGAGCAGGCTCTTTTAGAATCAAAACAAAAATACCAATCCATGCTTGAGAACATTGGCATAGGGGTGGCTTTAATAAACCAAGATATGGAGATTGTTGAACTCAATAAGCAGATGCGAAATTGGTTTCCAGCTGTTGATACTGCGCTGAACCCCTTATGCTATCAAGTGCTAAACCACCCCCCAAAAGATACTATCTGTGATTGCTGCCCAACATGCAAAACGCTTCAGGATGGAAAAATTCACGAGTCAATTTCTGAGACCCCAGGTACAGATGGTATTAGAAACTTTCGAATAGTGTCATCCCCGATTGTCAATTCAAAAGGAGAGGTGACCGCAGCGATTGAATTGGTAGAGGACATAACCGACCAGTTAAAATATGAGGAACAGCTCCGCAAGGCGCAGAGAATGGAATCCATCGGCGACCTTGCAGGTGGGATTGCCCATGATTTTAACAATATCCTTTCTCCGATCATTGGTTATTCCGAAATGTTGATAGATGAACTGCCTCAACAGAGTAGAGAATGGGAAGACGTAAATAACATTCTCAAAGCCGGAAAAAGAGGTCGTGATCTTGTAAAACAAATTCTTTCATTCAGCCGTCAGCCTGGCCAAGAATTTATTCCAACCCGCATCCAACATACTTTAAAGGAAGTACTTAAACTTTCTCGATCCACCATTCCTGCATATATTGAACTCAATAAAGATATCGACCCCAACTGTGGTCTAATACTAGGCGATCCTTCTCAGCTTCATCAAGTTGCTATGAATCTTATTACCAATGCATATCATGCAGTTGAGGACTCGGGTGGGAAGATCAACGTTAAGTTGAGTCAAGCGGTACTAGATGAAGAAAAAGCCAAGGATATTGATATCGGCCCGGGATTCTATGCAGTTTTGCAAGTATCTGATACTGGTTCTGGAATGTCAAAAGAGCTTATCGGAAAAATTTTTGATCCCTATTTTACTACGAAGGAACAAGGAAAAGGTACCGGTCTTGGATTGGCTGTGGTTCACGGGATAGTCAAGGGGCATGGAGGAGCTATAAAGGTCGATAGTGAGATTGGCAAAGGTACAACTTTTGATATTTATCTGCCATTGATGGAGAAACCGATTGCCTGTCAAACTCTTGTAGATCGAGGAGCAATCGAAAGGGGGAATGAACGAATCCTTTTGGTTGACGATGAAGAAGCCATCGTAACGTTAGAACTGCGAATGCTTGAACGTTTGGGATACAAAGTAACATCTCGAGTTAGCTGCATTGAAGCATTAGAGCTGTTCAAAGAAAAATCCCACTCATTTGACCTGGTAATATCCGATATGGCCATGCCAAAAATGGCTGGTGATATCTTGGCGAAGGAACTAAAAGCCATCAGACCCGATATCCCCATCATCATTTGCACTGGCTTCAGCGAGAGAATCAGAGAAGACAATATGCAAAAAATAGGCATAAATGGCTTGCTTATGAAACCTGTTTTGAAATCAGACCTTGCTAAAGTTGTCAGAAAGGTACTAGATGAATCCAAATGAATGTATATTTTTTATACTGGAGTTTGAGTGTATTTGTAGACAAACTTAATCGGTATTCACTTTTAAGATTGAATTGATTTCCTTTCAGATTTCGGGACAAAGGATACACATACAAAATGTGAAAGTATGACACATTAGTCAAGCATCGCCTGATACTGCCTCGTATGATTTACTAAATGAATTCAGATTCTTATTTTATCCGATACGGAAAAGCAGTAGACTTAGAACCAGTATGCTAATTGAAACCGCTCCAGCCGTTAGACCTATTTTCATACGGTTCATGACGGGGCCAGCAAGCATGCTGAGCAGAGCGACAGCGCTCAGAATAAGGCAAAGAAAAAACCAAGTAGAAGCACTATTCAATTGCCGCAAAAAAAGCAATAGTCAGATAAGAGAACCTATAATTCCAGCGATGATGAGCGCGTCGATCCATCTAACTATAGTCCATAGCAGATGAATTGGTGCCCAACTGAAAACCAAACCAAGAGTTACGATTTGTTAAAATGTTAACAGCTTGGCTAAGGCTCAATTCATTTGCGAGTTACTATAAAATATTTACTCGCCGCTTTTCATATTCCTCAATCAAGTCCGTACCTCCTTACTGCATTTAATCTTTATGTTGCCTGTCTTTGCTGAATGTCTGAAGGGGCTCCTGATCTACCGAAAAGTCGAACACTTACCGACCACCAGCTATCACAGCAGGAGGTGAAGTGAATAATGACCGCTTAGGGTCGTCATCGAACAGTGTCTGTCACATCAGGTTTGAACTACTACACATGAGTTTTCCAAACCCTACGTCCAATTTCCAATCCTCCAGCCTTGTTTAAAAAAAAGAAGGATTTCTAAGTTCTGTTTTTTTAATCAGAGTTAATAATTAATTTTGGTATACTGTATTTTAATCAACAGGCATTTCTGCCCAATACCCTCGTTTATTTCTGTAGAAATTTAACAATACCATTGTCGCAATACTAGAGGCTTAATATTGCCACGATAAGCCTCTGCCTTTGGATAATCTTTGTCTTCGTAGCTCCACAGTAGAAACCTCAATGTCTCTCGAATATGGAGGTAATGAAGTTACAACCAGCAAGGTTAAAAGAACTGACCAAAGAAGGACTATCACAATTTTACCTTTGCAGAAAACCTCCGGCAATAGGCTCAAGTGCTTGTTTCCTAATAAATAACTGTGCTATATTCAAATATCCAGCAGTTTAATTGTCCTACAAGCATGTATGATTTTGCGTTTAAAGAAAAATTAAGGGTGTTTCTATGTCTGAAGAGAATATGCACGATGATTTTGACAAAGAGGCCCTGTTTGCCATAATGGCAGAGACAGAAAAATTGGTAAGTGTTGGTGGATGGGAATGGGATATCGTCAAGGATAAGTGGATCTTTTCAGACAATTGGCTTCGCATACATGGGTGCTCTAAACGTCACCTTAAAACCCCTGAACTCTTACCTATGGCTCACCCGGATGACTTATATGATATTCAAAAAGCTTTGGATATGGTGGTTGCTGAAGGCTCCGATTATGAGATTGAGCACCGAATTATACGCCAAGACACCGGTGAAGAAAGATATGTACGGGCATGCGGAAGAGCCAAACTGGATAGCTACGGCAAGACGGTCAAATTATACGGATCGGCGCAAGATATCACCCAACAAAAAATCAGAGAAAAACTGCTCCAAGAAAGCGAAAAAAAATATCGTTATCTCATTAATTGGGCGCAAGAGGGTATATGGGTAATTGATCAAGAGGACAATACTCAATTCGCGAACAACAATGTGGCCAAAATGCTAGGGTGTACATGCGATGAAATGCTTGGAAAGAATCTATTCCATTTCATGGATGATGAGGGAACATATCTTGCCAAAAAAAAATTGGCGCGCTGCCGGCAAGGTGTCAGTGAACAACATGATTTTGAATTTATAAGAAAAGATGGCACCCGAGTTTTTACAACATTGGTAACAGCCCCGATTCTTGATAATGCTGGTAAGTATAATGGTGCAATAGCCAGCTTGATTGACATTTCCGAACGTAAGCAGGCAGAAGAAGCATTAAAGGAAAAAACGCTGTTGTTGGAAGATATTTCAAAACACATGTTTGACATGGTGTCACTCTCAGATCTTGAGGGTAACTTTATGTTTGTCAGTGATTCGTACGAAAGAGCACTAGGATATACCGCCAATGAAATGACCGGCAAGAACATAATTGATTTGGTCCATCCCGACGATGTATCAAGAATAATCGACGAATTTCAAACTTTTTTAAAAAGGGGAGGGACAAAAAAAGTACAGTATAGATATCAGCATAAAAGCGGCAACTATTTGTGGCTTGAAACAATAGGTGAGGTCTTGCTGGATGAAAACCAATCACCCCATCAGATTATTTACAGTACAAGGGATATTACTGAACATTATGAAATCAATCAAAAATTAAAGAGTAACGAAGCCCTTTTTAGGGGATTATACGACAACATGACTAGTGGCGCTGCCATTTACAAAGTCCTCAATGACGGATCAAAAGGATCTGATTATATAGTTAAAAATTTCAACAATAAAAGTCTGGAAATTGAAGGTAAAACTTTGCAGCAAGTTGTTGGAAAGAGTCTTTTTGAATTGAGGCCCGGTATCGATGATTACGGCCTGGTGGCAGCTATGAAAAAAGTTTGGCAGACTGGGGAACCTTCATACTTTCCTGTCAAAATTTACCAGGATGAAGTTTTCTCAAGCTACTATGAAAATTATATTTTTAAGATTCCAACCGGCGAAGTTGTAACAATCTATAACGATGTTACTGATCAGAAAAACGCGGAAATAGCCTTAAAAGAAAGTGAAGAAAGATTTGCGCTTGCCATGGAATTTGCTAACGACGGCCTTTTTGATTGGAATCTGGAAACCAATGAAATTTATTATTCCCCTATGTGGAAACGAATGTTGGGGTATCAGGATGATGAGCTGCCTAACGACTTTACAGTCTGGGAAACACTGACTCAACCTGAGGATGTCAAGCGTTCATGGGAATTGCAAAATAAACTTATTAACGGGAAGCTCGATAAATTTGAAATTGAATTTAAAATGAAACACAAAGAGGGACATTGGGTAGATATACTTGCCAGGGCAAATGCCACATTTGATAAAAATAATAAAGCAATTAGAATTATCGGCACTCATGTGGACATATCGGAGAGAAAAAAACTCGAAAATCAATTGCTTCAGTCCCAGAAACTTGAGTCTATAGGAAATTTAGCTGGCGGCATTGCCCATGAATTCAACAATATATTAAGCATCATAATTGGCAATAATGAACTCGTTATGGAAGATTTGCCCGAGTGGAGCCTTGCTCGAGAGAGTACTGAAGAAATACGGATTGCAGGGATGCGGGCCAGGGATGTGGTTAAACAGCTCTTAACCTTCAGCAGGCGGGACAATGCCGCTAAAACAGTTATCGATATAGGATCTGTTGTCAAAGAATCCACGAAGCTGATCCGGTCATCTACTCCTGCAAATATAGCAATCCGGCAAAATCTGACTGAAGATGTTTTCTCGGTCTTCGGCAATGCCACACAGATTAGTCAATTGCTCATCAATTTGAGTAATAATGCTGTTGATGCCATGCCAAGTTCTGGGGGGATACTGACTATTGATCTATCCAATGAAACGGTGGATGGGAAGAGACACGTATCATTGGCATCCGGTCAGTATGTCAAACTAATGGTCTGTGATAATGGAATTGGGATGGACAAAAAAACACTTGATAAAATATTTGATCCATTTTTTACAACCAAAGAAGTAGGCAAGGGGACAGGAATCGGTTTGGCCGTTGTCCACGGTATTGTTGAGCGGCATTGTGGTTCAATTTTTGCCGATAGCCATCTTGGTCAAGGCACAACCTTCACCATCTATTTACCTATCCATGAGAGATTGTCTGAAGATCAAAGTGATAAGCAAACTGTTCTTGCCTCCGGAAATGAAAGGGTTTTGTATGTAGATGATGAACCATCGATAGCAAAATTAGGCAAACGCCATTTAGAAAGCCTCGGCTACACTGCTGAATCAACTACCGACCCTTTACAGGCATTAAAAATAGTCAAAACGAATCCAGGTAAATTCGACCTGATGATTTCAGATATGACCATGCCGGCAATGACTGGGGAACATTTGATCACGGAAGTTTTGAAAGTCCGTCCTGATATGCCAACGATTATATGCACTGGGTATAGTGCAAAATTATCTAAAAAGGAGGCTGAAAACATTGGTGTGGCTGCATTTGTCATGAAACCTCTGAACAAAGCCGAGTTTGCCCAAACAATCCGAAAAGTGCTGGATGAGGCCAAAGGCGAAAATCAAGAATAATGTCAACCGTCATGGGCGCAGCAGCTCTTATTTTTATAAGCACCATTACAGCGCTAAATCGATCTGGTAGCAGAAATGCTATAACAGTTCAGAAGACCTTTCTCGGTTTTACGAATAATATCTTTGCACAGACGGCAAAATTTACTTGGCTTGGTTATGGGGACTCCATCTTTTACCAGGTAAATCCAGTCCATTCCCCCTTTCCAGATCGAGCAGGAGAAATGGAAAGAAGGGTAATTTTACGTTTACCGAAAAATATACTGTACTATTAACGTCCACCGACGGTCCCATCCCGTCGTTTATCAGCACCGCCAATAAGCAGTGTTGTTATGTTCAAAGACGGCTGTTTGCTGCTGTTCTTTTCCCATTGAAATTCTTTGCGTTGAATGATTGACAAACCACTTGTCAACGTGTCTACCCTGACATCGTCATAGGAAAATTCATCCCTAAGCTCTTTAGCCAAAGCCACCGCATCATACCCCACAGTTACACCTCTGATTGGTTCCTCAATCTGGGTATACGAAGAGTTTCGGTTGGTGTAATGAGGTACATTAATCGCTTCCTGTGGATCCATACCGAAATCAAGCACATTGATGATGGACTGCGCGGTATAACCTATGATACGGGAGCCACCCGGGGAACCGGTTACGAGCTCTACTTTGCCATCTCTATTCAACACAATGGTCGGCGACATTGAGCTTCTTGGTCTTTTCCCAGGTTGCACACGGTTAGCAATGGGAACGCCCTCTTCATCCTCTGGGGCAAAAGAAAAATCCGTCAGCTGATTATTCAACAGAAAACCTCTTACCATGACCCCGCTGCCAAACGAACTTTCAACAGAGGTAGTCATAGACAGAGCGTTACCGTAACGATCCACAATGGAGATGTGGCTGGTGCCACTATCCTTAATGGTAGGATCTGCTCCATATGGGTCAAAGGATCCAGGAGGCGTTCCGGGATCCGCACTGCCCATGTCAGTCGATTGTATGAGTAACGAGCGTGCTCGCAAATATTCTTCATCAAGCATTCCTTCAATGGGTACGGTTACATAGTCGCTATCGCCAACGTACTTATTTCTATCTGCAAATGCGAGCCTACCTGCCTGTGCAAAAAGGTGGACCATTTGCGGTTCATGTACTGTATATCTTTCAAGATCGAAGTTACTTAGAATACCCAGCATCTGCCCAACGGCAAGGCCACCTGAAGAAGGGGGTCCCATCCCGCAAACTTCGTAGCCACGATAGTCCATACAAACCGGTTCACGTTCCACCACTTCATAACGAGCAAGGTCTCCCATGGTCATATCGCCTGGAATACGCAAGTCGCGCTGCACAGCGGAGGCAATATCAAAGGCCATTTTCCCATGATAAAAAGTGCCGGAGCCATGATTTGCCAGTTGCTGCATGGTGTTGGCGTACTCTTTATTCTGCATTACTGTTCCTGCCGGCTTTGCGATACAGTCATCTGGATTAACGAAATAGGTAAAGGCTGCGGGATCACGGAAATAGATTCTATCCTTATCAAGGCAAGATGTGTTTTTCTGCAAGAGCTCTTCAACTTGAGAGCTGGTCCGCTTTGTTAACTTAAATCCTTTGCCGGCCAACTGTTGTGCAGGATGAAAGAGGCTCGGCCAGGGCAACCTGCCATACTTCGCATGCATGGTTTCCATGAGTTTTGGTACACCTGGCACCCCAATGGAAAGACCACTTTGCCATGCCGTATACCAGCTGAGTTTGTTTCCATCCGCATCGTAGAAACGCTTCTCCGTAGCGGCCAACGGGGCTTTTTCCCTTGCATCAAACGTGGTGAGCTTTTTCGATTTTGCATCATAGTACACAACAAATGCCCCCCCGCCAATTCCACTTGACTGCGGCTCTACCAGTCCTAAAACTGTTTGCGCAACGATCATGGCATCGACAGCGGTACCGCCTTTTTTCAGTATCTCCTCACCGGCAGCAGTTGCCAAAGGATTGGCGGTTACAATCATTTCCTTTGATTTGTAAACGGCTACAGGGAGTTCTGCCTCTTCTACCGCAAATACAGGTGTCGTTAAAAAACCTATTAATCCAACTGCAACCATCATTTTTCGCATAAACATATGTCTGCCTCCATGGGTTGAATGCTGCAAAATGTGTTGATTAAAAGGGGTTCATGAGCGTTGATTGTGATACTATCCTGCTTTGCCTGATGGGTAGCATCGGTTAAACAAGGTCATACCTAAATCTTGCATTTCGATTTTACCGAATCTGCTTTGTTTGCGAACACTTGAAGTACTACAGTACGTCTGCGTGTACGCAGCCTCGCACCTTCGGCAAACTTGGCAATTGCAGGATTTAGGTCATATTGTTTTTTATATGAAAAAGGATCGGCCCCCGAAACAGGGCTCAAATCGGGGATAAGCGAGTCAGGCTTTACGGGCGGAAAGGGTTGAGGCAAAGTGGTTAATCGGAGAATACACTGGAACATGCGACCTCCTTACAGTTGAACAGGTGTAACTCACAGGCAACCCACGGAATCTATGCTTACCTCAACGTACAATGAGACAAAAAAAGCATAGCATTAGCAGGATGCATCAAACACTACTGAACAGTTACAGCTCGGGGTAGAGTGACAACTTTTAGCTCTTCGTTGAAAGCTACCTTTAATCGTAACCCCATATTTTCCGATTAAAGATGCACCAAATTCAAATATGCAACAATAATCTCTTCGATCTTGACCGAACAAAACGCGTACAACACGTTTTTTTTTCGCCTCCCTGCGAGGGGATATCAATAAAAAAAGTGGCACGCCTTCTTCATTACCTTGTCCTGACGCAATTCCTTCCATCTTTTTTGGCAATATAGACACCCTCATCAGCAGCTTTTATAAGTGCCTCAATGTCTTTCATTTCAGCGCGTTTTACGGCAACACCTATACTGACAGATCCAGCCCAATAGCCCTTGCCGGCTGGGACCTTAAGCGCAGCTACCTTCCTCCTAATCTGATTGGCAACATGCAGCCCCCCATCGAGATCGGTATTGGGGCAAATGGCAAAAAATTCGTCACCTCCCAATCTGCACACAATATCATCACTTCGCACAGCGTCACGTAATTCGTTGGCAAGCTGCTGGAGAACATGATCACCGGCATCATGGCCATACGTATCATTAATAGTCTTAAAACCATCAGCATCTATCATAAGACAGGCCAACGGCTGATGGTTCGAAAGCGCTTCGTCCCACAACAAGCGCAGCTGCCTCATGGCAAATCGTCTGTTGGGGAGCTGGGTCAAAGGATCTGTAATAGATATGTGTTCCAGTGCTTCATTGGCTTTCAGCAGGTCACGCGTTTGTTCTGCTACCCGTATTTCCAATGTTTGATTTAATTGGGAAAGCGCTTTATTTCGCTCAGAAACAAGAGCAAAAAGACCATTTAAAGCGGTTAGCAATGGTTCTGTCGACTTGCTGACAGCTCGTTTTTCTTTATTATACGCTTGTGCTGGATCGCCTCCCTCTTCAATGTTAGCGATCTGAAGAGCCATGTCGCGGTCTGTTCCCAGTATGTGGTAAGCAAGCCAATGGACAAGGTATTCAAACAGCGATCGATATCCTTTCTGGTTGCCTGGAGTAATCGAATTGGTAAAACCAGCAACATCAACGAAAAAATCATGGTGCTCAACAACATGAGGCGTAACATGTCTGGGATCAACATTATGTCCATGCATCAACTTTTCTTCGCATGCAAAATGAGTCTGAGCGTACTCAGCAAGTTCTTCCAGAATGCCACTGACGAACTTTTCATCAAGCACATTTTCAGTCACGGCCTCTCCGAACCTGTTTATAATAGCCACTAGGCACTGATGCTGCTCATCGACATCAGCAATGCCTAAAACAAATTGCGCTCCCCATTCAAATGATTCCATACCCAAGACCACCTGCAGTCGATGAATAAAAACAACAAAATTGGACAGCAACAGCAGGATACCCAGCTACTACGGCCTCCGTTCATTTAACACATAAGAATCTAACAATACCAGTCCCGCCACAGCGAAACAATTAGAATTCCATCATTATACACCACAGGGGGCCAGATGTATATATACGTAAGGCGAAACATCATGGGAAGCATGCCTGCTCCCTCTTCCCCGGGAGTCCGGGTTATGGAACTATCATAGGTATATGATTGCTACCTCGACGAAGTCGAAGAGCTTATTCGGTGAACCCCTTCTCTTTTTTCGCATCCCGGTCAGTAAACAACGCCATACCGGTTTTCATTCTTCGAAAATGGTATTTTTCATAGAATCCTTCTTTTCCCGGGGATGCATACAAAATGATGTTGCAATGGGCGATACCGGCATGAAGATTCTCCATAATCACCCTTCCCAGCCCTTTGCCTTGATAGCTTGGAGTAACTGCACAATCGTAGATTGCTGCTTGATACTCTCCGTCTGAAATAGCTCTCCCAAATCCTATCAGTTTTCCGCTGTCGTACAGGAAAACGACCGCATAGCTGGCTTCAAAGGCTCTCCGGTGTTTATCAGGGTCATGAAATGCCATACCTGCGAGTTGCAACGTTGCTGCGACAGCTTCCCATTCGACTCCGGAACAATCATTTTTTACGATGAGTTGCATTTGACTTTCCTTAAATGTTCTACGTTAGTAACTGTTCAGCACAATAGACTGCTTATGCATAAGCCCTAGAGCATCCCTATTTACCCGGTTGACTCTTGTTCACATGCAAGCAGTCTTTTCTTACGTTCCTTTCCCCATCGATACCCACCCGTTGTTCCAGATTTCGATACAACCCTGTGGCATGGGATAGCTACTGCTAGTTTGTTTGAAGCACATGCAGATGCTACAGCCCGGACCGCGTTTGGTTTGCCAATACGCGCAGCTACATCGGTATAGCTCTTTGTTTCGCCCGGTTTTATCTCTCTTAGGACTTCCCAGACCTGTTGTTGAAAAGCTGTTCCTTGAATATCAAGAGGCAGTTGAAACGTATCTTCTGGTGATTCTATAAAATCGACAACGTCGTTAACCAGCGCCTTAAATTCGACATCATCCCTGTTGAACTGAGCATTTGGAAATCGCGCCTGAATCAGTTCTGGAAGCATGTCTGCATTGTCTCCAAACTCAATCGCGCAGATTCCTCGGTCAGTTGCGGCAACAATTATCCACCCGAGAAAACACGGAGCAATTCCATAGGTTATCAGTACTCCTGCGGCTCCTTTGCGATAGACCGTAGGCTTCATTGCTAATTGGTCTCGTTTCTTATCATAGGCGCTGCCACTGGAACCATATCCAGCGGAATAAATCGCATCAGTAATAGATGGACTTGTTTTGAGATTTTTTTGAAAACGCAGTGATTGATGCCTGGCAGCATATTGCTTTGGAGTCACACCAACTATCTTTTTGAAAAGTCGATGGAAATGATAAGGGCTCAAATTTACGAGCATTGCTAATTTGTCTAATGGGAGAAATTTTTCACTTTCTTCTATAATCCTGCATGCATGAATGATCTTCTGCTCAAGACCCTCGACCTTTGACGTTTCCGTGGGTCTACACCTTTTGCATGCTCGATAACCTGCCGCTTCGGCCTCGGCACAGGTTGCAAAATACTCTGTATTTGCCCGGTTGGGTAATCTGGATGTACAGCTCGGGCGACAATACACGCCCGTAGTTTTTACTGCATAATAGAATGCACCATCAGCGCTCGAATCGTTAGAGACAACGGCTTTCCACCTGGCACCATCTGTACTGAATTGCGCATCGGCCATTTTGGGCCCCTATCCATTAACCATTCTTTTTTTGGCAAACTGGCTGAATGCGGAATCTATCACCTATTAATTGCAACAGACGACCATCTATCGTCAACAAGCCAAGACTAATCATACCCATACCGACCATATGCTTGAATTCAAGCTGTTCGCCGAGAATGGCTGTTCCAAGCACTATCGCGCTGACAGGCACGAGCAATGTAACAAGGAGCACATTAGTAGCTCCTGCAGCTGACAGGATGCGGAAATAAAGAATATAAGCAAGCGCTGTAGAGAACAGGGCTAAACAAAGGATCGCCAGCCACACCTCAACATCAGGAACTGGTAACGTAAAGGGATGATCATAAAACAAGGCAACAGGAATAAGCAGCAGACTGGAGGCCGTTACCTGTCCTGTTGCAGTTACAACAGGCTGTAGGCCTAACCGCTTGAAGCGACGTCCATAAATCCCTGCAAAAGAATAGGAAATTGCAGCCCCCAGCACAGCGATCTGCCCGAGAATACTGCCTCCCTGTCCCCCAAACGCTTCCTGCCCAATCATTATTACAACACCTATCAGACCAAAGATGACGCCCAAAATCTTGAGCGTGGACATCTTTTCATCACTGGTCAGAAAATGCGCTGCAACAACTGTAAATAACGGCGTGGTTGCATTGAGTATCGAGGCCAGTCCACTCGCAATATGGGTCTGCCCCCAAACGATTAAAACAAATGGAATAACATTGTTCAAAATACCCATACCGATGAATGCAAGCCATACGGTGGGATCAGATGGCACTCTCAAACCGCAAAAGCAGACAACTCCCCAAAGGGCAATTGCTGCTAAAGACACACGGAGAGTGACAATGGTAAGCGGAGGAAGAGCTTCGACCGCCACCCCGACAAAGAAAAAAGAACCGCCCCATAAAATTGACAAAACGACTAACAGTAGCCACTCATAAGGGCTCATTGACTTTACAGTGGATTGCATGTGCTTTTTCCCTTGGATACTTATTTCGATTGGAGAAACATGATACAATCCGCATAAAAAGAAACACTCAGATTCTTGCTATGTAATTCTAAAAAGTCACTCAGCGTATATTCGGCGAACAGGAACAGCCTGATCTTACTATTTCGTAGCTCTAGATTGATCGCTCCCCGAACACCTCTTCGTAGTACCATGCTCAAGACGAATGCTTGTCCACCGTCTTGCCGTGTTGCGAGTCCCGACAAGCCTTTCGATAAGCCAGCAGGGTTCTCTGGGCATGGCTCAACGCGCTGCCGCGTGGAAAGATGCCGTTTTTGTTTGCGCAGCCCGCCACTACTCCGGTGAGCAGTTCCAGTCCGTCGGAGACATGCTCTACCGCATGAATATGAAACAACCCCTGGCCCACAGCTTCGAGTATCTGGTGATCGAGCATCAAGTGGCGACGATTTCGATGCGGCATCAGCACGCCCTGACTGCCGTCCAGTCCGGCAGCGGCGCAGACCTTGAAATAACCTTCGATCTTTTCATTGATCCCGCCCACCGGGAGTACATCGCCGTGCTGATTGAGTGCACCGGTCACCGCTATGCCCTGCTTGAGCGGCAATCCGGACAACGACGAGAGTAAGGCATACAATTCGGCACAGGAGGCGGAATCGCCTTCGATGCCGCTGTATTCCTGCTCAAAAACAAGAGAAGCATTGAGGGCCAGAGGGGCGTTGCGTGCAAACAGCGCTGACAGATAGTTTTGGAGGATGAGCACCCCCTTGTCGTGGACAGGACCGGACATCTCCACCTCGCGCTCGATGTTCATCAGCCCATCTTCACCCGCATAGGTCCGCGCAGTGACCCGCATGGGGAAACCGAAGCAATGATCCCCCGAGTCCGCGACGGTCAAGGCGTTAAGCCGACCGACCTGACTTCCATGCAGGGAAATCAGCACCTCGCCTTCGACGATGGCTTCCAGCATACGCTGCTCAGGGTAATCATGACGCAGTTTGCGTGCAGCCAGAGCCGCATCGACATCACTCGCCTCGACCAGGCAAGCGTCTTGTTTCCGGCACAGGACGGCACTTTCCATTACCAGCGCCTTGGTGCGGCCAAAGATGGCACTTTGGCGTGAGCGGTCTTCTACTTCGCGATGGCCCTGTTCCAACAGACGCGCGACCGCAGCTGCTGAGAAATGGGGCAGGTCCAGTTTTTGACAGGTATGCGCAACAAAGATTGCCGAAGCGCGACGCGTATCATCGTTGGCGGCAAATCGGCCGGCAAAGTCCACCTTCACCCGGAAACGGCGAGCAAATTCGAGATCACCCTCTTGTAATTCATAATAGAGCTCGCGCGAGCCGATCAGAACGACCTTTACGGTGGCGTCAACCGCTTCGGGCACAAGCGAAACAGCCGCTATCGGAGCAAAGGCGGTGCCTGGCTCCTCAATCTGGAGGCGTCCGCTGCGAAAAAAACGTCGCAGTTTTTCCCACACCAGAGGGTCTGTGAGCAGATCACGAAGATGGAGCATCAGAAAGCCTCCATGAGCTTTGTGCAGGCTACCTGCGTGGATACGGGAAAATCCCGTTACCAGCACGTCGCTCTCGGTTTGGTACTCAATGCTGCCGAACAGTGAACGAAACACGGGATTGTCTTCAACGATAACCGGCGCTCCATCCAAGCCGTGATTGTCCACCACCAAATTAACCTGATAGTGAGACAGCACCTTGTTTAACGTTTCTGTGCGCAGCTCATCATCGGTTTCAGACGCTTTGAATAATTCCAGATTGTCGAGCAGGTCGCCCATAACCTGATCCAGATAGACGTCGAGCTTGGCGGAATCATTGATCTCCAGTGCAGTTCGAATTTTTTGCAACTCGCTCTCCAGCAGCGGTTTGACCACCTGACGACCCAAGGCAGCAAGGGCCTCATTCTTCGTCCGTTCCAAAGGACGGGTTTTCTCGAAATAACGATTGATTTCGGCGAGCAGTTCCTGCTCTGCCTTTACGATAGCGGTACGTCGCCCCTTGGGCAAGGCAAGCATTTCATTCTCGGTCATGGCATGCCCCTTCTTACCGTGCAGGGTGAAGAGTATCTGATTGGCTTCGCGGTGCATCCTGAAATGACGAGCTTCGCCAAAGGTTTCAAGTTCAGCAAAGGCCTTGGATTCTTCCTCATTGTAGGATTTTTCTATCCGCTCGCTTTCCACCTTAAAATCTGGGCCATCAAGCTGAAGCGGTATTTCCGTCAACAGATTCTTCATCATGCGGTCCATGTATTGGCGGAGCAAACGACCCTGCCCTGCGGGCAGGCGTACCGCGCAGGGATGTTTCGGCGTGTCGAAATTATGCAAGTAGCACAAGTCTGGCGGAGTCGGTCTTTTTGAGGCTACCTCCTGCATAGCCTGTTGGAGAAGCGAAGAGCGGCCACTACCGACCTCACCCAGTACGAACAGGTTATAATCCGCCTGTTCCATTTCCAGCCCGAAGCGCGCGGCGTTTTCAGCACGTTCCTGTCCAATCCAAGGCAGCGATTGTCCCAGCAGTTCCGAGGTGTCGGCAAACCCAAGCGCGTCGGGATTAACGGTGAGACGGAGTTCATCAACGGACAGATTCGAGATCGACATAGGCAGTATAATGATAAGATGATAAAAAAACGCTTTCCGGCGAAAAGGAAAAAGCCAATATTCAAGGCATCTTTTTTAAAATATTTCAAGTGACAGTCATGACAAGCAATGTCCATTGGAAAACGGAGAGTTACTCTGTCAATGACATCTCCGCACCAACGGAAAAAATGAGCAGAACCTGCTCCTTTTTTCCTCACGAGCCACCCGGCCCGGATCGCCACACTTAAGCAAGCGTCTGTTTTAACTGGTCAAACTGCTGGCCATAGACATACATCACTTTTTCCTGCACTTCCTGATCACTATTCATATTGGATGATACAATGTATGAGGTGGTTATTTTGGACATTGTCTCGATAAACTTTTTAATCTGCTCTTGTGTGGTAACGGCATTTACCAGCACCAGATAGTTCTCAAAACCTTTGTTAACGATTGTCTGCGCGGTGTCTTCTGCGAGAAGTGCATAAATGGTCTTGCCTGTTTCATTTACAATTTCAGCTACATCAACTTTCACCCCTTCGTTATCCAAATTGTCGGCTATACTGGAACATATCAAACACATCATAATAGAACTTGTAATAGCATCGTTGACACCAAGTGATTCGGCAGATGGAAAGATTAACTTGGCGGCATGAATTTTGACCATTATATCGGACGCTACCAAGGATGATGACTTGTGGTAATCATTGTTTACTTCATAGCCGGCATCCGTTCTTATTCTGTTAGCCATTTTAAGGAGATTGGTTTTGAAATCTGTTTCCAAGTTGTTATTCCTCTAAAGAAGTAGGTTTAAGATGGGTCGGGCGTCAGTAATAGGAAGCAAACTTCATTACGTTGCCCTGCTCTGTATTGTCGTTACCTTCAAATGGTGCTGGTGAAAAAATCCTATCTTTACTGGATCTGTTGGGGATCACACAATACCTTTATGTACTCCGAATGGCTTGTTCAGCCTCTCATTTTGTGCCATATATTTTTCGATTTTAGATCGACTCGGTTTTTAGTGTATTCCGCAAACACTCACTGGAGCATTGCTGTAGCCGTTTTTTCTTCAAGACAAGGATACTTCTCGTGCCCCATTGTCCAAATGTCGCTAGAAACGCATATGAGCAATATTGACGATCACGGCCAAAACGCGAATTAGCGCCCCAAAGGGGTGCAGAATAATGTACAATTCCAACTAACTCGGGAAGCTCTTATGTTATGAGGAGAAGACAATCAAAATAATGCATCCATTTACTTTCCACCCTACCGGTAACCATGGACTCTAACAATTCTTTTTCAAACGATTCCCCTTTTGCCGAATATCAGTCCAAGGTTATGAACTACCTTGAGCAAATAAAACCGCCGTTTCCAGGTGGCGACAAGCCTGCAGCCATATCGGTCAAGCCACTGGCTCAAGGAGAATACAATATCAATTACCTGCTTTCCGGACCGATGTCGAAAGCAGTGTTCCGGATCAATATCGCCTCCCAGATCAATCGACCAGACCAAATCCTCTACGAATACAACGCGCTGCAGCTTCTTCGCCACTCCGGGGTTACACCACAGCCCTACCATGTGGATGACAGCAAAGAGCTGATAGACAAGGGGATATTGATCATGGAATACCTGCCGGGAAGGTCGCTGAATTACACCACCGACATTGCAGCAGCAGCCAAGGTATTCAGTACGATCCATCAAGTTCAGGTGGCCCCGGAAAACAACCACCTGATCAGAGAAAAACAACCACTGACCCTTATTTTTGATGAATGCAGCGGACTGCTGGAGAGCTATTTCAAGGCCCCCATTGCTGACCGAAAAATAGCCTCCCTCCTGGAGGATATCCTGGCCTGGGCAGCGGAGAACAAAACAAAGGAAACATATTACCTGGATGCTCCCTACCAATGCATCGTGAACACCGAGGTCAATTCCGGCAATTTCATCGTTAACCCAACAAACGACACCATCCACCTCATTGACTGGGAAATGCCACGCTGGGGAGACCCCTCAAGTGACCTGTGCCACTTTATCTCCCCATTGACAACCCTCTGGAAAACAGACTACCGTATTGATACTTTGTCAACCAAGCTTTTTTTAAACACCTACACACAACACATACACAATCAGTCCCTCAAAGATACCTTGGATGAGCGCATGCGATTAAAAATGCCTTATGTGCTCTTGCGCGGCATTTCCTGGTCAGCCATGGCATGGGTTGCTTATCAACAGGATTTTGCAGGAGTACGCAATGAGCAAACCTGGAAAACACTGACCCGCTATATGGATGCCACGTTTATACGCTCCCTTTTTTCCCCTTTTATTCGGTTCTGATTATTACCAGTCCCATGTACGCCCCGAGACGCCTTATCCTCTTTACCCGTTTCCCACAACCGGGAACGACTAAAACACGGCTGATACCACAGCTCGGTCCACATGGTGCGGCTGAGCTGCAGCGAAAAATGACGGAGCTGATGATACAACAGGCTCTGCTGCTCCACAGTGATCAAGCAACAGATATTTTTATTTACTACGAAGGCGGCACAGTGCGGCAGATGGAACAATGGTTGGGCAAGGAACTTCGCTATGTAAAACAGCACGGCAAAGATATTGGCATGCGTATGTATAACGCCTTTATGGATGGCTACACTGATGGTGCAGAGCATATTATTCTTATAGGGAGCGACATTCCTGCCATTGACACGCCCCTGTTAAAAAAAGCCTTCAGCGACCTTACAAGCCATACGGCAGTTATCGGCCCATCCACTGACGGCGGTTATTATCTGATTGGTATTCACCGGCAGGCCCTACCCTGGCTTTTATCCTCACTGTTTACAGACATTACCTGGTCCACCTCCAAGGTATGCAAACAAACCATTGCCGCACTCAAAAAGCATCACATCACCTTTGCTCCGCTTCCCCTGCTGCGCGATATCGACCGACCAGATGATCTTGACACCCTGCCAAGTGAGCTGCTGGAATGAACACAATGCTTTCGATTATTATCCCCACCCTCAACGAAGCTGCAACCATTACCACTGTGATCGATACCATTGAGGCCGGCGATACAATCGAAATAGTGGTGGTGGATGGCGGCAGCACCGACAATACCGAGGAACTGGCTACCCTGGCAGGTGCGACAGTTATCCATAGTCCGCCAGGTAGGGCTACACAGATGAACGCTGGTGCATATCATGCAGCAGGAACCATCCTGCTCTTCCTCCACGGAGACACCCTACTCCCCAAAGGATACGCCCCCCTCATTACGCAAGCCCTGCAAATACCCGATGTATCGTGCGGGGCTTTTTCCCTGTATATAGACAGTGCACACTGGTCATTGCACTGTATTGCTGCCGGAGCCAATCTCCGCTCAAAAATATTGCAGCTGCCTTATGGCGACCAGGGGCTTTTTACCACAGCTGCAACGTTTCGAGCTGTTGGTGGTTTCCCCAACCTGCCCATAATGGAAGACTATTATTTTGTACGCAGCCTAGGCAAAAGAGGAAAAATCATAACCCTGCCCCAGGCCGTGATCACCTCCAGCCGCAGGTGGGACAACATGGGTATTGTCAAAACCACCCTTATAAACCAGCTGATTATCATTGGTCACCTGATGGGCATCCCTCCTGCTCGACTCGCCCGCTTATATCAACGTGCAAAGGGAGTCAAAAGAGGCAGCCATGCTTGACCGACTCTCCCTCAAATTACTCAACAAACCGCTGCACCAAGGAGCCCTTGCCCTCAACCGATGCGGCATCAGTGCGAACCAGGTCACTCTCAGCGGTTTTGCAGTGGGCCTGCTTGTTATCCCCTTGCTATGGAAGCACTGCTACCTGACAACGCTTGCTGTCATTCTCGTCAATCGCCTGGCAGACGGACTGGACGGCCCACTGGCCAGACTCACCCGGCCTACTGAAAGCGGCGCCTTTCTGGACATTGTACTGGACTTTCTTTTCTACGCGGCAGTGGTTTTTGGCTTTGGACTCAGCAACCCTGCCGAGAACAGCCTTGCAGCGTCCTTCCTCCTTTTTTCTTTTATGGGCACCAGTGCGAGTTTTCTTGCCTTTTCGATTATGGCAGAACGTTTTCAGCTGATCAGCCTCCGCCTCCCCAACAAAGGATTTTACTATCTAGGTGGGCTCACAGAGGGCACGGAAACCATTTTCTTTTTTGCCGTCTGCTGCCTGTTTCCAGTCTTCTTTCAACCTGTTGCCTGGTTTTTTGGCAGCTGTTGCTTTTTCACTGCTTGTATGCGAATCCTCTATGGGTACCAGGTATGCAAGAAGCACAAAAGATTCAAATAAACGCAGCACGTTGTGTCTGCTAAATTCAACTCTATTTTCAAGAAATGAGTGGGCAAACAATCTCAAATGATTATAAATTGTTACAAAGTTCATCTTTAGCCGGAAACAGGCAACGCTACAAGCTACCAAAGAAGACTTACCATTTTGAGCCTATGCCACAACAGAGAGGAGGAGCCAATGAAGATTTTCATTACCGGAGGAACCGGTTTTGTCGGTGCGGCACTGACCGCGCGTTTACTGGAACTTGGCCATGAAACCACCATACTCGGCAGCAGCAGTCAATGCCGTCTCCCATCTCACCCACATCTGAACTATATTTCCGCCGATACCAGCAAGCCAGGTGAATGGCAGCTAAGCGTTGCCGACCACGAAGCCTTTGTCAACCTGGCCGGTCGTTCTGTATTCAATCTCTGGACCGCCAGCTACAAGGAAAAGATTTACAATAGCCGTGTACTCACGACCCGTCACTTGGTTGAGGCTATCCCCTCCAATGCAGACACGATCCTGCTCAGCACATCTGCAGCAGGCTACTATGGTGATGGAGGCGAACATGAAAAAAGAGAAACAGCTGAGAATGGAACAGACTTTCTGGCCAAAGTATGTCGCGACTGGGAAAATGAGGCTCTCCGAGCAGAGCAAAAGGGGAGCAGGGTTGCCTTGATGCGGTTTGGTGTGGTCCTTGGTAAAGGAGGCGGTGCGATACAGACCATGAAACTGCCCTTTAAATTTGGCCTTGGAGGACCGATCGGTTCTGGAAAACAATGGTTTCCCTGGATCCACCTTGATGACATCATAAACGCCATTCTCTTCATCCTGCTCGGTGATGACATCCATGGCGCCTTCAACTTTACAGCTCCACAGGCTGTTCGCCAAAAAGAATTTGCTCGTCAACTTGGCCAGGTTATCAATCGTCCGGCATTTCTTCCGACCCCGGCCTTTATAATGAAACTTATCCTTGGAGAATTTGGCGAATCGTTACTCCAGGGACAAAAAACTATTCCCGAGGCCCTTGAAAACCATGGGTACATTTTTTCCTATCCGGAACTAAAACCCGCGCTGCAGGAGATACTTCGTGGCTGAAGACAAAACCTTTACCTACGCCTCCAGCTTTCCCTGTTCCCCGTACGAATTGTACGCCTGGCATAGCCGTGAAGGTGCTCTGGAAAGGTTGATTCCTCCCTGGGAAAACACCTCTGTTATTGCCAAACAGGGAGGAATAGCTCCAGGAGGAACCACCACCCTGAAACTGCATGCAGGCCCCATCCCTTACCAGTGGCACGCACGCCACGTGGAAGACATTCCAGGTGTGATGTTCAAAGACATCCAGCACAAGGGGCCATTTGCCCGCTGGGAGCACAGCCACTTGTTCTATACCGATCCACAAGGAAGCAAACTGGAAGACAGTATCGTATACAGACTGCCCGTCCACTCGCTCTTGCCCGATTTTTCGGAGCGTATGGTTGAGTCCATGCTGGAAAGGATATTTTCTTATCGCCATGCGACGTTGCGAGGTGATATCGAGCTCCATAAAAAATACAGCAGCAAACCGATGCGCATCCTGATCACCGGAGCCAGCGGTGTCCTAGGCCGGGCGCTCTGCCCTTTACTGACGACAGGCGGCCATCAAGTATGGCGGCTGGTAAGAAGGACACCAGACCCCGCAAAAAATGAAATATTTTGGAATCCGGAACAGGGTATCATAGACACCAAGGCCCTACCGGAGCTTGACGGGGTAATCCACCTGGCAGGTGACAATATAGGTGAAGGTCGCTGGAGCGATGCAAAAAAACAGCGGGTGATTGCCAGCCGCGAACAGGGAACAGGGTTGATCGCAAGAACCATTGCCGCACTCGACCATAAGCCTAAGGTCTTGCTCAGTGCGTCTGCAGTCGGGTTTTACGGTGACTGCCAAGATTGCTGCATGCGCGAAGAGGATCTGTCCGGGACCGATTTTATTTCCGATGTCTGTTCGCTCTGGGAACGATCAGCCACACCTGCCGAGCAAGCGGGGATCAGAACGATTTTTATGCGCATAGGTGTGGTGCTCAGCCCCAAAGGCGGAGCGCTGCAGCGCCTCCTTGGCACGTCTCCTGTCGGTTTTTTTAAAAGTTTCGGATCAGGCGAGCAGTACATCAGCTGGATCAGTATCGATGACATGATATCGGCCATGCTCCATGCCCTGCATTGCGATACCCTTTGCGGACCGGTCAACATTGCGGCCCCGGAACCGGTCACCAATGCCGCACTGATGCGCACCCTGGCTACGGTCGTGGGACGCCCCCTTTTGCCTGGTATTCCTGCGCGTGCGCTGAAAACGCTGTACGGGCAGATGGCTTCTGAAGTACTGCTCGGCGGATGTCGGGTTGCAACAGACAAGCTGCAGCAATCGGGTTTTACCTTTCGCCACCCCTCCCTGGAAACCGCCCTGAAAACACTTTTGGGCAAAAAATAATCTCAACATCATATCGGAAGTTAATCACAGTGAGCTGGAAACTGAAAACATTACTGTTGGCCATGATGACCATCGCCCTTGGCTGTGGGTTTCTTCATCATCTGGTTGCCCCTGAAATACTCAATTTTGAACGACTGCATATCTTTCTTTTCAACCTTTGCAGCGGCGGGACACTCCTTATTTATTTTACCGAGGATAAACCCCAACTCTCCAAACGAGGCCAGGTTTTTCTCGGCTTGGCACTTGCTTTTGCCTTTTGTGCCTTCATGCAGTGGTATATCCCAGCATTGATCATTCCGCTCTGCCTCGCCGTAATTACGGAGAAGGTGCGAATGACCCACTTTGACTGCTGTTTCCCAAGAGCATTATTTTCGCGACAGGAAAGTGTGGCCAGAAAATTTCACCAGGCAGCGCTGCTCTGCCTTTCCCTGGCCTTGATCTTTTCCAGCCCAGTGATTCTCAACTCTGTCTACCTGCACTGGTTCACTATTGAAAAACTAAAGCTCGACACTTTTTTTCTTGGCTTTTCTTTCCCGATTTCCCTGATCTCCATGTCAGTCATTTTTTCGCTTATGAGAAATGACGGCATCCAAATCACTGCAGTATTTAAGGAAGCAGCCTTCTGGACCATTAATCTGGGCGTTATCATTTTTTTTCTATTTATTCTTGCAGAATTTTTTATTTCTCAAGTGGTAATAGCGACCATTCTTTTTCTGGCAGTTGTCTATATTCTCTACCTCTATTGGCAAAAAGGTATACGACTACAGCAAAAAACTTTCCTCACCTCCGGCATCATGTTTCTGCTCATCACCTCTATAACCGGGATTGCCTATATCCTGCTGTCATTTTCCCAATATTATACACAAGAGATCAGCCACCCGTTACTGCGGCTCCATGCCTTTACCGCACTCTACGGATGGAACCTCAGTGGTATGGCCGTAATCAGTCGGCATGCGGATTTTCCTATCCAGCTCCACTCGCAAAAGCTAATAATCCTCCACTGGGTAACAGTCTTCATTCTTTGCCCTCTTGGTTACTTCTTTCCTCTTTATGCCATCTTGGCCGTAGTTTGTTACTGCTGGCTGCTGGTGATCCTCTTTTTCAATCACAGTACGGTTGATAAGCGGTTGGTCTTTGTCGAAGACGAGGTGTTGGCTGCACCCACACAAACACCTCAAACCTGATGTTACGTGTTCGGTGAGTTGATGGTGCCTTACAAACCTCAGTTTATAAGATCACAACTCATCGAAAAAGACCCTTTCCCACCCCCTTCATTGTTAGGCCCCTCTAAAATCAATTAAACTTATCTTATTGTATCAATTCAATTTATCTGAGCTCTCCATCACCACTTAGCGGTGATTATTTTTTCACACCACGTATTTTCCTGCCTTCTCCAACACAGCAATTCAAAATCCTTCAATAGGAATCAATAGTTGTCACTATTTCGGAAAACTTAGATTTTCGATATGCGAATTGTGCAAAGTGTAAACATTGCATATTTGCAACAAAAATCGCTTGCATAGCTGCCAGTATGGTACTATACGAGATAAATTCTACACCACACCAACCAGTTTGACTGCATGAGTAGGAGAAAAATGGCATCCTTTCCAGACAGTTTACACAATAAGCACACCGTAGATTTCACTTCTGCTTTCCCTGTAGAAAAATTTACAGCCCCTGATGTTGTTATTTTTGGCTGCGGAAACATCTATCTTGGTGACGACGGTTTTGGGCCGGCTGTTATCAACGCTTTAAACAAAGACAACGCTCTCCCGGAAAAGGTTGAGGCAATAGATGCCGGAACCTCGATTCGAGACCAGCTCTTTGATTTTCTGCTGGCCGAAACACTACGCCCGAAACATATCATCATTGTTGACTCCATAGACCGCGAAGACCGGCAACCGGGCGAGGTTTTCACTATCGACCCGGATGCCATTCCCGCCCAGAAAATACACGATTTTTCCCTCCATCAGTTCCCGACCGTCAATATGCTGCAGGAACTGCAGGAGTTTACCAAGGTGAAGGTTTCAATTGTTGTAGCTCAAATCAGCGAACCGGCAGAAGAGGTTACTGAGGGCCTCTCACTGGATATACAACAGGCAGTGCCGACTGCCTGCAACTTGATAATGGACATTGTGTCTGCGACTCACAAATGAGGTGACAGTACTATGATGTATGAATTCAAAGCGTCTGATCTGGCCGAGGAAATTGGTGTTCGCCGCAACACCATCCGCGACTGGATCAGGACTGGGACCATACCGGCCAAAGAAGGGCCTGGAAAACGCTACATGATGGATGTTGCTGAGTACATTAAACTCTGCGACAAATTCGGTCGTGTACCCAAGGTTGATGTCAACATGGCCATTGAGGTCGAAGAAATTAAGTCTCTGGCGGAAATGGAGAACGGCAACCATGCCATTGACCTCAACAACCGAAAAACAGACAGCCTTTATACGGATCCTTCCTGGGCCGATGCCTGCCTGACATGCGGCACCTGCGCCAGCGCCTGTCCCATTGCAGGCGTTGATGACCTTGATCCCCGCAAAATAGTACGCATGGCTATGTTTGGCCTGGAAGACGAGCTAGTTGATTCCACCTGGCCATGGAAATGTACCATGTGCGCCAAGTGCGAAAACGCTTGTCCCATGAACATTGAAATCGTTGCCCTCATGCGGAAACTGCGCTCCAAAAGGGAACGTGACAAGGTGCCGGGGCCGATCCACAAAGGTGTTGCTACCTGCCTTGAGCGAGGGAATAATCTTGGCATTCCAAAAGATGATTTTCTGTTTTTGCTGGAAGATCTCGCGGAAGAAATGCAGGAAGAAGGGTGCCCTGGGTTTACAGTCCCAGTCGACAAAAAAGGTGCTCGCCTGTTGGTAACCATCAACTCCAAGGAACCTTTTGCCGAACCCGATGACATGAAGTTCTGGTGGAAAATTTTCCACACCGCAAAAGAGGACTGGACAGTTGCCAGTGAAAACTGGGAAGGCGTGAACTGGGGTCTTTTTTCCGGTGACGATAAGTCGCAAAAAATCATTGTCGGCAGAATTGTCGACAATATAGAGAAACTCGGCTGCGAAGCCCTTCTCCTCCCCGAATGAGGCCATGCATACTTCGCGACCCGGTCTGGGTTGCAAAAATGGTTTCCTGAAGTACTCGAAAAAATCAAAATATACTCAGTCTTCGACCTGATGCTGGAATACATCCAGTCCGGTAAGATTACCCTCAGCCAAGATTTCCATACCATGAAAGCTACCTATCACGATCCCTGCAACTACGGCAGGAAATCGGAAAAGGCCTTTGGTTACGGGTATTACGAGGAAGGCAGAATAATTACCAAGGAATGCTGTGCTGACTTCCAGGACATGGAACCTAACCGTGAATTCAATTACTGCTGTGGAGCCGGCGGCGGTGCCTGGGCACTCCCATATAATGCAGAACGCATTTTTTATGGCAGGGTCAAGGCAAGACAGATTGAAGACACCGGCGCAGAACTTGTCATTGCTCCCTGTCACAACTGCAGAGATCAGCTCATGAAATCCCTGAACAAAGAGTTCGATCTTGGAATCGAAGTCAAATATCTCTGGGAACTGGTTGCTGACTCACTGGTCGTTCCCGGCCAGGAAGTGGAAGCTGATAAGGAAACAGCCGAATAATATTCGAAGTTACTATGGAGGAAATAACGGTGTCTCAAAATCAAACTGTCGGATCAGTCATGGTCGTTGGGGGCGGGGTTGCAGGAATGCAGTCAGCGCTTGACCTCGCCAACTCCGGTTACTTTGTCTATCTGCTGGAAAACAGCGGGGCTATTGGCGGTGCCATGGCCCAACTGGACAAGACGTTTCCCACCAACGACTGCGCGATGTGAATAATCGCGCCAAAATTGGTTGAGTGCGGTCGGCACTTAAATATACAACTGATGACCTTATCCGAGGTCATGGACGTCAAGGGCAGCGAAGGAGATTTTTCCGTAACCGTCAAGGAATCTCCCCGCTATGTGGATATGGACAAATGTATTGCCTGTGGTGAATGCGCGATAAAATGTCCTAAAAAAGTTACAGACGAATACAACGCCGGTACAGGCAAGCGTAAGGCCATCTATGTTAAATACTCCCAGGCTGTCCCTCTCAAATACCAGATAGATCCGGACAACTGTATCTATCTGAACAAACCGGGCCGCTGTGGTGCCTGTGAAAAGGTCTGCCCGGCAGGAGCCATCAACTTTGATGATAAAGAAAAAATCCACGAAATTAACGTGGGCTCGATCATCATGGCACCAGGATTTCAGGCCTTTACCCCCGGCGAGGCTAACATCTGGGGCTATGGCAAGTATCCAAATGTCATCACCACCATGCAGCTTGAGCGGTACTGTTCAGCAACGGGGCCGACCGAAGGGCATCTGATTCGTCCCTCCGACGGCAAACCCGCCCGTAAGGTTGCTTTCCTGCAATGTATCGGCAGCCGCGACGAAAATAAATGCGGCAATGGCTACTGCTCTTCGGTTTGCTGTATGTATGCCATCAAAGAGGCTGTTATTGCCAAGGATCATGCGCCAGGCCTGGAAACCAGTATCTTTTTCATGGACATGCGAACCCATGGTAAAGATTTTGACCGCTACTATGAAAAGGCAAAACAGGATTCCGGTGTCCGTTTTATCCGGAGTCGAATCCACGGAGTCGAGCCTGTCAACGCAGAAGGTGACCTCAGGGTTCACTATATAAACGAAGATGGTCGCCAGATTGAGGAATTCTACGACATGGTCGTGCTTTCGGTTGGCCTTGAAACCCCAAAAGAGGTGGTCAACCTTGCCGACAACCTGGGCATAGCCATGACCAGCGGCAACTTTGCCCAGACCTCCAACTTCCTGCCGGTACTCACCTCAAAGCCGGGTATTTTCACCTGCGGCGCCTTTGCCGGGCCCAAGGATATTCCGCAATCGGTTATGGAAGGCTCTGCTGCCGCAGCTGGTGCTGCTCAGTTACTGAGCAATTCCAGAGGCAGCCTTACCCAGCAGCAGACCTTTCCCCAAGAGCGTGACATAAGTGACGAAGAAACCGCAGTTGGCGTCTTTGTCTGTCATTGCGGATCCAATATCGCCGGCGTTGTGGATGTTGAGGACGTTGCCGCCTATGCAGAAACACTGCCAGGTGTTGTCTACGTAGAGCGTAACCTCTTTTCCTGCTCCCAGGACACCCAGGACCAAATGGCAAAACGGATCAGGGAAAAGGGACTGAACAGGATTGTGGTTGCAGCCTGTACCCCACGTACCCATGAACCGCTTTTCCGGGAGACCCTGAAAGAAGCAGGGATCAATGAATACCTGTTTGAGATGGCCAATATCCGTAACCAGAACTCCTGGGTCCACGGGGCTGAGCCGAAAAAGGCCACTCAGAAAGCAAAAGATCTGATCCGGATGGCAGTGGCCAAGGTCCTTCCCCAAAAACCACTTTACCAGCTGTCGGTTGATGTCAATCAAACCGCACTGGTCATTGGTGGCGGTCTTGCAGGAATGACCTCGGCCCTTAACCTGGCAGACCAGGGATACCCTGTCCACCTGGTTGAGAAAACTGACCAACTGTGCGGCTTTGCCAAAAGGCTTGACCGCACCTGGCAGGGTGAAGATATCCAGCCGCAGCTCGCCCAGTTGACCCAGCGTATCGACGAACATCATAACATCACCCTGCACATGGAAGCAGAGGTGAGCGCTGTGGAAGGGTTTATCGGCAACTTTAAAACCACAGTGCAGAAGAAAGACGGTGCAACCGTAACCATTGACCATGGAGCTGGTGTTATAGCTACCGGCGGGAAACGTTACCGACCAGTGACGGAATATGGTTACGGCAAGCTGAAAGGAGTTTATACCGGGATTGAGTTTGATGTTGCCCGCCGCGTTGGTGATAAAAACACCAAATCCGTCAAATCGGTGGTCTTTATCCAGTGCGTCGGCTCCAGGCAGACTGACAGGTTGTATTGTTCAAAGGTCTGCTGTACCCACTCCATTGCAACGGCGATCAAGCTCAAGCGTGAAGATCCAAGCAGGCAAATCTATATCCTGTATCGTGACATCCGCTCCTATGGAGAGCGCGAGGCATTGTATAAAAAAGCACGCGAAATGGGTGTTCTTTTTATCAATTACGAACTGTACGGTGCACCTGAAGTCAAACAGGATGCAGAGCACGGTCTCCGAGTCAAGGTGATGGACCATGTCCTACACCGACCGGTATCCATCCAGGCAGACGCAGTAGTGCTGGCCGAGGCCATTCTGGCTAACCCCGACGCCAAAAAGATCGGCACCCTGTTTAAATTGCCGGTGGACGGTGACGGCTTTTTCCAGGAAGCGCACGCTAAACTGCGCCCGGTTGATTTTGCAACAGAAGGGCTGTTTGTAGCCGGCCTTGCCCACTATCCCAAGCCTGTGGAGGAATCCATTTCCCAGGCCATGGCAGCGGCAGCAAGAGCGGCAACAGTGCTTTCCAAGCAGTCCATCAACCTGGAGGCCATCAAGGCTGAAGTGGTCAAGGAAAACTGTGATGGTTGCGCTCTTTGTATAGATGTCTGCCCTTACCATGCGATCAGTCTGACCGAATCTACCAATGAGGAAGGTATTATTTCCAAGCGGGTGACGGTTAACAAGGCTAAATGCAAGGGTTGCGGTCTCTGTCAGGGCACCTGCCCCAAACGGGGAATTAATGTGGCCGGCTTTACCCTTGATCAAATTCGAGAACAGGTTGTGGCGGCGCTGGAAGTATAACGACCAGAACAGTGTTGCACCAATCACCGAACTATGGATCCGCAACAAGTGAACCAGTAAGCGTCATGGATAATATCGACGTACCGGATACCGAGATATTCTCCATGTTGCCGCTGGGGAGTTTAATGCACTTACCCAGCAGATCCATTTACTTTATGAGGAGCAAATTATGAGTTTCGAGCCGAAAATAATCGCCTTTTGCTGCAACTGGTGTTCCTACGCCGCTGCAGACCTGGCGGGGATATCGCGCATGGAATATCCTTCCAACGTGAGGATTGTGCGCGTGATGTGCTCTGGGATGGTTCACCCGGAGACCGTCCTGGAATCTTTTGAACTCGGCGCAGACGGGGTCATGGTTCTTGGCTGACACCTCGGTGAATGTCATTACCTGGATGGTAATTATAAAGCTATGACCCGCTCGGAAATGATCAGTACTCTGCTGGAGGACTACAACATAGACCCCAAGAGATTTCAAATCAGTTGGGTGTCCTCTGCCGAACCTGATAAATTCGTTGCTGCAGTCAAAGAAGTAACAGGCCGCGTGAAAAAACTTGGCCCTGTCAAAGCAACCGAAACAGCAAAATAAGGAGGCATAACATGGCTGTACGTGTAGCAGAAGAATGGCTTCATTCGTGCTCCGGATGCGAGATCGCCATTCTCAATATAGGCGAGCCTCTGGTGGAGTTGCTTTCAAAACTTGAATTTGTCCATATCCCGGTACTGATGGACAATAAATATTTTGGCCAGCTCGGCGACAAGGAACACCTGGAAATACCCGAAGCAGACGTGGGTATTGTCTCCGGGGGGTGCGCCAATGAAGAGCACAAAGAAATACTTGAGGAAATGCGCAAAAAATGCAAGATCCTCATTGCTCTGGGCACCTGCGCCACCCACGGCGGGTTGCCCGCTCTCATCAATAGCTGGGGCACAGAGGCTGCATTTGACGAAGCCTTTAGCACCACCACCACCGATGAAGGTGCACAGGTACCGACCCAGGGCGTGCCCAAACCACTGGACAGGGTCTACGCCCTAGACGAAATAGTGGATATCGATCTTCTGGTTCCTGGATGTCCGCCCAATCCGGCCCACATTGCCGGCGCTATTACAGCACTTCTGGAAGGCAAAGAGGTGCAGCTGCCAACCAAAAGTGTCTGTGATACCTGCCCAACCATCAGAAAAGGCAAGGGTGATATCAAGGAAGTGAAACGTTTTACAACCAACGCAGCATTTGACCCTGAAAAAGGGGTTGAAGAAATGCAGTGCCTGCTCGAACAGGGGTTCATGTGCATGGGGCCGGTAACAGCCGCAGGTTGTGCCAAAAGAGGCGCTCCCAGTTGCATAAGCGCACGGGTTCCGTGCCGGGGCTGTTACGGTCCTGTCCTCAATAAGGGCAACCAGATGCTGGACATGATGAATGCTCTTGCCAGTAACGGCATCGACTTTACCTCTGTTGTTGACCGCAAGAACCTGCTCAGGTTCTCCGGTGCACATAACAAGCTCAGATAACAGGTGATAATACCATGGGAAAAGTAATTAATATTCAACCTGTCACCAGGATCGAGGGGCATGCTTCCATTGCCATCGAGCTTGATGACAACGGTAACGTCAGTGATGCCAAGATGCATCTGATGTCGTTGCGAGGGTTTGAAAAATTTGTCCAAGGGCGACCCGCTGAAGAGGTCCCGCGGATTGTTAATCGTATCTGCGGCATCTGCCCCTGGATGCACCATTTGGCCTCCAACAAGGCTGTAGACGGTTGTTTTGGCGTAACCCCATCCCCAACCGGGCACAAGCTGCGGGAACTTTGCCAAACAATGGCTCACATCAACGACAAAATCCTCCATTTCTTTTTTCTCGCTGCTCCCGACTTTGTGATCGGGCCCGACAGTGACTACTCTGTTCGAAATGTAATGGGTATTGTCAAGCAGGCACCGGAACTGGCCACTCAAGTCGTGCGGATGCGTCAGCTAGGGCAGATGATGATCGACAAATTTGCAGGCAAGGCAATTCACCCGATTGCAGCGGTTACCGGCGGTTTTGCCAAGCCTATGCTTGAAAGTGAGCGTCAGGAAATGCTTCGGGACTGCCGGACCTTGCTTGATTTCTCCTGTTTCGCACTCGACTTTGCAAAAGACAATGTCTTTAGCAAGTATATGGATGCGATTCAGCAGTTAGGAGTGATCAACACCGGTTTTCTCGGCACAGTGGATGAACAAGGCGGACTCAACATCTATGACGGTAAGCTTCGCCTGATGCGTGCAACCGGCGAGTACACTGACTTCCCTGTCGAAGAGTACACCGATTATCTTGGTGAACATGTTGAGCCTTGGTCCTACGCGAAGATGCCGTATGCAAAGACCTGGGACGAAGGTTTTTCCATGGATCTGGACGCGCCAAAGGGGATTTACCGAGCCAATACCCTTGCCCGTCTCAATGTCTGCGATCATATCGGTACTCCCAAAGCACAGGCGGCGCTTGAAGAATTCAGGACCTCCTTCGGTCGGTACCCGCAGTACACGCTGCTCTACCATTACGCCCGTTTGATTGAATTAATCTATGCATGCGAACGATCGCTGGAACTGCTCAGCGACACCAGCATTACCGACACCCATGTCCGTAATGAAGTGGAACCACAAGCAGGAAGGGGCGTGGGTATGGTGGAAGCACCACGTGGCACTCTGATCCATGATTATGAAACCGATGACAATGGTTGTATAGTAAAAGCAAACATGATTGTCGGCACCACCCATAATGTGGCGCCCATGAACATGAGCGTTAAGCAGGCAGCAACCACACTTATTAAAGATGGTGTGTATGACGAGGGACTACTGAACAAAGTAGAAATGGCGGTGCGCGCCTACGACCCATGAATTTCGTGCGCGACACACCACCTGGATGGTGGTACACCAATGTCTGTTACAATCGTTAACGCCAAAGGCGAAGAATTGGCTAACCTGTCAAACATGGAATAAGAATCGGGGCTGCCTCGGCAGCCCTCTTATACCAGCGTACCTATTCAGGAGCACTCCCAAATAGGTACGTACCAACAAAGGAGATGCCTGATGAGCGAACCAAAAGCAAAAAAACAGCGCCGAGTGGTTCGGGCAACCGCCCCGGATACGGCCTGTGGAGATGTCGGCCATATGACTGTGGATGAACTCGTAGCCATTGCCGCTGACTCTGACTTTGAAATTAACTGCCCTGCATGCGGACAAATTCATCTCAGCAGGGAAGAAATTGAAGAGATCGAAAAAGAAAAATTTACCGACACCGAAGAATACAAGGAAACAGTACGCCAGGCAGAAGCACCCGGCAAATGCTGCTAGCCCGAATTCTCATGAACTTTTTGATTTCAAACTCAATTAATTGATATTATTGCTCAAAAAGTAATTGTATAATTAACAGTCTGTTTTTCGTTTTCAATCAAAAAGTTCCCCCTTCGGGCTAAAAGCCTGTAACCGCTTTTCTTCGGTTATACTATTGGGCACAACATCTCGACAAAAGATGTTGTGCCTTGTTCTCACATCGATTGCTTTAATCTAGAGTTGTGCATCAACCCCTGCTTCCGTAAAAGAAGCCATATCGCACATCACCCTTGCTGCCAACTCTGCTATGTGCATGGTCATGGCTGCCCCGGTCCCCTCCCCAAGCCGCATATTCATATCCAAGACCGGCTCTAGCCCCATGAACTCCAGTGCGGCTTGCTGCCCCTGTTCAACCGATTTATGCCCGGCAACAAGATAGCCACCCACCTCGGGACAAAGCAGATAGGCAAGCAGCCCTGCTGCCGTAGAAATAATACCATCCAAAACCACACAAGAGCCATTGCCTGCTGCGGCTAAGACTGCTCCGCAGATACCACCTAGTTCAAACCCGCCTACCTTGGAAAGAATCTCAAGCCCGTCCGCAGGATTGGGTCGATGCAGTGAAAGCGCTTTCTCAAGAATCTCGATCTTTCGCTGCAGGCCTTCATTATCAACCCCGGTTCCCCTTCCTGCAAGTTGTGCGGGAGCTATTCCGGTAACCGCACTGATAACTGCAGTGGCAGCGGTTGTATTACCGATGCCCATTTCTCCCAGACCGATAATTTCCATCTTGGAGGCCTCTCTGCGGGGGCCTATCACCTGTGCCCCATAGTCGATGGACAACAGCGCTTCATCCTTACTCATGGCTTGTTCAATGGCAAAATTGCGGGTGCCGGCCGCCACTTTTTTGTCAATCAACAAGGGATGGGAAGCAAAGGAACCCTTGACCCCCATATCGACCACCGTCAAATCGATATCATAAAAATTGCAAAAAACATTAATTGCCGCTCCACCAGCCAAGAAATTCTCCACCATTTGCACTGTCACTTTGCTCGGATAGGCCGATACCCCCTCTTCGACAATGCCGTGATCACCGGCAAAAACAAACATTCGTCGCTGTTGTATCGCCGGCTGCAATGAGTGCTGCATCACGCTTAACGCAACTGCCAGGGGTTCTATTCGCCCCAAGGCGCCAAGTGGTTTGGTCTTGAGATCGATCTTCTTTTCTGCAGACCGGCGCATATCCTCGGCAACGGGCCTAACTTTTTCAACCAGTAATTTGAGCTGAGCGGGCACCGTCGTACGGGGACGCCTGACAGTACGCTCCACTGCAGCTGGAGCAGGCTTTTGCCCCACAGACACGGACTGGTTGAAATCAATAATATATTTAAAGGACCTGCCGCTGAGCACTTCAGGCATCAGCGATGGTACCGTTTCCGGGAAAACAATGGCCTCAACCAGGCCGGCAAGTTGGGATTGGTGGGAGGCACAAAAGGCAACGGCTTTGACAACATGCTCTCGACGTGGACCATAGGAGCCGAATACCTCCAATTCTTTGTAGTGGATCAGGTTAAGGAGATTAAACCCTATTTCTTCCTTTTTGCTCACACCTGAAAAATAGGCGAGCCGGCCGCCTTTGCGCAGTTTTGTCAGACAAAGACTAAAGGCCACGCTACTGTCACAGGCATTAATACCGCAGTCAAAGTCGCTCTCCACGGTCTCCTTACAGATCCGGATGGATGTATTCTCGATTAACGGTTGCGCCTTGGCTATTTTCTCGGCACTGCGCTCAACCACCACCGGCGCAGCACCCATTGCACGAGCCACCACAGCAGCCAAGAGGCCAAGAACACCGCCGCCATAAATAATGACTTTGCTGCCCCGGCCTATGGACAAATTTGCAAAACCATTAAAAATACAGGCAACCGGTTCAGCAAAACAATACAAATGGGGAGACCCTATCACCGGCACGGGCACTAAACTTGCTTTTGGGACGACGACTGTATCGGCAAAGCCGCCATCATGATGAAACCCGGTAATACGCATTGCATCGCATAAATTTTCCCGGTCATGTTCGCAATACCAGCATGTACCGCATACTTGCCCCGGCCACACCGTGTACCAATCGCCACTCTTTGCTTCAATGCCAACCAGCTCATGACCAAGTACCCTGGGGAGGACGAGATCCCGATGGCCTTGCTCCCACATTTTTGCATCTGTACGGCATATGGCACAGTAACAGACCTTGAGTCGTACATTGCCGCTATCGCAGGGTGAATCTATGTCAACATGCTCAGGTTGAAGCTTTCCGGGACCGAGGAGAGAGAGTTTCATTATTCGCGACCAGCCTGTTCGGTAAAGGGTTGTTCGGTAAGGGTCAGGATAAAGATAGCGGCTTCACTGATGCCGTCGTCTTGCAGCTGTTGATGCAGTTGTTTTACCTTGTCCAGACAATCCATGGGATAAACGCTGGCCTTTTGCAGGGAGCATCGTGTGTACTCGGTGTCGGTAAAACGAAAATACTCAGTGCCTGATTTAAGAATAAAGAGCTGCTGCATGGCTAAACCTGTTGTATCAGAGCATCCAATTTCGCTATTCCCTTATCCGGATCACGATTCTGTTCAGCAACCCACCTGGTTAAAACGTCAATCGGTTGTCCATCCTTCAAATATTCCCTGGCCATTGTCACCCCCTGCTCGATCGATGGTGCTTTACCGGTTAACTCAAACAGAAGACCACTGTTAAGCAGCACTGCATCTCTGCGTGCAGGATCACCTTTCCCATGCAGCAGTTCCACCATTTTCAGGGCTGCCTGATCCAAGTCTGGATCTGCAGCAAGAGCGTCTGGCCGATGCTGCTGTATCCCGCACTGCTCAGGGGTAAGGGTAAATTCACTAATTTCTCCATCAATAAGTCGTGCACCGTAGGTCGTACCGCACACCGAAGCCTCATCCATCCCCTTGTCACTCCCATCAATTCCGCCGTACACTACAGTGGCCTTTGTATAACCGATCGATTGCATGACCTTGGCAACTGGCAGAATCAAGTCCTTGGCATATACGCCACGAACGGCCATCTTCGGCAAGGCAGGATTGGCCAGGGAGGCCGCAATATTTAAAGGTGAACCAAAATAGATCTGGGATAATATTCTTCCTAACGCCATAGGGTGAACCTTAGGACTCATGCCATTGAACAGGCCGACCCCGACCTTATCGATTGCATCTGCGACATAGGCGACATCACATTCTACGTCCACCCCCAGTGCCTCGGCAATATCTACGGTCCCGCAAGAGGAAGTAATGCCCCGCGCACCATGGCGGGCGACGGTAATACCACCTGAGGCTGCAACCAGGGAGGCAGCAGTACTGATATTAAAAGTCTTATAGGTATCCATCCCTGTCCCGCAATTATCAACAACAGGCCCCTCTCCATGGAGTGAGACCTTTGTCGTATCCAGTTCATAGATAGCCTTCCACCCGCCGGCAACTTCTTCGGCTGTCTCCCCTTTTGCAGTCAACGCCGCAAGAAACGCACCCTGCTGCATCTCACTAATGTCATTATTTAACACCTGCCAAAAGGCATTACAGGCCTGTTCGGCATTCAAGCTCTCTCCCCGAATCAGACCGGTAATGACCTTTCCAAAATCCTTATTTAAGGCAATATCCATAACCAGTTCCCCCTTCTGGTTGCAAATCACTGTATCTCGGTCAATGTTCTCACTACCTGACCGGGTAAAGAGGACAGCGACAGCAAAGACTCTTCAGCAAAATGCTGCATTAATGTTGTATAGAAATGATAAAACACAGGAATCCAGTGGTTGGCTGTGGTCACAGATCATACGTATCTGTGTATATTCAGGCAGGCTTTCTGACTCACGAAGTATACTGCAGAGGCGGCCTTCCCAGAGATTACTCACTCCAGTGACTCCCCTTACAGAGATGCACACCCGTCTTGCACGAGCAGCAGCCTCTACAGACTTCGAATACAGCAATGACTGGTTTGTGACGGATTCCCACCGTCTTTCCTTCTACCAAGTGGTATCAAACACCTGAATAGCACTAGTATACAAAACTTCCTTTATTTATCAACGGCTATGGACAATATGAAGGGGGAGAGTATTACGATGAGGACCATCTATGAAATCTATAAAAAGAAGCACCCTGACCAGGGGTGCTGGGCGAAAGGAGGGTCAGGGTGCTGTCTTCAATGAAGGAGAGATGAAGACATACAAAAGATAATTACTTCAAACCCGCTGTCAACTGGCCAACTAATTATATTTATGTAGCCGTTGTATTGATCATGCGCCATCCTGGTCTATCGGTTGCTGACAAGGCAAAAAATTTTGCGCAGAGGGTGCCTTAAAAAAGGCAGCAAAGGAAGATGTACATTGTAACAATATCTTGTATTTTAAATGGGTAAGGAGCTCTTAACTAACCTCTTATAACAATTAATAATTGAAGACCGCCTTGATTAAGTTTAAATCCTTCTTAAAAGTTATGAAGCAACCGGATACTGTAATTATTAGCGTAAAAAACAGTTCGATAAAAACAGGGGTAACTCAACCATAGCGGTCGCCCCTTTATAAGCATACAATTACAAACAGAGTATACTACCACGCCCTTACCCTACAGGAGTGACTTTATGGCAAAAATCAAAGTTAAAAATCCGATTGTTGAGCTTGATGGCGATGAAATGACCAGAATCATCTGGGATTTTATTAAACAAAAGCTGATTCTTCCTTACCTGGATGTGGATATTAAATATTATGACCTCTCCATCCAAAAACGTGATGAAACCGACGACCAAATTACGGTTGACGCAGCCAACGCAATTAAAGAATACGGCGTTGGAGTAAAATGTGCTACGATCACCCCTGATGAAGCTCGGGTTGAAGAATTCGACCTCAAACAGATGTGGAAATCACCCAACGGTACCATCCGTAACATCATTGGCGGTACGGTCTTTCGGCAGCCCATCATCTGCAACAACATCCCCCGGCTTGTACCAGGATGGAAAAAGCCAATCGTTATAGGCAGACATGCCTTTGGCGATCAGTACCGCGCCACCGACTTTCTTGTTCCCGGTCCAGGGAAACTCACCATGAAATTTGAACCGGCAGACGGCAGCGCCCCAATTGAACATAAAGTGTTTGAATTTCCAGACAGCGGCTGCGCCATGGGGATGTATAACCTGGACGCATCCATCCGCGGTTTTGCCCGTTCCTGCATGAACTATGGGCTTAACCTGGGCTGGCCGGTATACCTCTCCACCAAGAACACCATCTTGAAAAAATACGATGGTCGTTTTAAAGATATTTTCCAGGAAGTCTACGAGCAGGAATTTGCCGAACAATTTCAGCAAGCCGGTATTACCTATGAGCATCGACTGATCGATGATATGGTTGCAGCCGCCCTCAAGTGGGAAGGTGGTTTTATATGGGCTTGTAAAAATTATGATGGCGATGTCCAGTCAGATACTGTTGCCCAGGGATTCGGCTCCCTTGGCCTCATGACCTCGGTCCTGATGACAGAAGATGGTAAAACCGTTGAAGCAGAAGCGGCCCACGGTACCGTCACCCGTCACTATCGTGAACACCAGAAAGGGAACAAGACCTCTACCAACCCTATTGCCTCCATCTTTGCCTGGACCCGCGGCCTGGCCTATCGCGGCAAATATGACGAAACTCCGGAGGTGATCCGATTTGCCGAAACGCTGGAAAAGGTATGTATCGACACAGTTGAATCCGGTGCCATGACCAAAGATTTAGCATTACTGGTTGGTGGCGATCAACCATTTCTCAGCACCGAGGAATTCCTCGCCAAACTCGACCAAAACCTGCAAGTCGCACTGCAAGATTAATACATCATGCCAACATGCTGTGTTGACAAAGTCTAACAAGAGCGCGCTACAGGTCAACGAGTATCAGGTTTCACCAACACTGGCATCAGGCTGTTACAGTCGCTGGATATATACAGCCGGCAGGGCTTTTATTTAAGTCCAAACGGGTTTGCCCACGGCCCGTCAGCAAATTGGTATAACCAGACACTGCTATGGAGAAGAATTCACAAGGGTATCTCCATCGTTACTCTGTAACAAAATAAACGGTGCCTTGGAAAAAGACTTTTTCCAAGGCACCGTTTATCAGCAATGAGTACAACTCTTCAGCGAATAACAAATAACCTCGCCTTCACCTCGAACAATCACTGTTCAGCAGCACTGGTTATGAACCAGACGTATCTTTTGTCGTCTTGCTCGAGCTGGATTTTTTACTGCTGGAGTTTTTCTTCTTGCTATCAGTAGTAGCAGAAGTTTTTTTACTTTTGCCTGATTTAGCTCGGCAATAGGCGTCTACAGTTTTTCCAGCCTTGGTTTTATAGCTTTTTACCCAGCTGCAATCACTGCTTGATTCGCATTTCGACCTGGACTGCCCCTTGCAGGTCGCCGCAAACAACGATGAGCTAAAGACCAAAGAAACACTTATTGCCAAGGCCATCACAATAATCGGATAGCTCGCTTTCTTCATTTCCTTCCCCCTTTTGTTGATAAAAGGGATACTGGCGAAACAATGCTTTCACCAAGTCATATACAGTCTCAGTATACATGACATCTCCACTAGTTACGACGGTCCACACCAACAATGTCCTGCTCTAATTGCAAGCTACTGGAGATACTAAACCTCTCCATCTCCCTAAAAAAGATTGCCAGACAAAGAAAAAAGGCGAAGTCAACCATCGCTGACTCCGCCTTTTTTCGGTGTGTAACATCTTATTTTTTTTTTACAATTTCCAGGACAATCCGATGGTCACGAGATGCGCCGCGGCATCGTCAAAGGTTCCGTTAATGGTATCCTGGGTAACTGTACGGCTGTCCTTCTTATCATAGAGATAGGCAATTCCCACCTCCATATCTTCGGTCGCCTTGTAGCGCAAACCTATGGAATAAAGCTGTGCATCTGAGTCGGGTAACTCAAAACCAAGGGCCTCACTGGGCGCAGGGTTTTCATCCAGTGCAAAACCAGCCATGAGCACAAAATCATTTTTAAAATCATACTCTATGCCCATGCGAAAGGTGTTCGTATCTGACCAGTTTCTTGCCATAGGCTGGTCAAACACCGCTGTGAGTACAGGGTTACCGAGGGAAACAGGATAATCGAAATCAAGTGTTTCATACTCTGACCAGTACGTCCTATCATATTCCAATTCAACGGTCAGTTGATCAAAAAAGGTATAAGAGGCCGCAATAGCCAAAACTGCAGGAACAGGAATAGCAACATCAACATCACCGTTGTAAGTACTTGGCCCCAAGGAAGTAGCCAGTCTTGCCGTACCGGTTACATCAAGATCAACCTTAGAGCGGTAGGTAACCGAAATGTTCAGGTCCTCAACCGGACGCGCTGTCAGCGCAATATTATAACCAGCTTCCCAGGCATCACCGTCCATATCGCGACTTATGCCAATTCCGGTGGGGGTCATCCCCGTGCTCTTTACCTTGCCATCTGCATAGATCCCCCGAATGCCGACTCCAACGGAAAACTGATCACAAAAGCGATAGGATATGGTTGGATTTGCCTCAAAAACCTTAAGGGTAAACTCTTCAGCAAAGGTTCTTGGAAACGGATCATGCCACTGCTTAGACAAACCTGCCGGTGCGGTAAAAGAAAAACCTACACGGAAATCGCCGTAATAGGGAGACACAGCAAAAAAGGTTGGCAGAAAGAAATTTTCTTTTTCCGATTCACCGTTGTACGATGGGGTTCTGCTGTCAGTATATGAAATTGAGGCAAGATGTATCCAGGTAGCATCTACCTCCAGATATCCCCGGTCGTCAAGCCATGACATATTTGCAGGATTATAATACGTTGCATCTGCCCCAGGTGTATACGCCACGTAGGCTCCTGCGCGTGCTGTAGAATTGACCGACTGCTCAGGTATCCTCCACCCCGATCCATATGCTGCCCCCGCTCCTACAAGTAAAACCGCTGCCACCACTGCAATTTTTTTCATCTCCCCTCCTTTTGTATTTTTGGTTGAATCACACATGCATATTGTCTGCTGAATACAAATATCTTTTAATTTTATGAGTTGCCGTTTTTATGAACGGCTCGCGCCGCTCCAATACGCGAGAAAGCCTTGAAGAAGGGGGCAATTTTTCATTTACTTCTACCCGCATCTCTTCCAACATGGACGAGATAAAATGATGTCGCTGCGTGCGACTCTTACCAACAGTTTTATTATCAATAAATTCATAATCCGGGTACACCCAGACTTCCAGTACACCGCGATTTTCCACAACAAGAGACTCAACCACATAGGGGCATGAATTCACTTTATGCTCTATGGCCTCTGGATAGACATTTTCCCCATTTGACAGCACTATAACCGATTTTGAGCGCCCCTTAATGTACAGATTCCCCTCGCTGTCTAAAAAACCTAAATCGCCGGTTTTCAGCCAACCATCTTCTGTAAAAGTGGCCTGGGTTGCTTCAGGATCATTCAGATAGCCCTGCATAATATTGGGACCTCTTGCCTGAACTTCACCAATACCATCTTCAAAACGGCCTTCATCAATACGAACTTCCACCCTTGGCACCGGCTTACCAACCGATCCCAGGTTGACGGTCTTGTCACCATGGGGGCCGCCGGCAAGCAATGGAGAGGCTTCGGTTAACCCGTAGCCAACCAAAAAGGGAAAGCCTGCATCGCGCAGAAAAGTCTCGACCTCAGGATTAAGGGCAGCCCCGCCAATACCCATGAGCTGCAGCCTTCCACCGAAAAAGTCGGTGAGTTTGCTGCCGATTTTTTTATACACCATTTTTCTGCCTATATTAAATCGGCAGGCAAAAGAGAGCATCTTGCTCTTCTCAACCGCTGGAACCACCCGTTTCTTGAATATTTTTTCGATAACCAGCGGCACGACCAGCATCACATGGGGCCGCTCTTTTGCACAAATTCGCTGTAAAATTGCAGGAGTCGGCGTTTTCCCAGCATACACAACACGTCCGCCGGTCAACAGGGGCAGCAGGAAACCAGTTGTAAATTCATAAGTATGTGAAATCGGTAGTACAGAAAGGAAAACCCATTCTGCCTGAATATCCATAACACCACTGGCCGAATACGCATTGGAACACAAATTTTCGTGACTGAGTACCACGGCCTTGGAAAAGCCGGAAGTCCCGGAAGTATACAAAACAGAGGCAATATCTTCGGCCTTAACTACTGGAAAAGTTAACGTTTCGTTTTCCGCCTCAGCTGCGAACTGGTCGAGTGCCTTGTCTAAAAAGCTACTAAATGTCTGCAGGGTAATGAGCCCGGTATCATCGATATAATCATCAAGGGTTACAACTGTGCTAAGCTCTTTTTTGAGATCATAAATTTTTTCTATTTGTCTCTGGGTGAGAAAAATAATATCACATTCCATTTCATTGAGGATGTGATGGACGTCGGCTTCCGGCAAGTCCGGAAAAAGAGGCACGACATGGGCTCCCAACCTGACAATGGCAAAATAAACCATGCCCCAAAAATGTGAATTTTCGCTGAGGATGGCCACCCTATCACCCCGCTTGACTCCCAGAGAAGCGAGATAGGCCGCCAGACTGAGAATCCGAACATGAAACTCCTTGTAACTTAAGGGTTTCTCAAGGGCCATTCCTGTAGCAGGTAAATGGCGAAATCGCCTGCAGCTTATGTCAATAAGTTCATTTAAAGTTGCCGCATTTTCCTGGATAGCTGGCAGATTTTCAGTGGAGATGGTATCAACGGGTATTTGTCCGTCATGCTCCTTGTTCTCTATTTTCATTTCATCGTTCATGCTATTCTCCAGATACAGACCTTAGCCATTGTCATTTTGGACTGTTGATACCATAAACAATGAGAGTTTTCAAAGGAAACGGGCTCAAATGGCTTGACAGTCAACTGACACCGATATTAAAATTCCAATTCTTTTCAATTGATCAAAATCAAGAGATTCATTCTCATGCAACGAGGCATACCTTTTTTTCTTTTTCTCTGTTTCTTGTGTTCGCTTTTTCATGTCCAGGATGTTGCGGCTATGCAACTCCCGGTCCTGGAAAACAGTGCCAAGACGAGACCAGGCGCCCAAACCGGCGAAGCAGCTACGCAAATTTCTGCTCCCAGTCATCCTACGACATTCGGAAGGACCGCTTCCCAGAATCAAGTGAACTCAACCTCAGCGGTTATTTCCTTGGGGGAAGCATACAAGATCACAGCGGTTAAGAGGCGAATTGGCACCCCAACCAAAGAGGAGCGCGTCCATCTGCCAAAAATCAACAAACAGATCAGTTCCAAGTGCGTGATGGTAATGGATGCGGTTACCGGAGAGACCATCTTTGCCAAATCACCCGATACCCCTCGCCAGCCGGCCTCCACCATCAAGGTGCTCACAGGGTCGATCGCTTTAAAATTGTTAGAGAAGAGAGAAAAAGTAGGTGTTAGTCAAAAGGCATCCCGAATGCCGAGTTCGAAGGTCTACCTCGATCCAAAAAAAGACTATCTGGCTACAGACCTTATCAATGCAGTGCTGCTCGCCTCAGCCAACGATGCCAGTGTGGCATTGGCTGAAAAAATAGCCGGCAACGAAAAAAAATTTGCTTACATGATGACCTTGAGAGCAAAGCTGTGGGGAGCAAAGCGTACAATCTGCAAAACAGCATCCGGACTCACTGCCAAGGGTCAACAGTCAACGGCAAGAGATCTGGCAAATATATTCAGACATGCCATGCAAAATGCTGAATTTGCCCGTCGGATGAAAAAACGCAAAGTTGTAACCACTGAGGGAAAAACGCTCTACAATCACAATAAAGCGCTGTGGCGGGTAAAGGGAACGCAAGCCGGAAAAACGGGTTATACATCAGCAGCCCGGCAAACCTATGTTGGTCAATTTTCTCGAGACGGGGAACGTATAGTGGTCGCAATCATGGGCAGCGAAACCATGTGGAGCGATGTGAAAAAACTTGTTGACTACGGCTTCAAGAAAAAACAGCAGCTTCGCTACGCCAAGGCGGCGGCTTCCCCCCCGGCAGCGGCCATCAACTAACGTTAAAGGTTTGCACCCACATCCAGACTGTTAAGCACATTTCATGGATTATTTTTCCAGTTGTTGACTTACCAGGCTAAGAAGGACGTCACGTTTGAAAGGTTTCTCAAGGGTTGCAATATCACCTAAATAGCCGGCCATGGTCAAATAGCGTTCCGCCTTAATTGCGCCACCACCGGAAATGGCCAGTATTCTGAGGTCAGGATAATCCCGGACCAATTCCATGATAAACTTGAGCCCATCTTTCACGGGCATAATCATATCGGTAATCACAAGGTCAAAAGAATATTTGCCCACAAGCGACATACCATCTTCACCGTTTTCTGCGGTATGCACTTCATAGCCTTCTTGAGAAAGCATCTGTGTCAGCATTGTGCGAATCTGATCCTCATCATCTACAACTAGTATCCGCTTCAAATGACCCAACTCCTATCAAAGGGTAATAATGTAAACATATTACCCTTATAATAGCAGTGAGAAGAGCTACCAGGCAACTGCTTTTTACACTTTTTCTATTTTACCTTTCTACAGAATCTTCCAAAACCACCCGGAATAGTCCCAGAGGCCCAAAATGCCCTGCCGTGTTTATAGTCGACAAACCAGTATCCACCCGGTTTTCGGGTGGCATCGACAAAAACAAACGGCTGTGCTGCCGAAAAACAGGGATGGAGATACTGGTCTTTGCTGTTTTTTTCTTTGCACATCAACGAGAGCCCTTCGGCCATGGTAGGCAGGCGCCAGTCATCATATCCTGCAAATTTTTCTTTATTGTGTTTTTCCACTTCCCGCCGCATAGAGCGATTGCTCATGATGTCCGCCCCTTCCCGCTGCCACATCAAACCCGACTTCTTATCAATAACAGTCTTCCCATCTCCACTGTCAACGAGACAACTCTCATAGCTGCCATCAGGTTTACGCTCATGGTCAACGAGGTTGTACTTGGTGACCAGCTCCACCACATCTTCTTCACTCAACTCTGATGGTTGATCCGGAAATTCTACCGATTCTACATCCTCGCCGGCTTCGTCAACAGTTGGTAGCCCTGAGGAACCAAGAATATCAATACGTTCGTCCTCAATGGGGATAATTTTTGAATCATCTTCAGTTTCGATAACGTGCTCAATCAGCCACGTTCTAAGCCGTTCATTGATGGGATGGGTACGCTCGAACATGGCCACCTTTCCCTGCTCACCAACACATTCATCGACCAGCTCCTGCGGGGCAAGAATTTCTGCTACCACCCTGGCATGTTTAATACCCCGCTCCATGAGACATAACTTCGAAGGTTCTCCCCAAGCATCAATAAAAAAGTAATAAACCCGCTCATTCTTACTGCGAACACGCTCCACACCACCCCAACTTTCGAAGGTACCAAAGGTGTATTCCGGAGTCATATCCCAATCGATGGTAGGCATTCCCGGAATTTGCAGTTTTTTGAACAGTCCCATAAATCCTCCTTAAGTGTTTAGAAAAAATCTAAAACCAAGTAGAGTGTTGGCAAAAATAAAATCCTCTCATTTTATATAATGATTATTATTATCAGGTCAAGATGAATCAGCTGACAACCTTTCCCGCCGGCCTTCCTCTGCCTCTAGGCACTTCACCAACCCCTGCAGGAATGAACTTTGCTCTTTTTTCCAGAAATGCCGACGCAGTTACCCTTATCCTCGAGTTCAAAAAGCGCGGTAAGCCTCAGCAACTCAAGATAAAGCTTCACCCGAAAATTAATAAAACAGGGGACATATGGCACATCCTCATTCCTGAGCTGAGCATGCCCTGCTATTACGGCTACCGGATATCCGGGCCTTTTGACCCGGAGGGAAGCGGACATGCTTATGACGATTCACTCATTATCCTTGACCCCTATGCAAAAGAGCTGCGCTCCTCGCATTGGGGAGAGAAATGGGGAGGCCTGGGAAAACAACCCTGCTGTCGTATCCAGCCGCCACATTACGACTGGGAAGATGATCGTCCGTTGAACATCCCTCTCAAGGACTCTGTTATTTATGAACTCCATGTTCGCGGATTCACCCAGGACCCATCATCGCATGTTGCTCATCCAGGTACCTTCAAAGGAATTACGGAAAAGATCGAATACTTGCAGGATTTGGGGGTCACGGCCGTAGAATTAATGCCGGTCACAGAATTCAATGAGAATGAAACACTCTTTATCAACCCCGAAACAGGTGAAAAGTTAAAAAACTACTGGGGCTACAGCCCGCTCTCCTTCTTCTCTCCAAAATCCGGCTATTGCAGTCAACCAAAGGATCCTCTCAATGAATTCAGGGACATGGTCAAAGCGCTGCATAAAGCGGGCATAGAAGTTATTTTAGATATTGTCTACAACCATACTGCAGAAGGAGGCATCGATGGTCCGACAACCAGTTTCAGGGGAATAGACAATACCATTTATTATCTACTCGATCCCTGGACCAGGAACTATCTCAATTTTTCCGGCTGCGGCAACACCTGCAACTGCAACCATCCCATTGTCCGCAGCCTCATTATGGATGCCCTCCACTGGTGGGTTATTGAGATGCATGTGGATGGTTTTCGCTTTGACCTAGCCTCCATCCTGGGCAGGGACTCCAACGGGCATGTCCTCGCCAATCCGCCGATGGTTGAAATGATCGCCGAAGACCCTGTGCTTGCCGACACAAAAATTATCGCAGAAGCCTGGGATGCAGCCGGCTTATACCAGGTAGGGAGTTTTTCAACGCATCATCGTTGGGCTGAGTGGAATGGTAAATTCCGCGACGATGTACGTTCTTTTATGTGTGGTCATAAAAATACGGTTGCCTCCCTTGCCACCCGCATCGCAGGCAGCTCTGATCTCTACCAGCACAGCGACAGACGCCCGTGCAACTCAATTAATTTTATCACGAGCCACGACGGCTTTACCTTGGCTGATCTTGTCAGTTACAACCACAAACACAACCTTCCAAACGGAGAAGACAACCGTGACGGAGACAATCATAACATCAGCTGGAACAGTGGCAAAGAGGGGCCGACCAACGATAAAGCTGTGTTGGCACTCCGCTCCCGTCGATCTCGAACCATGCTTGCCATTCTCTTTCTCTCCCAAGGTGTGCCCATGATTGTGGCTGGTGATGAGTTTTCCCGCACTCAACAGGGCAACAATAATGCATGGTGCCAGGATAACGAGACAAGCTGGCTCAACTGGCAGCTCTGGAAAAAGAATGAAACCATGTTCCGCTTTGTACAGCAGCTGATCCGATTGCGCCGGGAGCATGTTGTTTTTAGGCGCGACGATTTTTTCCTCACCGCTGACAATGCAGACGAACCTCTCCATATGCAGGAAATAAGCTGGCATAGTCTTTTACCAGGTCAACAAAACTGGTCAGACGGGTGTCACACGCTGAGCTTTCTCCTCAACGGCTCCCAGCTGCCGGAAGAAGACGATGATTTTTACGTGATGCTTAACGGTAATATCCAGACAACCAAGACATTCACCATTCCAGCCCCACCAATACGACCACACCAAAGGATCTGGAAAAAAATAATCGACACAGGGCTCAGCGGTCCTGAGGATTTTATGGAGTTACATGCGGCACCGACCGTAAAAAACGGTGCCCGTGTGATTGTTCCGAACATGGGGTGTGTGGTGCTCCAGTCCACCATCGCAAAAACAGATAAGGAAAAAAAATGAAAACATTGCTCATGCTAGGCGATTCGCTTGTCGAATGGGGTGATTGGCCTACACTGCTGCCGGAATACAACGTTATAAACAGAGGGATGGCCGGTGAATGTACCGAAGGGCTCGCAGGCCGGCTCATAGATGAAATTAACAGTACCGCCGAACCTGATGCAGTCCTGATTCAGTCAGGAACCAACAACCTGCTCATGGGATCGCCGCACTTTCCTGCAATCCACTCCAGTATGGTGCCAACCATCCGCACCTTTTACCCTTCCTGCTCCATTATCATCAGTTCTCTGATGCCCATGTCCATAATTCCAAGCCATAAGCTGGAGGAAATCAACAAACAACTCCAGGAGATAACCACCCAGACAGAAAACTGTTTTTATCTTGATATGGTTCCCCCGTTCAATGAAAAATGTTTGCCGATAACAAAACCCGGATTCCTCAATGACCAAGTACACCTGAGCACACGAGGTTATCAGGTATGGGCCGAGGAAATAGCAACATTTTTACAGGATGTCCGACAATAAGGAACAACGTTGACAATCTCTCGGTCACGGCTTATCAATATTGCTGTTATGGGTGGCACCGACTGCGCTTTCCCTGATAAATCTACTAACAACCGACCACTGTGTATACACAAAAATATACTTGGAGATTCCAGCATGAACCGCATCTTTTCAGCCTTATATACAGCAACCCTGATCCTGCTGCCTGCAGCTGCTTTTGCTGCTGCCGAAGTTACACCACCGACAGCAACAATGGCCGAACAGGGCCTGCGAGGGACCGTCACCGAAACCATGAACACCGGAGGCTATACCTATCTTCGGTTGAACAAAGGCGAACAATCCGTCTGGGTAGCCATCCCGGAAACAAAGGTGACAAAAGGTGCGGAAATTACCTGCAGACCAGGCATGGAGATGCGCGACTTTGAGTCAAAAACACTCAAACGTACCTTTCCGTCCATCATTTTTTCTCCAGGCGTTGCAAATGCCGAGGAAGCTCCTATGCCTTCCCCTCATGGTATGACAGCCAAAGCACCGGCCACAGACTCGGGCTTTGCCCAAGCCTTAGAAGCTGAGCAGCAACACCCAGCTACAGAAACCATGGGTGTGCAACCCGTTGGTCAATCGCCGGGAAGCCTTGGCGCGATTGTTCCTTCCAAAGACATTGTAGTGGAAAAGGCCGGCGGCAGCAGCAGTTACACTGTGGGGGAATGTTATAGCAAAGCAAAAGATCTGGATAACAGTTCAGTCACAGTACGCGGCAAAGTGGTCAAAGTCTCCCCCAGGATCATGGGCAAAAACTGGGTCCACCTTCAAGACGGCACCGGGAGTCCCATGCAAAACACGCATGATCTGGTTCTAACCACCCAGGAGCTGCCGGAAATGGGGACAATTGTTACCTTCAGCGGCACCCTTCATGCCAATCGGGACTTTGGCGCTGGTTACAAGTATGCCGTGATCATCGAAGAGGCATCAATCAAACAGTGATGTAATTTCCAAGACGAGATTTATCCATGGAACAGAAAATTCATCCTGCACAAATAGGATTCGACTTTGACGGTGTTATAGCTGACACTGCAGAGGCTTTTATTCGGATTGCCTGTGAGCAGTATGATTATTGCGGTATCGAGCTTGAACATATCACCCGATTTGAGGTGGAAGAATGCACAGAGCTTCACTATGAAATTGTGGAGGAAATCTTTACCTCGATACTCCATGATTCAGTTGGCACCCAGCTGATGCCCATGAAAGGAGCGATCCAGGTCCTTGAGGAACTCAGCACCCATGCACCGATAACCATCATCACCGCAAGACCCCTGGCTGACCCGGTGCATCGCTGGATGGAGGAGCACATGCCCTCCCCTCTTATCAATAAAATTAGACTAGTTGCCATGGGCGACCACGACGACAAGGTTCGCCATGTCCACAGACTGGATCTCTCCCACTTCATTGATGATCGTGCAGAAACCTGTAAACAGCTTGAACAGGCAGGGGTTAGATCAATCCTCTTTTCCCAGCCCTGGAACCGCGCCCACAACACTCTCCCCGCCGTACAGAATTGGGAGGAAATCCGTGCCCTTTGTCTTTGATAAACGACAGCAACCCTTATAAAAAAACATGAATACCCCAAAGACCGACACCTCACCCACCGTCTACCGAAATCCAACCCCAACAGTGGATATCATTATTGAAATAGGCGGAGGAATTGTACTGATTGAGCGCAAAAATGAACCACTCGGCTGGGCATTGCCCGGCGGTTTTGTTGATTATGGGGAATCATTTGAACATGCTGCAAGGAGGGAGGCAGAAGAAGAAACGGGGTTACAGGTCACTCTCACCCACCAGTTTTATACCTATTCCGACCCGTCCAGGGATGCTCGCCAACATAACAGCTCTACCGTGTTTATAGGTACCGCAACCGGCAAGCCCAAAGGCGCTGACGATGCAGCACAAGCCGTTATTTACAACCAGGACAACTTGCCGTCCCTTGCCTTTGATCACCAGCAAATACTGGACGACTATTTTCACTTCAAAAAAACGGGCAACAGACCTGCAATCACGCAAGCGTAACAGCCCAGAAAAAAATAAATTGCCGGTGACAGACCAAAAGTTGTCTATCACCGGCATCAAACATCATCTCTAAAAAAGCATTTTTAACAGCAGATAGCTTACCAGCCCCACACCTATGGAGCCATAGATCAACAGTCAGGGCGTGCAGTTATCACCGGCTTTTTTAATGATAACTGTCAGCGCTATCACTCCTATCACAGCTGCTGCTGCCAGTAAAAATATATCTTTCACGGCCTGCTTCCTCTCGTTTTATCCCCTGACCCGTACACCGGTCTTTTTTCTCAGCCGAATGGCCTTAGGGGTAATTTCAACTAATTCATCATCATTTATATATGCTATGCACTCTTCCAGGCTCATGTCAACCGGCGGGGTAAGAACAACAGCATCATCTGAACCAGAGGCCCGCACGTTGGTCAACTTCTTCCCTTTTGCCGGATTCACAACCAGATCCGCAGGGCGACAGTTCTCCCCTATAATCTGTCCCTGGTAGGTATCGATACCCGGGCCAATGAAGAGCTGCCCGCGTTCCTGAAGGTTAAACAACGCATAAGCCACAGTTGTGCTCGTTTCCTTGACCACCATAACACCGTTGATACGCTGCTGCAGTTCGCCCGCATAAGGCCCCCATTCGGCAAAGACATAGTTCATCACACCCATGCCTCTGGTATCGGTCAAGAACTGCGAACGATACCCGAGTAAACCGCGGGTTGGCACCTTGAATTTCATTTTTGCCATCTGATTCTCGACCTGCATGTCGAGCAACTGGCCTTTTAGTTTGCCCAGCTTTTCAATCACGACCCCCTGGTACTGTTCATCCACATCCACCGAGAGCTCCTCATAGGGCTCCATCATTTTCCCATCCTGCTCCATCATGATGACTTGAGGACGGGTGACCTGGAACTCGTAGTCTTCGCGTCGCATTTTCTCAATCAAAATGGAAAGGTGTAGCTCCCCCCTGCCGGAAACCTTGAACCCCACCCCTTCGGTCAGGGTTTCAACCTTGAGGGCAACGTCGGCCAGGGTTTCTCTTGCCAGCCTTTCTTCCAGATGGCGCGAGGTAACAAATTTTCCATCCTGGCCCGCAAACGGACTATCATTGGGAATAAAATGCATGGAGATGGTGGGTGGATCGATCTCAATCAACGGCATTGGCTGCGGATCATCAGGGTCGGTAAAGGTGACCCCAACAGTAACATCCACCATCCCGGCGACAGCGACGATGTCCCCAACAGTTGCACTTTCTGCCGGCACCTTTTTATCACCGTCAAAAAGAAAAATTTTATTAATCCGAACCGGCGAGATGGTCCCATCACGCCGAGCAACAGCAAGATTGGAGCGCAAATCCAACCGACCGTTGGCCACCTTGCCGATACCCAACCGCCCCATATACTGGGAGTAATCTATGGTATTCACCTGCATTTGCAATGGAGCTTCCGGATCACCTTTTGGTGGTGGAACGTGGTCGACAATCATATCAGAGACAACGTGCATCCCTGTTTCTGCAGACACGGGATCATCGAGCTCATTAATAGCATAGCCGGCTTTAGCAGAAGCATAGATGACAGGAAAATCAAGAACGTCATCAGGAGCGTCCAGGCGCACAAGCATGTCAAACACCTGATCAACCACCCAATCACACCGAGCAGCAGGCTTATCGATTTTATTTATCACAACCAGGATGGGCAGTCCTGCTGCCAGTGCTTTTTTCACTACAAAAAAAGTCTGCGGCATAGGGCCTTCCTGGGCATCGACGAGAAGCACTGCTCCATCTGCCATGCGCAGGACCCTTTCCACCTGTCCTCCGAAGTCGGCATGCCCCGGGGTGTCAATAATGTTTATCTTATATCCCTTATGAATATAAGAACCATTTTTGGATGCAATGGTAATCCCGCGCTCGCGCTCAAGATCCATGGAATCCATCAGACGCTCGGCAACTTCCTGATTGTCACGAAACATGCCGCTCTGGCGAAATAACTGATCAACAAGGGTTGTTTTGCCGTGATCGACATGAGCGATAATTGCGACGTTTCGAATGTTTTTCTGCTCCATACTTTCCCGCCTCTGCCAGGAAGATTTGTCTCTCTGTCCCCCCAAGAGGGGGTAGACGACATGCATACATTATCAAGCAATGATAATGTGCTATGATGTCAATTTAGGTAACGTGTAAAAGAAAGCATACACTGTCTTGCATGCCGAAGGTTATCAAAAAAAGCGCTGAGTCTACAGCAAGAGACGTAAAAGCACAAGCAAACTCTTGTAAAAAACGCACTTACAAGCAGATAAACTCCAGCACGATCACATGTACCTGTTGCAGGCATACCCTGGCCTGCTCACCAGTCAGCAAATAATTCTCTGCGGTTGACAGCAGAACGACGAAGAACGGGAACATGCTCGTCAACATAATCTATCACCACTGCCTTTTTCCCTGGAGCCGGACGCATAATTCGGCCGACTACCTGCAATAGACGGCCTGCAAACTTGATGGGGGTTGCTAAAATAAGAGTCGTTAACCCAGGACAATCAAATCCTTCGCCGATGAGCTGGATGGTCGAAATAAGCACTTCTACCTTGCCCTGCAGCACATCCTGCACGATCTGTTCCCGCTGCTCCTTGCCTACCTGCCCGGTGAGCAAAGCGACATGAACATCCCGCGCCCGCAGCAGCTCAGCAAAAATTTCACAGTGCGCAACCCGGTCGGAAACAAGCAATATAGTCCCCTGGTGTCCCTTCTTGATCAACTCTGCCACATCACCGGCAATCTGTAGATTGCGTTGCTCATTTTTGGCCAACGCTTTAATCAGTTTGGCATATTCCCCCCGATAACCATAGGTAAACTCAGTGGCTCGTTGAATAAACTCAGGCAAAACAACCGCTCCGCTGGCAGCCAACTCTTCACTGGCAACCCTGTGGATACGGTCGCCCATATAGGTATAAATCAACTTGGTCATGCCATCTTCTCTACGAAAGGCTGTCGCAGAAAGACCCAACATATAATAGCTATCAAAGGCAGCCACCACGTCTGTAAAAAGACTAGCCGGTACCCGGTGACATTCATCGACAATAATATGACCAAACAGGTGCGGCAAAGTGTCCAGCTGTTTACGGGCGGTATTGACTATGGCAACGGTCACCGGCTGCAAGTCCAGCACTCCGTCACCCGCCTGTCCGGCACTGATATCCAAAAACTGCGCAATTCGTTCTTTCCACTGAAAGAGCAGCTCTTTAGAATGCACAATCACCAGGGTTGGCTGCCGACGTCTGGCAATAATATCAAGAGCCATAACAGTTTTACCAGAACCTGTTCCAGCCTCCAGTACTCCAAAAGAATGCCGACACACTGCCTCCACGGCATCACGCTGATAAGGACGCAGTTCTCCCTTAAACTCCAGAGCAAGGGGATCACATCGCCACCGCTTATCAACCACCTGCGGCGTAGCACCGGCCAGACTACGACAGATGCGGACTGCCTGATTACCAAATCCCCTGGGAAAGCAAAGATCGCCGCCGCATTGCGTATAAAAAGAGAGCGTTGGCTTGAGCTGTTTGCCTATCCACCGGCCATATCGCTGAGCTGCCTTATATTTGGGATTATCAATGGTCAGTGCTGAGCGTATTTTCTCTTGTAACGCTTCAGGCGCCCCTTTAAGGCAACACTCCTTACCCACCACCAGCTCTATCTGTTGCCGGGATGGCTTGCCATGTTTGCCCCTCTCTGGTACCTTGCCGGTGCTCCCTGCCTCCATCTCTTCTCCTAGACCTGGATTTCTCATCATTTCAGGCGGCGTCAGGTTCAAATTTTTTGTTTATGAATAGGTAAGCGCAGACTCCGGGTAAGCGCAGACTCCGGGTAAGCGCAGACTCCGGGTAAGCGCAGACTCCGATAATAAATTATATTCATCATCAAAAGACTGAAGAAGATGAGGCTTGATGGACTGACCTTTGGTGAACATTGTGCAAAACTGTTAACTCCATTTGAGCTTGCATAACAAACAGAAATTGTGTGTACTTTAACAAGTTGACACAATGCTCATGAAAAATCCGGGCTAAAAATACCATGCCGAATACCCTTGCCCATCTTGGGGTACAGACCATAGCCACCAAGGCCGTGGATCACACGATTGACGTAAAGTGGATTGCTGTTGGCTGTATTATTCCGGATATACCGTGGATCATACAGCGTATTGTTCACTGGCTTGCTCCCGGCGTTGATTTCATCACCCTGCGCGCATATACCATGGTGCAGGCTTCACTTTTTTTCTGCCTGCTCCTCAGTGGTGCTCTCTGCCTGCTCGCTTGCAACAAGAAAATCCTCTTTTTGGTATTAAGCGGCAACAGCCTGCTCCATCTGCTGCTGGACAGCCTCCAAATAAAATGGGCCAACGGGGTCCATCTGCTCGCTCCCTTTTCCTGGCACCTGACCTCTTTTGGTTTGTTCTGGCCGGAGCACTGGGCCACCCAGGCTCTTTCTCTTTTGGGATGTATTGTACTGCTGTTTTTCGCTTTTTCAGATCGACATCAGGAACTTGACCTGGTCATTAAACCACTCAACACTCTTTTTGCCGGCCTGCTGCTGCTCTTTTACCTTGCAGCACCGCCTCTTTTCATGGACGGCCCTTTTGCAGCCGACAACCACTTTATCCAAACCCTTCGCGATCAAGCGGCACGAACCGGCAACACCTTGGCCATTGACCGCGGCAACTATGACCCGCAGACATCAACCATCCAAATTTTTACCGGAGAAAAACTGCACATCCATCCAATGGCGCTTGCTGAAAAAACAAAAATTTCTCTACAAGGAACTTTCCAAGACCGGAACACTGTAAAAGTGACGGCCTATCACGTTCATTCCAGCCAGCGGGACCTTTATTCTTTTGTCGGCATTTTTACGGTACTTGCCATCTGGCTGCTTGCGATCTTTAGAAAAAAAAGTAAAGTAGCTCAACGTAAATAAACCCAGTCACTTTTCACCTACCACCTTCTTTTTATGATACGCTCTATTTTTTATCTCTTGCTGTTTGTATGTGCTGTTACTCTTTGTGTCCCTCTTGTAGCTGGAGCAGCTGAGAAGAGCCGTGACAGAGATATCATTATCACCCTTCCAGCAGAGACAGTACTACACTCATTACAAAAAATGCTCCCCCTGAAAATCAATACTAATAATCCTGATCTGCAGGGACAGATCACGCTGCAATCGTTAAAAAAATTGGCAATAAACGACAATACTCTTTCCGTCCAAGGCGTTGTCAGAGGCAAAAATCTGTCAATGGTAACCACCATTGCCAATCAAAAAATTCGCCTGAAATTAGGAGAAGTTAACCTTCCTGTTTCCTGTGATCTTCTAACTCGATTTGACAAAGGGAAACAACAACTTTTCGTCACCCCATTTTTCCCTGCCCCAGAACAGTCAGACACCGGATCCGATGCAATTCGTCCGCTCTTGAAAGCGCTCGAGGGGCAGGAGTATCCTTTACAACTGGATACACTAAAGCTAACTAACTTTAAACTTGGAGAAAAGCCATTTCCTTTGACCATGGTACCAGTTGATATTACAGGGCGTGATAACGCCCTGATGATCAATCTGCAGCCGCAACCCACACTATAAGAGGGAAAAAATGGAAACTAACTGTCTGTTTTGTAAAATCATTGCAGGAGAGATACCCGCCGACAAACTGTACGAAGATGACGAGATACTGGCGTTCAGAGATATTGCGCCGCAGGCACCAGTCCATTTCCTTGTTATCCCTAAAAAACATATTAAAGGGCCGGCCGCTGTCACCAGCGAGGATGACAAACTGATCGGAAAAATTATGCGCATAGGGAATGAACTTGCCGCCAAAGAGGGTATTGACCAGTACCGGGTGGTGTTCAACAATGGTGAACAGGCCGGGCAATCAGTGTTTCACATCCACATGCACATTCTGGGCGGACGCAGCATGCAATGGCCTCCAGGCTAAAAAGACTTCTTATTCCGGCAGCATCCCGTACAGATAGTTGATAATATCTGTACGGGTCACGATTCCGATGACCTCTTTCCCTTGCTGAACCGGCAGGTGACCGATATTTTTACTCACCATCAATTCTGCAGCTTCGCTGGCAAGGGCATCGGGATGAATAGTTGCGACATCTCTTTTCATAAAAGCCTTTACCGGGCTGTTCCACTGTTTTTCTAATTTCAGCTTTTTCAGATCCCATAGCACAATAATCCCCTGTATCCCCTGCTCGTCAGCAACAATCACTCCCCGAATTTTTTCCTGCTCCATGATGGCTCGCACCTCATGCATGGGTGTTTCTGCAGGCACTGTTGTTACGGGGAAAGACATCATGTCGGCCACCAGCGCGCGTCCACTCTGATCTTCTTTCAGGGCTGCAATAATTTTCTGACGCATGAGCCCAGGTGTGACTCCAGGTTCACTGACAACAGCTGAACCAGCTCCCGGATGTCCTCCGCCGCCAAACGGAGCAAGAAGAGCATGTACATTGATGTCTGCAACACCACTGCGACCGATAATAAACTGCTTTTCATCCTGATTGACAAAAATGGCAAACACGGCATCTGCATTGACAATTTTCCTGTACAACTGAACCACCATGGCAAGTTCTGTGTATTTATGTACCCATACGACGCCGATGCTGACATGGTGGCCTTTAATATCTATCTCCTCTGCATCGCGTAAAAGACGAAACAACACCTTTTTTTGCGTCTCACCATAGGCCATGTTTAAAAAATCAACGGCAATGGTTAAATCAGCTCCCTGCTCGAGAAGAAATGCAGCCACACGAGCATCTGCCGGAGTTGTTGAACTGAAGGTCAGCTGTCCCGTATCTTCATACAGTCCAAGCAAAAACACTGTTGCCTGTAGCGGGGTAAGTTCAATATGCTGCCTTTGTATTTCTTGAACAAATAAAGTAATCGTTGCCCCCACCGGAGCCACATTTTGCCATTGCGAGTTGACATCGCCGAGTCCCATATGGTGGTCCCACAGCAGTATTTCCACATCCAAACGATCCTTTAGCGATTCCATCCGATCAAGCCGCTTCCACTGGTTGGTATCGGCTATGATCAAGCTGTCAACTTTATTCATATCAATTTCGTTTGGCAACACAACGGTGAAAGCCGTTTTGTGCAGGGCAAGAAACCGCTTAACGTTAGGATTAACATTCTTAGGACAAACAGCCACGCAGCCGGGGTAAACAAGTGTCGCCGCCAGGATGGATGCTAATCCGTCAAAATCAGTATTCTTATGGGTCGTTGCTATTTGCATGCAATGCTCTTAAAAAGGAGAAAATAATACCTGCCATAGGCCTGTGTTGCACACCCCTCAAAAAAGAAGATATGCAGTTGCAATGGCTTCCAACCAGTAGTCTCACTTCAGTGTATATAGTTATGGGGAACTGTCAAGCCAAGAAGTCGTGAGCAAGCCCTGCTTCTCTTCCTTTCCGAAGCCATCCAGCTTGTTGATTTGGAAGACATCTGGTAGATTATTTTTTCACAGGCCATGCTCAATGCAGCAGCACCGAGCTTTGTGTCCTTCCAGGCACAAAAGACGTCTTCTTGCTCTGCAACCTCCGCATTGAGCACTTTTTTTCATCCGGATCACAAGGATATGCTGATGCCAGGGCTTTACAATCAAAATGAATTCAAGGACAATTGCGGTTTCGGCCTCATTGCCCACCTTAAAGGCAATGCAAGTCATAGATTGCTACAGACAGCCATAGAGGCGCTGACCTGTATGACGCACCGAGGCGGCATTGCAGCTGATGGGCGCACCGGAGACGGCTGCGGCCTCCTGATCCGGAAACCGGATGCTTTTTTGCGCAGCATTGCCGGCAAATGCTGCGCGAACCCGCTACCTTCGGTGTACGCAGTGGGATCGGTGATGCTCAGCCAGGACAGCTCACTGGCTGAAGCTGCCCGGAAAATACTTGCAGAAACGCTGGCGACCGAAGGACTTGAGGTTGCAGGGTGGCGGGAAGTGCCTACCAATACAGATTGTCTCGGTCCCATAGCGCTCGATAGCTTACCTGTCTTCAACCATGTGTTCGTCAACTGCAATGATTTGCCGCTTGATCAATGCAATGCCAGGCTCCTGCTTGCCCGCCGCAAAGCTGAAATCCGCCTGCAACACGATCCTGACTTTCATGTCGCCAGCCTCAGCACCTCTGTTCTTTCTTATAAAGGGCTGATGATGCCCGTTGATTTGCCTCGTTTTTTTCCCGATCTGGCAGATGAAAACCTGGAAACAGCTATCTGCGTTTTCCACCAGCGTTTTTCAACCAACACCATGCCACGCTGGCCACTGGCCCAACCCTTTCGCCTTCTTGCTCATAACGGCGAAATAAATACTATATCAGGCAACCGCAACTGGGCAGTAGCTCGAACTCCAAAATTCCAAACACCGCTGCTACCGAACCTTGACGAAATCACCCCGCTTGTGAACCGAAGCGGTTCAGACTCTTCCAGCCTTGATAATATGCTTGAGCTTCTGCTTGCTGGAGGAATGGAGCTCCATCGGGCAATTCGCATCCTGATGCCGCCTGCCTGGCAAAACGTCGAACACCTCGACCCGGATCTTCGCGCTTTTTATGAATACAACTCCATGCATATTGAGCCATGGGACGGCCCTGCCGGCCTGGTCATTACCGATGGCAGGTATGCGGTGTGTGCTCTGGACCGCAATGGATTGCGTCCTTCCCGCTGGGTGCTGACCAAAGACGATATTATCACGGTTGCCTCGGAAATAGGGGTGTACAACTATGACCCGTCAGCGGTGGTTGCCAAGGGGCAGCTCGGCCCAGGAAAAATACTCTCCATCGACACCCATACCGGACAACTCATGCACACCAGAGATGTGGATGAGCAATTAAAAAAGCAAAAACCATACAAGCAGTGGCTTAAAGACAATACTCTTCGTATTGAAGCTACCCTTGAAAAAGAAGATATCGAACGAAAACTGCCGGAAAACATCCTCAAAGCGGCTATGAAACTGTTTCAGGTTACCTTTGAGGAACAGGACCAGCTGCTGCGCCCGCTTGCCGAAACCAGCCAGGAGGCAACCGGCTCCATGGGCGACGATACCCCCATGGCGGTACTTTCCAGGCGACAACGGCCGCTTTATGATTATTTTCGCCAACAATTTGCCCAGGTAACGAACCCGCCCATCGACCCGCTGCGCGAGGCGGTGGTGATGTCGCTTGAGACCTGCATCGGTCCGGAGCTCTCGATCTTTGAAGAAACGGAACAGCATGCAAATCGCGTTAAACTGAGTTCGCCAATACTTTCCACAGGCAGCTTCAAGGCGCTGGTTAATCTTGATCGATGGGGCTATCCGGTTCAAAGGCTCAAGCTCTATCATGATCCAGGACAGGAAAATCTGCACACAGCCCTTCAGCGTTTATGTGATGAGGCTGCAAAGGCGGTCAACAATGGTGCAGTAATACTCTTGCTCACCGATGACCATTACGAACCTGATCTGCTCCCTATCCACTCGCTGTTGGCAACCGGTGCAGTCCACCAGCACCTGACAAAACTCGGTATACGATGCGATGCAAATATCATTGTCGAAACCGCCTCTGCAAGAGATGCACACCAGGTAGCTTGCCTTCTCGGCTATGGAGCGACGGCGGTCTACCCATATTTGAGTTATTCCGTGCTTAACCAGCTCCACGAAAAAGATGACCTCACAGTCAGCGTGGATCAGGCCTTTAAAAACTATCGCAAAGGAATCAACAAAGGGCTACGCAAGATCCTTTCGAAAATGGGTATTTCCACCATCTCCTCCTATCGGGGAGCCCAGCTCTTTGAGATAGTAGGCCTTGGCAGCGAGGTGGTTGATTATTGTTTTACCGGTACCCCGAGCCGAATCCAGGGAGCGAGTTTCAGTGATCTTCAAGCTGACCAGCAACAATTGGCAAAGATTGCGTTTACCCCTCAAATTCCAGTCCAGGCCGGCGGGGCACTCAAATTTATCTACGGCCAGGAGTATCATGCCTTTAACCCCGACGTGGTCACCACCATGCAAGCTGCAGTCACAAGCGGCAGCTACGATAAATGGCAAACCTGTGCAGAGCTGATCAATACACGCCCACAGGCAACCCTGCGTGACCTGCTTACTCTGTCCGAATCCGGTCCCTCTGTTCCCATTGAAGAAGTTGAACCGGTAGAAGCAATTATCAGCAGGTTTGACTCTGCCGCCATGTCCCTGGGTGCTTTGTCGCCGGAAGCACACGAAGCCTTGGCCATGGCCATGAACGCCTTGGGAGGCAGGTCGAACAGTGGTGAGGGTGGCGAGGACCCGGCCAGATTCGGCACCAACAAGGTTTCTAAAATAAAACAAATCGCCTCGGGAAGATTCGGTGTAACCCCCCATTATCTTGCCAACGCAGAAGTGCTGCAGATCAAAATTGCCCAAGGGGCCAAACCAGGAGAAGGGGGGCAGCTTCCCGGCAGTAAGGTAACGGAACTCATCGCCCGATTACGCTATTCCATCCCTGGGGTAACGCTTATCTCACCCCCACCTCATCATGACATTTATTCCATTGAAGACCTGGCACAGCTCATTTATGACCTGAAACAGGTGAATCCCGACGCTCTGGTCTCTGTTAAACTGGTTTCCCGTCCAGGCGTAGGGACCATTGCTGCCGGGGTAGCGAAAGCATATGCAGACCTGATTACCATTTCAGGATATGACGGGGGCACAGCGGCAAGTCCGCTTTCTTCCATTCACCATGCCGGATCTCCCTGGGAACTTGGACTCAGTGAGGTTCACCAGACGCTGCGGGCTAACGACCTGCGCGACAAGGTCCGGTTGCAAACCGACGGTGGCTTAAAAACGGGGTTGGATGTTGTCAAAGCAGCCATCCTGGGTGCAGAAAGTTTCGGGTTTGGTACTGCGCCCATGGTTGCCCTGGGATGTAAATATCTGCGCATCTGTCATCTCAATAACTGTGCAACAGGGGTTGCGACCCAGCGCGATGATCTCCGCCGGAATCACTTCTCCGGTACCGTGGAAAAGGCCATGCATTACTTTCGCTTTGTTGCCCAGGAAGCTCGGCAATGGATGGCCTTTCTTGGCGTACGTTCAATCAATGAACTCATCGGAAGGGTTGATCTGCTTACCCCGGTGTCCGGTGCAACAAGCAAACAGAACAAACTCGACCTAACCCCGCTTCTCCATCGCGACACAAAGCTTGACCTTAAGCCGCAACACTGCACCATCGCCAGAAACATTCCCTTTGACCGAGGTGAGCTGGCGGAAAAAATGGTTAGGCAAATGATGCCGGACATTGAAAAACAAAATGGTGGCACTCACGCCTTTACCCTAACCAACTGTGATCGATCCATAGGTGCCAGACTTAGCGGGGAAATCGCCAAAAGGTACGGTAACACAGGCATGAAAGCTAACCCGCTCAAGGTGAAGCTGACAGGTATTGCCGGCCAAAGCTTTGGCGCTTGGAATGCAGGCGGCTTGGAAATGTACCTTGACGGTGATGCCAATGATTACGTCGGCAAAGGGATGGCAGGCGGCAAAATCGTTATCCGACCGCCCCACCAGTCAACCTTCAAGAGCAACGAAACCAGCATTCTGGGCAATACCTGCCTCTATGGTGCCACCGGAGGCAAGCTCTTTGCTGCTGGTCTTGCCGGCCAACGATTTGCGGTTCGTAACTCAGGTGCCCATGCTGTTATCGAAGGGGCCGGCGACCATTGCTGTGAATACATGACCGGCGGTTTGGTCACCGTTCTCGGCGCGACCGGGGCAAATTTCGGCGCAGGCATGACCGGTGGATTTGCCTATGTTCTTGATATGGAGAACACCTTTGTCGATAAATACAATCACGAACTGGTGGAGATACAACGTATTCACTCCGGCTACATGGAGGAATACCGACATCATCTTCACATGGTGATTGAAGAGTATTGCCGGGAAACCAACAGCGACTGGGGCTGGCATCTCCTGGATGATTACATGGATTATATCGGTAAATTTTGGATGGTGAAGCCTAAGGCTGCCGACTTTTCCAACCTCCTCAACCGACTCCGCCAACGCGGTGAATAGCCGATAACAAGCGCACGAACAGACAATGCCATGAAAAACAGATTTGAGAATGCATTCCAGTTTCTTGATGTTGAACGTAAATTACCCCCCAAGGTGAGCATCATCACCCGTAAGGCCGCTTTTCGTGAAATCTATGAAGAGGTCCCCTTGCAGCATGTACAGGATCAAGCCCACAGATGCCTGGAATGCGGTAATCCTTACTGTGAATGGAAGTGCCCGGTCCACAATTTTATCCCCAACTGGCTCAAGCTCATCACAGAGGGAAATATTAATGAAGCGGTCGAGCTTTGCCACCAGACCAACACCCTTCCCGAAGTCTGTGGTCGGGTCTGCCCACAAGACAGGCTGTGTGAGGAGGCCTGTACTTTAAACGACGGCTTCGGAGCCGTGACCATTGGTAATGTTGAAAAATATATTACCGAACGTGCTCTTGCCCAAGGGTGGAGGCCGGACATGTCCCATGTGCAGTGGACAGACAAAAAGGTGGCCGTCATTGGCGCAGGCCCAGCCGGACTTGGCTGTGCCGACGTACTGGTCCGCAATGGCGTCCGCCCGGTGGTGTTTGATCGTTACCCGGAAATCGGCGGCCTCCTGACCTTTGGCATCCCTGAATTTAAGCTCGAAAAAAGCGTACTTCAACGGAGGCGCGAAATATTTACCGAAATGGGGATTCGCTTTGAGCTGAACACGGAAATCGCTAACAGTGAAGCCTTTGCGGAGTTGCTTGCCACCTATGATGCAGTTTTTCTCGGCATGGGGACATACCAGTCACTTAAGGGGAATTTCCAGGGCGAGCAACTGCCGGGGGTGTACGAGGCGCTGCCTTTTCTGATAGGCAATGTCTGCCATAACCTTGGATATTCAACTCAACTTGCTGACTTCATCGACACTGCCGCAAAAAACGTGGTTGTCCTGGGTGGAGGCGACACAGCCATGGACTGTTGCAGAACAGCACTTCGGCAAGGTGCTAAAAGTGTCACCTGTGCCTATCGGAGGGATAAAGCCAACATGCCTGGATCTCGAAAGGAAGTTGTTAATGCCGGGGAGGAAGGGGTCACCTTTCTGTTTAACCGCCAGCCAATGGGTATCGTCGGTGAAAACAAAGTGAAAGGGGTGGACCTGGTCACAACCGAGCTGGGAGAAGCTGATGAAACCGGTCGTCGCCGCCCTGTTATCATTCCTGACAGCAAGCAAACCCTGGAGGCGGATATCGTACTTATCGCTTTTGGTTTTCGACCGGACCCACCCGATTGGCTGATCCAAAGCGGGGTCAAAATCAACAACTGGGGTGGAATTGTGGCAACCGAAACAAGCGCATTCCCAATGCAGACCAGTCACCCAAAGATTTTTGCGGGTGGGGATATGGTTCGAGGGTCAGACCTGGTTGTTACAGCTATCTGGGAAGGAAGACAAGCTGCCAACGGTATACTGCAGTATCTTGGACAATAATTTTGCTTTAGGTGTTGTTTGCGGACAGCTCTTTACCAGCCTGCTCTATAAAGAGCTTCAACACACATTAAAGTTCAATCACCCCATGATTATTATCGACCAGTGAGGGTAAAAGGCTCTGTACCTCGGCAGCACTCCAAAGAGGGGTACCTGAAAGAGTTGCCGCATTAATATGATTCAGGCCCCGGGCAATTTCGGCGTAACTCTTGCCACGCTGACGGAGCCTGAGCACAGACTCGGACAACTCTTCTTTGCTGAATATTTTTTTATCACCATCGACATCAACGGTCCTGTTATCAGTTCCCAGCTCAACCTGCTGCATATTTTCGGCAGGTTCCGGATTATACTCAAGCTGCAACCCGACCATCAAACGCATCAGGTCGTCAATTTGACGATCCCGCCGTGCTAGCTGGCCCCGCATATCTTCCAGCTGTTCACGCAGGAGTTGAATTTGCTCTTTGTACACTTCAAGCAGTTCTGCCAGATAATCGTTGGTTGCCGCCTGGTGTGAACCTGAGACAGCACTTGTTGGTGTCGAAACGGTGGCCTGCTGCGCACCCTGTTTTCCAGCGTTGCCTTCCTGTCCATACGTTGCCAGCAAATTTCGGCCATCATGCCATCGCCGCAGATCTTCCTCACGAAATCGAACCTCCTGCTTCCCTGTGACAGGGTTCAATATCATCTTATAAGGTAATCCTTTTTTTCGATACCTGCTGATGGTTTTGGTAGAGACATTGAGATATTCGGCAGCCTGCTTCTGTGTTACCTGGAAATCACTATCACTCATTAATACCCACCTCTTTTCCACTCAAATTCTTGGTACGCCCAGTAGCTGATAAGCTAATAAAACGTAGAAAAGGGCATCCTGCAATCTTATCTTGCCGAAAAAGTTATAAAACAATGAGTTAGCCCGGATTTCTCATCAGTTCAGGCAGTGCCGGGTTCAAAGTTTTTGGGAGTGAATTATAGTAGACTATCGGAGTCTACGCTTACCTTTTACTGCCAAAATACTGAAGAAAATGGTACCGCATGGACATGGACTGACATTTGGTGAACATTGTGAAAATTTACAACTCCATCTAATTATAGTTACGAGATATACACTCAACAAAATGTTCACCAAAGGCGAGCTTACGCTGCCTTATTTCCATGATGTCATGGTTATTATGCCTCTATTATCTCGAGCCCGGTCAAAAGAATATTTTCAAAAAACGTATCAAGCTCAGGCTTACCCACATTAAAATTTGTGACTAACAACCTAAGAGCCAGTTGGCCATCCACATAACCAGTACCTACCAATCCCCGTTCTTTTTGCTGCATACGGTTGCGCAGTCTAATATTAAAATCGCCTGCGGACTCACCCGGTGGAGCTTTGTAGCGAAAACAAACATTAAAGGATTCCCTAGGGACGACCATCTCCAACTCCGCCTCAGCGTGTATACGTTCCTCGGCATACATACAAAGTTGCAGATACTCTTCAACTCGCTCAGCCAGCCCTTTACGCCCATAAAATTTCCAATCAAGAAACCACTTTAAAGCATCTACCTTTCTGCCGCATTGCAGCGACTGACTCCCGAGATCCCGCAACTCTCCCCCAACGCCCTTACGAAAGATGTAACTCTCATCACCAGCACTGCATATTTGCTGAAGAATAGATGGCCGCTTGTTAAACAGCACCACGTTACACATAAGGGCTGTCCCGAGCATTTTGTGAAAATCCAGGGTAAAAGAATCCGCGTCCTCCACATGCGATAAATATCGTGATCGCAGCGTATCGCTCAAAATTGCCGCACCACCCCAGGCACCATCCACATGCAGCCAAAAACCATACTGCTCACGTAATGCCAGCATTGGTTCAATCGCATCATATGCTCCACGAACCGTTGTCCCAGCCGTTGCTGCCACAAAAAATGGAATCGCGCCTTCCTCCTTTACCCGTACAATCTGTTGCTCCAGGTCCACAAGGTCCATTCTGCCATGGCTATCGGTTGCGATCTTGATCAGGTTATCCGTTCCTATCCCTAAAATCGCTGCAGCCCGATCCATGGAATAATGGGCATCTCTGTTAACAAAAGCACAAAGTCTTGACTGACCGAACAACCCACAAGACTTACCCTTTTCACAAGCGACATTGCGAGCAGCCATCATGACAATCATATTCGCATTGCTGGAGCCTGTCGTCATCTGGCCGACCCCATCTTCAAACCGGACAAGAGCAAGCATTTCCCGCAGCATGTACTGCTCCATCAACGTAGATACCGGAGCGGTCTCAAAGGTGCATGCAGAGGTATTGGAAACCGCAGTCACTATTTCGCCGATGATGGAAGGGAGATTCGCTCCTGCCCACATCCGGTTAACATAGGCAGGATTGCCTGTTTTCACCGCATAGGTCAGATATTTTTCCACCCACTCGAAGAGCTTGTTCCAATCTCCTTCCGTCTGCTCATCCAGCTGCAGTAGATTGTAGAGCGCCTCGGGTTCGTGATAGGCTACATACCGGCCCTGGGTAAGATTTTCATGATACCGCTCGATGATCTGGAGAAGGTGTTGAAATACGTTTTCAGAATCCATGATTAATACTGAACGCTCCCTATAGGCAGAGACCCACTCCCTGCCGGTGCAGTCAGGGTGAGGCAGAATTATACATTGCTAATTTCGTGTGAATAACGCTCTGGTGCTACTGCCCTATACTACAGTGAAACGGTATTATCGAACAGTAAGTAAGCGTTCTAAAAAATAAGTAAAAAAAAGGCAAGAATGGGAGGGAACAAAAATGACAAGAAGCACTCAAGAGTTGTTGTCGTCAATATAAACCATACCTTCCAAAAGCAGATGATCTATGCGCTCATTAACTAACAATCGGTCTTCCTCAGGGGCCTGATCGACATAAAACAGAAAGTTACCCTCTTTCCAGGAAAGAGCCTCGAAAAAGGCATCCTTTATCTGTCGCCCAAGAGAATACGTCAGGTTGTCTGGATGGATATAGCCTTGTTGGATTAAAATATGCCCAAGTCGCTGCTCTCGATCACCTTCTCGGTGGATGGCGAGGCACTCCTCCAACTGTTGGGAGGTAATCTGCTGTTCCGCCAGCAAAATCTCACCGATCTTTTTCTGACTGGTTTCAAGCATGCCGAAGACCAAGACCCCCTTGGTGAAAAAAAAGCATCCACTGTTCCCCGTGGTGAGGACTTCGAGTTCTCCGGTAAGCCCTGCATGACTAAAAAGTTGAAAAATGTCATCAATGGAAATCGATGCGATATCGCCCTGCAGGGCGACTTTACTTGCCTTACGGGGCTTTTTTCTCCATTGCCCTTCCTCTTGAGGCGGGACATCTTCAACCAGAGGCTGCACTTTTGATCTGAAAAGTGTCTGCAAGACGGATTTCATATGACAAAATGGAGTTAAAGGGATACGAAAAAGCTTATGTTCCAGGAGAGCCTATCGGAAAATAATATTCGCAAACAGCCTCCTATGTACAGTCTCTCATCCAAGGAAAAGATGTCAAGTTTTTTCTCTTGCCAACATGAAACTCCCTGGCAACGAAACAAAGTATTGCCGCCACAGTGGCACAAATGCCACTTCGTGTCTATCATTTCCAACTACTTATATTAATCTTTTTGCCATCGGTAAACTATGGAACTGCTCCAATTTCGAATTCGAGCGCATAAAGTGCTTGCAGACACACACTGGATACAGGTCAAAGATGGCGTGAATATTCTTGCCGGCGAGGACCCAAAAGCGGTGCAGGCAGTGTTTGAGCTCCTGCAAACCATACAACCTCCGTCTTCCGCCCACCTACGGCCGCTCACAACAAACATGAGGCAAAGTGTGAGTCAAAATGGCTACACTAAACGAGTTATACCCAAAAAAAAGACAGCTGCATTTGCAATTTTTTCAGCAGACAACACTCTAGTAAGAGACATTGCTTCCCTGGATGACGCGCTGTACGAACTCGATCGAATTGAAGTGGGACGCCGCATTGATCTCAGCCGTTGGATGAATTTTGTTGAACTGTCAAGCTCAGCCAGATGGAGCGAAATCGATCAGCCGCTACGGCAACTGCTTGACGACCTAACAAAACAATGTCCGTCAAAAATCCTCCAGCCGCTCAAAGAGATGACTGCTCTACGAAAAGGCACAGACCGTCTGCACCGTGGATTAGATCAAACTCTTATTGATCAACTGACAGCCCTTTCACCCGTGATAGGCCCTGCCCAAAAAGAGATGTATACCGGCTTGCTCCATACGGCCCAGCGTTCTCAACGATTTATCCTTGCCAAAAAAGCAATTTATCCACAAGTACCCTTGTTTATTCACCTCGTCGACCAAGTCGATGGAAATACCCGTCTCCCGCTTACCTTGTTCACCGATTTATTGAACAACAATACCGTTCTTCGATCCAACCCTACGCAGGAAGAACTCAACCAACTGATACAAAGTATGTTCTCCCCTCTTTCCTCCCCGGCGAGCATTGCTCTTCAGGGGCAAACGATTTCGCTCATGGATGGTTCCTTATCGCTGCCTCACCTGGTGCAGAGCCTCGCGGCATTGCACCAAATTTTATTTGGCCGGCTACCAATTTTTCTAATCGATTGCCTCAATTCATCACCACGCACCATTGAGGAAGTACTTTCAACGCTGCAACTGATGCGGGGCAGCAGAAGTCTTGTTGCTGCCAAAAAGAGCCACCTCGCCCTCTGCCAACCACGGTTTCGGCATGCTAACACCATCACTGATCACACGTGGCAGAAATAACCAACCCTGCTCCATTTCTTTACCATTGTCTGTGCCTAGCCCGATAGCCCGAAATTGAGAATATTACGTTGAGAACAGGCAAGCGCTATAATCCGAGGCATGCACAATATTTTACAGTGGGTATGGGGTCGATAAAGCAAGATACCGACCATTTATGAAAACCGCTGAATAAAAACAGGTTTTATTGGAGGTGTTAATTATCAGGGATAATTTCGTAAAAATATGCTAAAGATCTTTGCAAATTACCCTAACCCACTACTTAAGGGTGGCTTGAAAAAATAGAAAATTCGTTCAACTTCGAGGCGCATCTAAAATTTTACCACAGGCATAGAGTTGATATCGGAGCCTGCGTTTACCTCTGAGGATAAAATTTTGGGTATAGCAAAGAAGTTGGATGAATGAGCAATTTTTCAAGATAGCCCTAACAGATACTTGCCCAGACCATTAGAACACGATGAAACCATTGGAAATTATAAACATTCTTGGTAGTCCGAGAAAAAACGGCACCACTGCTCGTATTGCCAGGGCATTCACTGAAACTGCGGAACGTCGTGGCGCTGTTGTTAAAAACTATTATCTTAACGGCATGCAATATAGGGGTTGTCAAGGCTGTGAAGGGTGCCATACACGTTCGGACAAATGCATTCTCCGCGACGATGCGACCCAGATTTTAGAAGATCTGTTCACGGCAGATATCACATTATTCTCTTCCCCTATTTATTTTGGGGACACCTCCGGTCAGTTCAAATCATTTTATGATCGAATGTGGTCGCTCATACGGCCTGAATATATTTCAGACCCTACCGATGCCAGCCGCCTTCCCAAGGGGAAGACAGCACTGCTCATCCTCTCCCAGGTTGATGCCCGTATCGCCCACGAAGACGTGCTGAAGAGATATAGCATGTATCTTAAGCTCTACGGTTTCTCTGTAAAAACGATCATGGCGGCTGACCTGGACATGATGCCCAATACAGATATAAGCAGTTATGCCCTGCAGGCCGAACAGCTCGCCAGAGAACTGATATTGTAATAATCAGTCGTTATTGCTTGCAAGAACATAAGCCAACAATAGCAGCCTACACACCCGGTTGAAGAGTTCAGTCGCACCCCTTCACATATATTTCAGACCGATTGTCAGGCCCCAGGGGCAGCCCGCAGGCATCGCTGCCATCTTCGGGGATCTGATCGGAAAAGACCCGTTCAATCGGGACAACCAACGGGCTGGCAATAAACCTTGCAGCAGTTCCTACCAATGCTCCTTTCCGAAGCCCGAAGTTAATATCATCAAAGCTGCCACTTATCTTTAATGGTGTTGCAAGATTAAAAAATTCCGGCTTCTTTGGTGTTGGTGAAACCGTTAAGTTCACTGTATTTTTTCTGAAATCGACCTGCCCTTTGCCACAGATACGTATTTTACTCGTATCAATGAAAAAAACATCGGGGGTCAACAGTCCATCCTCCACCTTCCATCTGCCGACGGCACAATTCACTTCAGATTGCTCCTCCTCAGTACTTGATACAATAGCTGCGATCAAATTCACCGCCCACAGATCAATAATTCCGGCACCAAGATTATCTAGATGTCCTGAAAAATCAAAATAGCCGTTTCCGTTGGCAAAAATCTGATTAACAGTACTTGCAGAAGAGTAAAGGTCCACATCGAGATTAACCAACCCCGACATTTTCGACTCCGGCTTCTGCCGACGTACATAGATGCCAATATCAAAATTATGAACTACAGCTCGAAAAGTAGCATCTGCTGCCTCTTGGCCCGGCTTAAGAGATGTGGACATCGTTATCTCACCCCCCGGAATTTGTAATGCAAGAGGTTCAATTGCCATCCGCCCGTCGCGTAAAACCGCCTTCAAGGAACCACTACCCAACTGATCTTCCCCAGACAGGACCTGGTCGGCACGAACGGTCAGGCCAATATCAAAATCATCAAGCAAATCCGGATCAAGCAGATTTCGTACTTCTTTTCCTGTCTTTTCTTTTGCTACGGTTTTCTCCTCCGTATCCTCCCCTTGCTCTTTTTCTTGCGAGACCTTTTCGCCTCTCCACGACCAGTCATCAAACACAAAATCATCAAGCTGAATCAATGGTGAATGAAAGTCAACCTCAGCAGTAACCTTTTTTTCTCTGACAAGGGTTGCCGTCCCAACAAGGCTGCTGCTCCCAGTAGAAACAGCTAAATTTTTCAAATCAAACCGTTCTTTTTGCAATGTTAGGTCAGTTTCAACACTATATTTAGCCAGCGGCGGCAAATCGACCTGCAAAAGCTGGTCAAGACTTTTTAAATTTTCGCCCTCAATATTGACCTTCAGGGCCAGTGCTCTTTGGGCCGGTACAAGGTCTACCTTACCCACGAAACCAAGCAGAGTATCGGCAACCTCTGCTTGAATCTCCATCCAAGTACTGCTACTGGTGAGAAACTCCTCAATGGAGGCAACAGAAACGTTCAATGAATAAGGGAAGGTGAGTAACTCCCCGGCCATATCAAGCTGTAGAGGAGAACCAGGCATCATGGAACCAGTACATTCTTTCAGCTCGAACGTTGCAGGTTCTTTGGTCCCAGGCGTGTAGTGGGTGACGATAATATTATCAAACCGAAGCTTCTCCACCACAATCGAATCATCGGTCAATTCAAGTTTTTGCGCACCTTCTTTGCTTTTTTCAGGTGGTCGCTTTGCAACAGGCGACTTCTCCTCTGCACTGTCATCTCCAGTAAATGTCCAGTTAACAGCGCCGTTTTTATTTTCTTCAAGAGTGACGATTAATTGCTGAACATTAATTTCGGGGATATGCAGTTTTTTTTGCAAAAGAGGCAGGAGAGCTATCTGTACTCTGGCCTGATCCAGAGAAAGAAATTTCTCTTGGCTAAAACCTGCTGGGTTTTGAATTTGCAGCCCCTTGAGAGTAAAAACAGGTTGCAGAGAAGTAGAGATAACAATGGAACCGTCTATAATGACCGGTCGATGCAGGGCGTTGCTGATAATGCTTTCGACAGGATCTTTGTAAGAAGTCAGGTTAATCGGAATTTTAAAGAAAGTTACCGCACCGATAAGCAGAACAAGACATACAACCACCACCAAAAAACCCTTTACCAGCCAACGAAAAAAAGTCTTCATCACTCCCCCCTAGCCTGTGTATTATGTCAACAATCCGCTCTTTCTGTTTGAGGTAGCTGCACTCACCTCACTACCCCACACAAAAAGAATACTCTTAAATATAACAAGATATCAAGGCCATAAAGAACTAAATCAACTTTTACACTGCCGGGGATACAGCCGACAATGACAAAGAACCTTAAACAAAAGCAAGGCTAGCGGCACCACTATTTTCGAGATACAAGAGACGTAGTTACTGTTCAGCGAAGACTTAAAATTGTCGATTTGCCTCGAACTGTAACTGCTCAGCAGTGCTCCAAATGCTCACAAACTGACTGATTGAGGGAATAAGCCCTGACTTCGATACATTGGTATGCTGGGTGGGCAGATAGTTGAGAGTTGGGGTGCTTGCAGACCAGTTACGAGATATAAAACAAAAAACGCAGCAAAAGCGACAATACAAATTCGCCTATGCTGCGTTTGAAAAAAAAGAAGAAATTGGCTGGTTCTAATCGAGCATGGACACCTCTCCGGTTTCCAAATTATAAAAACTTGCCACAACTTTCACCTTACCATCCTTTACCAAATCGGCAACATATGGTTCTGACTGCTCAATCTTAGTCGCCATATTTTTCGCCAATTCCATAGAGGCATTGTTCACTAAATTGCCATCTTTTCCTTGAACGTTTTTTATTGCAGCATCAATGGGTGGTGTCAAACTGGCGATATGCCCGCCTAAACGGGTACCCCCTGCCACTGCCCCCACAGCTCCGCAACTGGTATGGCCAAGTACCATCACCAAAGGACAGTGAAGATGCTTTACTGCATACTCAATGCTTCCAAGGATTTGATCATTGACGATGTTACCTGCAACGCGCAACACAAAGACATCTCCAAGCCCCTGATCAAAAATATCAACCGGAGGAACACGGGAATCCGCACAGGTCAGGATACAAGCGATTGGCTCCTGACCTTCCACTAATCTTCCCCTTGATTCCTCGCAATGATTGGGGTGCTCCAACGAACAGGAAATAAATCTCTTGTTTCCTTCTAAAAGCAGACTCAGGGCTTCGTCTGCCGTGGGTCGTGTGGTTACAATTTGCTCCATCAGTACACCTCTCTTGCATAACAGTATCAGTTAAAGTTGTGCTATATTGGCTCATACTATATACACAATGTGGTCCTTAAACAAAAGAAAAAGAATAAGAAAAATAGATGAATGATGTAAGAAAAATAAATACCAGCGCAAAATGACTTCATATAAATCGCTATTTTTAGATTATCTCCTTATTTTTTATGTCTATAGCCAGATCCTCAACTTCAGGAGAGCCATTTTTTTAACCACGGCCTGGTAGGCATTAATGCTCAGCATGGCAAAAAAACTTTTTCCAAGGTACCCTTAAAATGGCTTATTACTCCTGAATGTACATTTTGTACATTTCATTTCAAAATTTTATTAATAGCTCCTCCACTGATCATGCACTACGAAGGCCCCATCTATAGACCACCAAGTGAAGCAGACTCGTTACTGATCCAAGCTACTGTCGGTTGCCCGCACAATAAATGTACTTTTTGCATGGTGTACAAAAACGGTCCGCCGTTCAAAGTGCTGCCGGTAGCGGCAATCTGCAAAGACATGGAACAAGCAGCGCAGGAGTATGGAGCTAAAGTGTCCACTCTTTTTTTCCCGGCAGGCAACACCATTGCCATGAAAACCAAAGACCTCTGTACAATATGCGAGCATGCCTACCAACTCTTCCCCAAGTTGGAAAGAATAACTGTTTATGGCTCGTTTCAGTATATTCACGCAAAAGGACTGGAGGAGTTACAGCAATTAGTACATGCCGGGCTAACGCGAATTCATGTTGGCCTCGAATCCGGTGATGACGAAATTCTACGCCGCATCTGTAAAGGCACCAACAGCACCCAGCAAATTGAGGCAGGACAGTGGGTTATGAGAGCCGGCATGGAACTGAGCCTTTACGCCATGCTCGGAATCGGCGGCAAAGAACGAACCATGCAACATGCGGCAGCAACCGCCAAGGTACTCGATGCTATTGAGCCTACTTTTATCCGCCTGCGAACCTTTCTTCCCAAAAAAGACACACCGCTACTGGAGGATATCCTTAACCACAAATTCTCAATGCTCGGTCCGCATGAGGTACTGCTGGAGACAAAAAAAATGCTTGAACAATTAAACGCGTCATCTCTGCTCACCAGTGATCACTACACCAATTATATCAATCTTGAGGGAAAACTCCCCTCTGCAAAACCCTTGCTCATCAATCAAATCGATCAGGCCCTGCAGAGAGCTGAAACAACGTTTCGGCCGGTGTATATCGGCAATCAGTAATCGATACACTGCCGCCCATTTCTATATATTCGCCTCCCAATCAATAGACTTTACCAAACGACCTTGGAATGATACACACCACCCAACCCTTAGCCGAGAGAATCCGCCCTGAAACACTTGATCAATACCGGGGACAAAATCACCTGGTCGGCAACAAAGGCATTCTCCGCAAGATGCTTGATTCGGAAAACATTTCTTCTTTTATATTGTGGGGCCCACCCGGTGTAGGAAAAACCACCTTGGCAAAAATCATTGCCAAACAGTTAAACCGCCATTTCCATACTCTTTCCGCTGTGAGTTCAGGAGTTAAGGACGTACGTGCTGTTATTGCCAAAGCAGAAAAACAGAAAGTCTTTTACACGCCGAGCCCAATTCTTTTTATCGACGAAATTCATCGCTTCAGCAAATCTCAGCAGGATTCTTTGCTCGGTGCTGTGGAGATGGGGACAGTTGTCCTGATTGGTGCAACCACTGAGAATCCATCGTTTGAAATTATTTCTCCGCTCCTCTCCAGGTGCCAGGTATACGTCCTCAACCCCTTAGAGCATAAGGATCTGGAGGATCTGCTTGACTATGCGGTCGCAACCGACACGGCCTTAAAGACAAAAAGCATTTCCTTTCAGGAAAAAGACGCATTGCTCAAATTTGCAGGCGGCGATGCACGTAAACTATTGAACATGCTCGAGCTGGTTATCAATGCTCAGCAGGAAGAAGAAATAAGTATTACAAACGAGATGGTGCTGCGCGAACTGCAGGAAAACCCCTCTCTTTATGATAAAGATGGCGAACAGCACTATGATATAGCCTCAGCACTGATTAAATCGATCCGGGGCAGTGATCCCGACGCAGCCGTCTACTGGCTTGCACGAATGATCGAAGGTGGTGAAGATCCAAAATTCATTGCTCGAAGGTTGGTCATATCGGCCAGCGAGGATATTGGCCTGGCCAACCCCAATGCCCTGCTTTTAGCCACTTCCTGCTTTCAGGCAGTGACACAGGTAGGGATGCCGGAATCGAGGATAATACTTTCCGAAACCGCTCTCTATCTAGCGTCCTCTCCCAAAAGCAATGCAGCCTATCTTGCCATAGGCAAAGCCCAGGCCCTGGTGCGCGAAACCGGTAATCTCCCGGTCCCCATGCATCTGCGAAATGCCCCCACCCAGTTAATGCAGGAAATGGGCTATAAAAAAGGGTATCAATATCCCCATGACTTCCCCGGAAATTTTGTCAATCAACAGTACCTGCCGGACAGCATCCGCCAACATCGCATCTACCAACCACAGACTACCCCGGCAGAGGTGACTATCATGGAACGATTAAGCTACTGGTGGAAAAGAAAGTATCGATAATAAATAACGCCTGCACCCCTGCAACAGCGAACGCTCTTTTTACTGATCAGCGGCAAGGGTAAAGCGTGCACCCCCTCTTCTCTAGGCTCAATTTAATAAGTTGCGCACAAAAACAAATACATGTTATAATTATTTGATTTTAGAATGTTTTTCTCAGTACCGCTCTCCCTGGAACAATGGAGCCACGCTTTTACCCATTTTCATGTATATCAGCAGGTAAACAAGCACTCATCTTCTCGCTTATAATACCACGCAGTTTTGCGTCGACTATAATTTCAACGACCTTTTCAGGATATACGAATGCAGGATACTTCCTCAGAATTATACGAAAATTACTTCAAAGCTCTTATGGAAATCAGCCAAGCGGTGATTTCTGATCACTACCTTGACGATGTCCTCAAGTTGATAGTCTTGGTTACTGCCCGAGTCACAGGGGTGGAAATTTGCTCTCTTTGGCTGCTCGATGAACAAAATGGGGAAAAAATCATCAGATTAAAAACAACCCAGGCTATAGATCAGGTATACGTCAAAGACAGGATACTGCACTTGAATGAAGGGGTTGTCGGCATGGTAGCAACCCAGCAACGCCCATTAATTATAAAAGATGTTAAAGAGTATTCCCTGTTCAAAGAAAAGGAGATGGCCCAGAAATTAGGTCTGGTAGCCATGGCCGGAGTACCGCTCAAAGTAGGAGATGATGTAATCGGTGTACTCAACTGTTTTACCGACAAACCTCATGATTTTCCCAAATCAGAAATCAATCTAATCGCCACCGTAGCCAATCAGGCAGCCCTGGCTATCCACAACACTAAACTTGCAATGGATGCCCGTAATATTCGCGAACAGTTACGAACTCGAAAACTAGTTGAGAAAGCCAAAGAAATTATAATTGCCCGTCGTAAAATCAGTGCAGACGAATCCTTCCGCTGGATTCAAAAGAAAAGCATGGATACAAGACGTTCCATGAGTGAAATTGCAGAGGCTATTATTTTATCGGAAGAATTATCCGAATAGAGGAAAAATACCCCCACCTTGTATCTCACTCAAATCAAGGGCATCTTGAATAACCCAGATTTCTCATCAGTTCAGGCAGTGCCGGGTTCAAAGTTTTTGGTAATGAATTCGTCCTTCCCAATAGCCTCACGTCTCAACAGATCTGATACCTAACAACAAAACCTGCGTTTCACTTTACTATTATCAAAAAAAACCTTGACAAATTTTCAGTTTCGCTAATAATAGGCCGCAACAATTTATTTGAACTGATAAGTTCACAAGCGTACAATGGCGTATGCTTAATATATAGTTGTAGCGACAAGGGTGTCTCTATTCGGATAACGAGAGGGCACCCGTGTTTTTTTTTGTGCGACTGCTTGTTATCCTGGTGCCCTTCTTCCCACTTTGGATCATAAACAACAAGGAGTAGCAGGTAGATGCGTTTTTCAAAAGCTAATGACGTCCTCGGAACCGTAAATCGTGGCAATTCAGCTGAGTCAGGACTTTGCACCCTTTGCAGAGCAGATTGTCAGGGCAAATGCGAAACCTGGCTGTCCAGCATGCTCGGCAGAAAACTTCTTTACCCAAGAGATTTTGGTTTAGTTACCGCCGGGGCCAACAATACCAGGCATGTCGGCGTTTCTTACAACTCCCTTCGCATCCAGGGATATGCGTATGGCTCAAAAGGACTCCATAAAGATCTGCCCGTAGACGCGGACAACTGCATCTTTCCAAATGTTAATCTTGAAACCGAATTCGGTAACGAGATTAAAACCAAATGTAAAATCCCTCTTATGACTGGAGCGCTCGGCTCCACCTTTATTGCCGCCCATTACTGGGACTCTTTTGCTATTGGCTGCTCCCTGGTTGGTGTTCCCGTCGTTGTTGGAGAAAATGTTGTTGGAGTCGACAAGCAGTCCGAAATAAGCAATGGCAAGATCACCAAAGCCCCGGAACTGGATCGTAGAATCGAGACATATCTCAGGTACTACAACGGCTATGGCGCCATAATTATCCAATTGAACGTTGAGGACACCAGAAACGGTGTTGCCGAATATGTCGCGGAAAAATATGGCGACAAATGCATCATCGAGTTGAAATGGGGCCAAGGCGCTAAAGATATCGGCGGGGAAATCCAGGTCAAAAGCCTTGATTATGCGAAATTTTTGAAAAAAAGGGGCTATGTTGTCGACCCCAACCCTCTGCTTCCTGAAGTAGAAGAAGCATACAAGGCCGGAGCTATCAAGTCCTTTGCCCGCCACTCCCGTCTTGGTGGAACCGATCTTGCGAACGTAGATGACGTGAAAGAAGACTTCATGAAAAGCGTCGACTACTTAAGGAGTCTTGGCTTCAAAAGAATTTCCTTAAAAACAGGCTCGTACGGGATGGAAGAACTGGCCATGGCCATCAAATTCGCCACCGATGCCAAGCTCGACCTGTTGACCATTGATGGCGCAGGAGGGGGAACAGGAATGAGCCCCTGGAATATGATGCAAAGCTGGGGGATTCCTTCAGTCAATCTACATTCAAAGGCATATGAATATGCATCCATACTGGCTGCCAAAGGGAAAAAAGTGGTAGATCTTTCTTTTGCAGGCGGTTTTTCCTATGAAGACAGCATCTTTAAGGGCCTTGCTCTTGGAGCACCATATGCCAAGCTGATTTGCATGGGTCGCGGCATTATGATCCCTGGTTTCCTTGGCTCTAATATCGAGGGTGTCCTCAGACCGGAACGAAAATCTGCGGTCTATGGCAACTGGGACAAACTACCCAAGACAGTCACCAACATCGGCTCTTCTGCAGAAGAAATTTTTGCCTGTTACCACGATGTTGAAAAACTGGTCGGTAAAGACGAAATGAAGAACATTCCTTATGGCGCGATCGCATTCTGGACCATGGCCGACAAGATTGGCTGTGGGCTCCAGCAGCTTATGGCGGGAGCGAGAAAGTTTAGTTTAAATGAAATAACACGTGATGATATTATTTCCGGTAACAGAGAAACCGCTCGTGAAACAGGGATCCCATACATGACTGAAGTCAACAACGAATCCGCCTTAAAAATTCTCAATACCCTCTAAAAGACATTCAGACCGATCCAACCTTCGGGCAGGCTGTAAAAGCCTGCTCGAAAATTTTCATGTAACTATTCAGCAAATATCTAAAAACTGTCAATCTACCACGAACTGCAACTGTTCAGCAGTGCTCAAAATGTTCACAAGCTGAACTATTAAGCAGATAAGCCCCGACTTCGATGCATCGATATGCCGGCCGAGCAGATCGTGGAGGGAGGTAAGCGCAGACTCCGTGGGGTGCTGCTGAATATTTACTATTTTTTCACTTTTACCCACAACAACCTGGCCACATCACCCGAAGTGTTGCTCCACCCAGCTGCCATATCCCGGCTCAGATTAACAAGCGTTCCTGCTTCCACCTCTTTTACGGCATCATTACCGCAATCCATCATAAGTGTACCGGCAAGAAGAAAACCGAACTCATCTCCTTTGTGATGGAAAAAATGAGATTTAAGCACAGTGCCTGGCGCAAACTCTATCAGATAAGGGTCAAATCCCTCTTCTCTGTTTGGGGGAATAATTTCTTTTACTGTAACACCGTTGCCACTCACACCTGGGATGGCGATTTCCACCCCCTCTGATTCCGGGTAAAAAATCCGGTCACATTCGCTCTCTTCACTGCCGAAAAAAGAGGCTATATCAACAGAAAGTAATTGACTAATCTTGAGTAAAGCCGGAATAGAAGGGTAAATCTGCCCGCTTTCCACCTGTGAAATGGTACTTGGTGTCACCCCAACGTGCTTTGCCAGTACAGTTTGCGGCAAGCCTCGACTGGTTCGGTAAGATTTAATCCGCTTCCCCAAATCATGCTTACCCCCCATTTGCCCGCTTTTATGATCAAAAACTGCCTTTCCGTCGCTCATCCGATAACTATGCGCCTTATTGGGAGCTTTCAGATCCCTGCCTTCCGCCTTTTTAACGGTAAGATAATTGGTGCCCCGCTTAACACTAAGTTCCATCACGACCTGAGCGATCTGGCTCACCCCTGATATAAGTCTGCTACTGTGCGCTTTATACTCCAACACCCAATAGGCGATAGTATTCAATTCGTACAGCTTAGGGCAGGTTCTGGTATAAAATTTGAGCGTCTTTTCCTCGGAGTCCCACAGATCCTGAATCCCAGTCAGGCTTTCAAAAATATAATTCACCTTTCCGCCACACATGCTGTATACCGTGCCTAGCGTATCAGCCACAACATCTGGATTTTCCGGTTTCTTGACAGGGATAACCTTGAAAGGAGTATCAGCTTGCAGTTTTTTATAAAATTTTAAAAAAAGTTCACTGCCCCCCCCTTTACCATGGGTGAAACAGTCCAGTATCGTCAAGCGGTTGTTTTCTGCCAGGTCCCCTAATACAGAAAGAAGATTTTTGGGAGATCTATCAAAGCTGACATACACAACATGGGCTCCGTCTTGGAAAGAAGAGCGCATAAAACTAAAGAAAAAATCTGGCGCAAGACTGCCTGACTCATCATGCCATACCACATTATCCCCTGTTCGCAACCCACCAAGAAGACCATCAAGCTGCTCATTTCCCGTACTCTCTATCATACTGGTATCCTGTCTTTCAAAAATGTACTGTTGTACTTCGCAAACAGAATCATAGCAAAAGTTGCATAAAACTCAAATGAGAACAAGACGCAGAGGAACCGGGCTTGTTGAAATATCGGTTAAGACAAAGAGAATTTGCTGCCAAAGGGAAAGAATTTCCAGGCGTTAGTGCGGGACATGAGACAACGATTTATTTTTCAAAAAAGGGCTAGCCCAATTATGAAAGACCGCGCAAAAGACTACTCAGAAACCCCTAACCACGTAGAGGATTCTGAAATAGCTATTGAAATAGAGAAATAATATCAGCAAACCATGCAGATGTTACCCACACCTATCACACACTGACTCCACCAATCGCCTCTTCAACCAACCCGCCCTCCGACATACAGTCAAGATAACAGCTTGACTGCATAGGATTATACTCGCTGAGCCAACGCAGTCCCTTTTGCGTAATAAGCGTGTAGTGAAGGTCGGGATCGATTTCGATAACCCCCATGCCTTTCATTACCTTCAAAACGGGCTTAAGGGCAGAAAAATCCATATCCATTTTTTCAGCGATTTGTTCTGCGGGTACAAGTTGGGGATGGCTCTCCTGCAAATTATCCCAAAGAATAGTGAGAACGTGGAGAATTTGGCCTTTCTGTAACATAGAGACCTCATAGAGCTTTTTTTAGCATCTGAAAAACGATGGTCACTCACCCTTTACCTTCTAACCGGCAACACGACTGACCAATTCGCTTCCGCACGACTTCATATGGTGGATGCTTAAAAAAATAAACTCAACATTGCAAACAAAATATTAGTTTCAGTTAAAAATAATTTATTAATAAAGCTAAACTTAACCAAAACATCAAACTAAGGCACGGCCACTTTCAGCAACACCATTACTTCTCGTAATTCGATCAAAAAAAAATTCCTGTAAAAGTTTCTTGTTCAGCGAATATGGGATGACCGATCAGGGCTAAACGAGCATGCTTATTACCCTTTTCTTGTTCGTAGCGGTACGCCAACAATGTAGTTGCCGGAATCATCTAGTTGAAAACGTTGCCCGACTACGGTTTGCTCAACGGTCAGGGACCGGTTGCCTATCTGAAGAATGGTTCCGGCAAAGACCGTACCGTGAACATCAATGGTGAGAGTTCCTATATCAGGACCATTCGCTTTATTTTGTTTTCTATTTCCTGCGTCCTGAACCCCTTGACCACTTTTTGCCCCTTCAACAGGACTTGAGTATAGACCGGTTCCAGGAATCATATTTATCCGCAGGTAGCGTAGCTTCATTTCTTCCAGGCTCCCTTTGAGGGTCCTGAGTTTTTTGGTTCTAGCCGTACCGGTAAATTGTTTGAGGCGCTGCATAATTAACTGTTTATCATCTTTAAGGCGCTGAAAAAGTTTTCTCGAATAAAAGAGTCTCTCCGCACTGACTCCGGCCCCGATAAAAACCGGGTCAGCTCCGGATGCACCGGCATCCCCCAGTGTAATACTCCCTTCAGCAACCAGTTCTCCACCGACCACCGCACTGTGTTCCCGACACCGTATGTTTGCACCGCAATAAACCTTACTGTAATAGCATTGCTTACGGATCACACAGTTGCCGTTACAGCGAATCCGCCCTTGTTCGATAAAATGAATGTCAACATCACCCGTCCCTGTCACGGTGCTGACATTTCCGGTGATTCCTCCTTTGATGACAATATTAGCCATGCTGGTCACCTGGGTGGACATGACACTTCCCTTCACTTCTAAATCACCGCCGGTTTTCACCTGGAAACCGGGAAGAACCGAACCGTGAACAACAACACTGTTTCTCGATTCTATGTTACCGGTCGAATAATCGATATCTCCGGGAATCTCAAGCTTGCTGCAGACCTTGATCACATTGTTGTTCACAACAGAAAGGACACCGTCACTGGTCGCCAATACCTGCTGTTTTTCAGGCAAATAAACAGCATGATCAATGGTCTCAATTTCAATATCCCTCCCTTGCCTCTGGGCTATTCGTTCGCCAAGGACGCTCATTCCGGGTCTGCCTTTTGTTGCCGGCACTTTGGTAGCAATGACTTGGCCAGCAGCAACCGGAACCATTATCTTTCGTTCCCTGAAGTCGATGCTCCCATCGGGAAGCAGTTCTCCGGCAATCGGTCCGATTTCCAAATGAAATGTGAGGTGGGCGTTGATTCCAGGAGTTGGTTCTCTCCCTTTTGCCAGGGTAATGCTTTCCAGTTCACCGTTTTGAGTACGGATGTATTCCCTGGCCAGGTTCAGTTGCTTATACATGACTCCATGCACAATCCCCGCATCGATGAGTAATCGATACAGATCTTCGCTGGAGATAAGATTGTAATGAAATAGAAGCGGTTTTATTATAACGGCTGCTTCCATCTTGTTTTTGGATAACCGAAATAACGGCTCAACCCAAACATGCAGCACTTTTTCTTCACTTTCCTCTGTTGAACGAAATTCTATACGTGGATAGCCAATTGTCCCTGCCAGCACTTCCTTACCATCTTCAGAAAGGTAGACATGCTCTCCGGCAGTGACAGTTCTTCGCACAAGCTGACTGGTTTCCGGCAAACCAGAGTCGCTAAACTCAAGCATCACCTGATCTCTTTTTACCAACTTGGTTACAGGAAGTTTTTCCAGGGGATAGGTATCACTAATTTTAATTTTATTTTCCGAAAAACAGAGAGTTGGCTCAATATACTCGGTGAATGCAAAGTCTGTGGTTGGCGCAAAATCCATCTTTATTCAGCCTCTTTTTGTACTTCTGTTAAATTTGCCGCAAACATCCAATTGATATCTCAACACATCTGTCAGTAACCGCAGTACTGTATTGTAGCAATTTTAGACGATTTTGCATAATTGCCTGTTCCCCCGCTCTCCCGAAGTCTTACGCTTACCTCGTTATGCATAAAATTTTATCACAGGCCTCGAAGACATAGCGTACCTGACCTCGAACTTAATAACGAATCATTCAATATACCCTCTAATATCAATGATAGTTATGAAACAGGATTCGCATAATCATGAATCCTCTTGATGCGACCCTGGAGAATACCAACGGTAATTCTTGCCTCCTAGACCGTATTTCTCAGCAGTGAAGTTTTTCGCAGATCGAGGCGCAGGACACGCAGCAGGTAAGCGTAGACTCCGATAGCAAGCTACCGCAAATGGCATGCAACAAAGAGTCTGCGGAAAAATCCGCTGACCCGGAGGGTGAGTTTTTTTGATTATCGACGAAAAAACAGTCTGTTTTTTTTAGCGCTACTGTATTTTCTATAAATATCAAAAATTTAAGTCGAAAATCAAAAAACTCATGAGAAATTCGGGCTGAAAATACATGTACTCAATGCCTACAGTTACAGTCATGGTGATGATCATGGTGGTGGTGCTTGTGTGTATGTTCTTCTGCTCCAGATATTCGGTTGTAGATCCCGATTAACCAGGGCCACACGATGAGCAGCACCAGCGCCAGAGCGGAAATCGTAGCCACAAGGCCATGGGTTGAATGTTCGCCACCAGCCACCCAGCTCGCAATATCCAATCCAAGGTGTATATAAATCCAGTTGACAACCAGGCCTAAGGCAAGCGAGCAAAACATGATGCTTCCCACATAGATAATGGCTACCTTTCTCCCAAACAACTTGGCAACCACCGTGATGGTGGCCATATTGGTTGCCGGTCCGGCCAAAAGAAAAACCAGGGCGGCCCCAGGAGAAAGCCCCTTGAGGGCAAGGGCCGCAGCAATGGGAGTTGAAGCGGTGGCACACACATAGAGAGGAGTGGCCAAGGCAATCATAATGACCATGGAGAGCAGGCCGTCGCCCAGGTAGGAGGTAATAAATTCCGGAGAGAGGGTCACGGTTATAATGCCCGCAAGGCCGATGCCAAGCAATAACCAGGGTCCAATATCACTGAGGAGACTGCCAAAAGCAAAGGACATCCCCTGACGAAACTTCTGCCACACGACAACTATCGCCCTTGCCTCTTCAGTACCATGATCCTCACAGCCGCAATCCTGCGAGCAACAGGATGTCGATGCCATAGGCAGAGGTACAGCTGCCTTTTTTGATTCTTCGGATTCCGGCTGAACATCCCTATCAAAAAGGTTGACCAGCAGACCGGTGCAGGTGGCAGTAAAAAAGGCTGCTACCGGCCGCATCACGGTCATGATGGGATCTAACAATGCGTAGGTCACTGCCATTGAATCCACCCCCGTCTCCGGGGTGGAAATCATAAAAGAAGTAACCGCCCCTTTTCCTGCTCCCTGCTTCTGCAGGCCAGCAGCAGCAGGAATGACCCCGCAACTACAAAGTGGTATGGGAATACCAAACAATGATGCCTTTACAATACTACGTTTTCGACTCCCCCCCAGATGCCGTTGAATGAAATCATCTGGAATAAACCCCTTGAGCAATCCGGCCACAAAAAAACCGAATAACACAAACAGGGACGACTCCAGCAAAATATCCCAAACCGCTGCCAAGACTTCAAAAGCTGCCCCGGTTATAGTTTCCATTATGTCTTCCTAGTATTTAATTCCACATCTACCTTTCGGCAATATATATACGAACAGGGGCTTGAAATATAACTTTCAAGCCTATGCTGATGATTACCCACAATCACCCCGAATATGTTCCAAACCGTCCCATAGCAATTCCCTTACATGGTCATCATCTAAGGAGTAAAAAATATGTTTCCCTTCTTTTCTCGATTTCACGATCTTTGCAGCCCGTAGCACTCGTAACTGATGAGAAATTGCCGACTGATTCATCGCTAAAATTTCAACCAACTCACAAACGCACAGTTCCTTGTGAAAAAGAATTGAAAGAATTTTTATTCGACTAAGCTCACCAAAAACCTTGAAAAAATTGGCAAGTTCCTGCATTTCCACATCCAGAGGCATTTTCCATCGTATTTCCTCAAGGGGCACTTGCTCATCACACACTGCATCATTCATATCCGCTCCTTCATTCATATCCACTCTTCCTATAAACATATGCGCACACATTCATACGATATACAAACAGTAATCACCACCCTTTTTTGGACAAGGGTAGTCATCACTTTCAACCATCAAAGAAATTTCGTCCAATAGCCGCTGGAAAACGGGTAGCCCCTTGCTTTCAGCGAGTTACTCCGAAGCCTACCAGCCAAGTTGGTGCCATCCAGGCAAAAAATGCTTTCTTCTCTTCTCTTACAGAAGCAATACGTTGTGTTTTCTACAAATATATTGAGTGGAACACTCCATAATCGGAGAAGACGACGATAACAACCCCGGATAGACGCATAATCATCGGCCCCAATCGATGATGATCCAAGGGAGTTATCATCTTTGATGCTGTATACAAGAGATAGATGCCCCCTCCCACTGCAAAGACGATGGAAATGGCATACACACCAAAAACGGCAATCGCTGTAACCATGCTCCCCGAATTGATCGCATAACCATACATGACGGCAACAGTGGGACACGGCACAATCATATTCACAAATCCAACAACAAAAAGCCCACCGGCAAAATGTTTCTTGCCTTTGCTTTCTCTATAAATTGCTCGACCCGCGATTGCCGGCAGTGGTAGCTCTGGACCAAAAATATCGATGATCGTGTTATTTGTTCCTCGTTTTCCTTTCTCGATTGCCGGCAAAAATCGTCTATGCTAGACAAGTCAACACGAAAAACAAAAAACACTTAAATAGGGACTGCAAAGGCAAGCAATGGAACTTAGACGTTTATCAGAAATTATTGTTGAATTTTACGAAAAACTCTCGTCCTGGGAAGACTCTGTGGTCCGGGAAAGTGGACTAACCACGGCCCAGGCCAATACCATCGAAATCGTCGGCCATGCAGGCTCAATCAAAATGAAAGATCTGGCCGAGAAACTAGGGGTGACCACAGGAACCTTGACCGTGGCCGTGGACAGGCTAGAAAAAAAAAGACCTACTGGTACGAAAACCCCATGAACGGGATCGTCAGGCTTATCTTATCGAATTGACGCCTGAAGGGAAAAAGCACTTTGCCCACCACCATCAGTTTCATATCAATATGACCGAAGAACTAACGGTTGATCTTGACCCTGAGGAAATTGATCAACTGGGCAGTATCCTCGAAAAAATATTGAAAAAAATTTGAAGCCTCAACTTATCATGTAAAAACGAGGCCGGGCTAAAGCTGCCTCCTGTAAACCGCAAAATAATGAGGAACAGGCGGTGTCTGGTCATCATCATAGCTTATAAATTCCGCCTCAATTAACCCTGCTCTTATAAATCCGTCAATTTCATTGCGGTCCAGTGGGACCGGGAATGTACCAGAAACCTCATTTTTCTGTCCACTACGGCAAGAAACAATCAGCTCCCCTCCAACAGCGACAAGATCTGTTATGGCCTCGATAGCACGGTTACGATTTGCACCGGTTAAAATCTGAACTGTATTACATTCATACACTAGGTCGAATGACTGGCGCCAACCAGGCGGCCTGTTAAAAAGATCGGCAATCTGATAATCGACCAAGCTGTCAGGGAACCGGTGACGACACATATCGATGGCTGAGTTTGAAATATCAAATGCGGTGACGTGATATCCATTTCCTGCCAAAACCTCTGCATCATCACCTAATCCACACCCTACAAGGACAGCCTTTTTTCCGGCTCCCCCTCTTTGCTGCTTAAGCCAGGTGAGCAACATCGGATTAGGCTGCAAATCTGCCCAGTAAATTTTCTGTATATCACCGCCTGCACGAGCGTAAAACTCCTCAAACCACCCATCGGGATCACCCTGTTTGGCATACAATCTTGCCAGATCCTGGGTTTCTTCTTTTGTATGTCCCATATCCCCTCACCTGTGAATTAGCCAACCGATGGTTTAATATTTTGGTTTAAACGGAACAGGTTATCAGGATCATATTTATTTTTAATCTCAACAAGTCGGCCCCATACCTCATCGGTGTAAGCGTCTTTGACTCTTTCTTCCCCTTCATCGCTAAGAAAATTGACATACACACCTTGGGAAAACGGTTCTGTAGCCTGATGAAAGTTTTTTGCCCAGGCCATGCACAGGTCATCATCAGCACTGTTCTGCCAGCGCGTATGAATATTAAGGACAAAAGGTGTACCACGATGGGCAAATGCTGTAAGAGTTTCACCAACCCGACTGGGAGCACCTTCCATGTGAGGAATGAATATTTCGCACTCCTCTGTCGGCATTCCTTTTGCGTAAGACAGTATTCGACCGACGCAGTCATCGGAAAGCTCTTTCAGATGGTGAGACTTCCAGTAGTTCCTGGCTCCATGTGTGACCAGACCATCAAACCCGGCCTGCCACTCTACCCATGGTGTCATACCTGCAAATTCACCATGTGATGGAGTGATATCCTGAATGGGTTTAATTAACTCCTCACCTTCAGCCTGGCTGCCCAGCCAAACAAAAGGAACAAGAAGCACCAATCTGCCATGAACTGTTTCCGGCAGAAAAGGAAGCGGTGGTGCTTTTCTGGCGACCAGCCAAACGGTCATTTCGTCTGGGAGGGTTCTTACATATTCCCGATGAAACCGGAAGTATTGCTCGGCATCCATGAATTTTTTCACAATGATACCTGCAAAAACCTCTGTACCTATGTCTGCACACTGGAACTCAAAGGAAGTCACAACGCCAAAGTTGCCGCCACCACCACACAATCCCCAAAATAAATCAGTATTTTCATCTTTACTTGCAACCAGCAACTCCCCGCTAGCTGTAACGACTTCTGCCGAGAGAAGGTTATCGATGGAAAATCCATATTTCCTGCTCAACCAACCAAATCCCCCGCCAAGCGTTAATCCTCCAACTCCTGTATGCGATACGATTCCAGCCGACACAGCCAGTCCGTAACGCTGGGTTTCCTTATCGACATCACCAAGTAATGCGCCGCCGCCGACACGAACAGTTTTACTCGTCGGATTAACGCTCACAGTACGCATATTGGAGAGATCAATTATTATCCCATTGTCACACGTTGCTTTTCCTGCTGAGTTATGCCCACCGCCACGAACCGCAACCAGCAGGTTGTGTTTTCTCGAAAACTTTACAGCTTCAACAACATCATTTGAATCAGCACATTGAGCGATAATGGCTGGGTATTTATCAAACATTCCGTTCCAAACTTTTCGGGAATCATCGTATCGCGCATCCCCGGGAACAATGAGCTCACCGGTAAAGTTGTTTCGTAATTCTTCAATGCCTGTAATCGTTTGAGGTTTCATGACACTATCTCCATGTTACGCAGACTCTATGCACCCCATAAAAACTGAAATATACATTTAACCTAATCAAGAAATGTGACAGGACAAAATAGCAGGATTACTATTCTAAGTGGCAAACCGGCTACCCTGTACCTCCCATGGTCTTTCCTCCCCATTTCACAATAAGGTTATTTTTAATAGGTCAAGGCTGTAAGTAAAAACGAGTTGTTCACATTGCGCCGAAATTTTGATTGTTTACAAGTTGTATCAAGCTGCATACAACGAATTATGTAAAGCTTGATACAGCAACCCACAGCAAACAAACAAAAGGGTAAGCAAGGTGTATACATTATTTTTGCTTGATGCCTAAATCAGCGAGCAAAATTACCTCACAATTAAACGTTATGCCACGTTGTGGTGACTGTCAACTCAAGGAGAACTCTTAATCGGACAACTATCGGCAAGCCTGGCGGAAGTAGCACGTAGCCTGATGTGGTCAGGAAAAATCATTCCGTTGGCACTCAAGGATGGAAAACCAGTAGGCTTTTTAACACTCCACGAAAATGCAGGAGCTTAAAGCTTGTTTACATTTTGTTGCTAAAAAACGCACAACGAACTACCCAAAACAGATGAGTTTAATAAATGAAAGACGTTATACATATCTCAATACAAACAGACGGTGAAAAAAGTGGTGAAAATTATTCGTAACGCGATAGCCGCCATCGCATTTGTTTTCATAGGCATTCTTATCGCTTCAAACTATGAGGTGAGAGTCCTGGACGTTTCAGACGGAAACAACGCCATGGTGAAGGCAGGTGAACTTGTCGGTAAAGTCGCGTTTGACTTCAAGTTCGTCAATAAGCACGTGGTCATCCTAAAGAAGTAGGACAGAAAGCCCTGAATATCAGGAAATATCGAAAAAATGCCAGTATACAGGGAGGCAAGTGGCACAGGCAAAAGGAAAGTGGTAGCGAGCTAACTCGGTTACCAGTAAGGGGGAAAGCCCTACATGCTCCGATTTGAGCAAAGGCTCATCTCGATAACTCCAATAGCCTCCAAATAGTTTGAAAACGTGGTACGTCCTCTATTATTTCGCCCTATTACTACTCGGCGTACAATGCCGCATTGGAACAAAATTACAAAATATCAAACTGTAGAAAGGTTTACAAAATATTTGTACTGTGGCGCAAAACATCAAGTTTTAAACCAGGACACTAAGCAACCACCGACTTCAAGCGAGTTTCACACCCAAACGTTTGCCCGATGGCCCCGCCCTGAAGGAAACTTTGAAAAGCAATGACAGGAAACCGGTATCCTCACCGGCAAGTTCTGCTTGAGATAAAGGGTGTAGCCGTAGGATTTCCATACGTCCTGCCAGTGAATCTCCTAACCTGGGTACCAGCAAAACATTTGCTGAGCCAGTCAGGATGAAACGACCAGGATCCCGCCTCCTATCCACTTCCGCTTTTAGAGAGGTAAATAACTCCGGTACCCGTTGCACTTCATCAAGGATTACCCGCTCTGGTAGATCCGCTACATAGCCGACAGGATCAGCTTGAGCTGCAGCTCGCTGTACATCATCATCAAAGGTGTAATACGCAAAGTTTTCTTCTTCCCCGACCCATCGCGCCAAGGTAGTCTTTCCGCATTGCCGCGGTCCATGGATCAGCACCACCGGCGTATCAGCCAAGGCTTCTACAACACGAGCACGAAGAAAACGGGGATATAAATTCTGGTTTATCATAGCGGCTAATCGTAAATGAACAGCCTCGACCAATTGAAAGTTTACTCGCGACTAATTGAAAATGGAGTATGGCCAGATCACTCCTTAACAAACTTTTTATGGCAGTCAAAATCAGGATATCCCAAGTTAACCATTGTTCACTTCATCGCCCAAAGCCTTGTCAACCTTGAATTTGACAACCGTTTGAGCCGGAATAGTCATAGCTTTACCGTTCTGCGGGTTTTTACAGTAGAGGAGGGATTGTGTCGCTGTAAACAGACATATACCAGTAGGCTCCGGGAATGTTCAAGGCACTTGGTAGTTGTGGCAGTAAAATGACCGAGGGAACCGCTGCCTCGACGTTTTTTTTGGATAATCATTAGAGGAAACCTGAACAGGAGGCTGTGATAGTATGGCCTGTTATTCAGATTTGTTTTTCATGAAAGGTCTAGTTTTGAAGCGATTTCTCATGACAGAGAAACCTTTTTCGTGCCATAATGACTTCAATAATGGGAAAAGGAATTCACAACAATGGCCATATATAACCAAAATTCACATACTGGAACCATTTTTCGTAGTTTTTCTATCCCAGAAAAAGGATCCTTCCTGGCAGGGTACGCTGAACTCATTGCAGCGCATGGGCTAAAAGTGCCTTTGCCTGATACCCTTTGTATAATAGGGACCAAGCATAAAAAATACGTAGATGGACGCTGGAATGTGTTTACGCCACGTCATAAGCCGGAAGATACGCTTTATGGGCACCTCACATTTGCTCTAAAATATGAAGCGATTGATTTAGGACTCCTTAACGCCTTGTTCCAGGTGGTGAGAGCGACAGACATTGAATCCATGGTTCGATCAGAGCCAACCGGTATTTATAGCCGGAAAATCTGGTTTTTATGGGAGTGGTTACGTGAAAAACGGCTCGATCTTGAAGACGCGGCAAAATGTAACTTCGTCTCCTTGGTTAATAGCAAGCTGCAGTTTGAAGGCATACACGTCCTTTCCAAACGTCACCGGATCCGGAATAACCTGCCGGGAACTAAACATTTCTGCCCTCTCATCAGAAAAACAAAAAAGCTTGAACAATTTCTGGGTAAAAAGCTTTCAGAGGCAGCTGTCAACAACATTAGCCAGACGCATCCCGACCTTTTGAGCCGTGCAGCAGCTTTCCTTCTCCTGAAAGACTCTAAAGCCTCATACGCAATCGAAGGGGAGAGCCCACCACATAACCGCATCGAAAGGTGGGGCAGAATTATCGGTGAGGCAGGAAGCCGCCCCTTAAGTGTCGAAGAGTTTGAGTACCTGCAAAAGCAGGTTATAACGGATAGCCGTTTCATTAAACCGGGGATGCGTACGGAAGGCGGTTTTGTCGGTGAACATGACCGGGTATCAGGGATGCCCATGCCGGATCACATTTCCGCCCGTCCGGACGATCTGAAAACGCTCATGTCAGGCCTGCTTGATACCTACGGACTTCTTCGGGAGAATGAATTTGATGCGGTCCTCATGGCTACGATCATCGCATTTGGCTTCGTGTTCATTCATCCTTTTGAAGATGGCAACGGCCGGATTCACCGCTACCTGTTTCACCATATCCTGGCCGAGAAAGGTTTTGTGCCCAAAGGGCTCATATTTCCGGTGTCAGCCGTTATCCTGGAACGTATCGATGAATACCGGAAAACCCTGGAGCACTATTCAAAACCCAGGCTTGGTTTAATCAAGTGGCGTCCAACAGAAAAAAATAACGTGGAAGTGCTCAATGAAACACTTGACCTATACCGTTATTTTGATGCGACCAAGCAGGCTGAATTTTTCTTTGAATGCGTTGAGGAAACAGTGTCACAAACTTTGCCTGAGGAGGTTGAATATTTACGAAAATATGACCTGCTCAACGCGTTTATTAAGAACTATATCGATATGCCGGACAACCTGGTTGACCTGCTGATCCGCTTTTTGTCCCAGAACAACGGTAAGCTCTCAAAGCGTGGTCGAACCAAAGAGTTTGATAAACTGACAGATAAAGAAATACAGGCTATTGAGATAAAATACGCAGAAATCTTTAGATAATTGATGCATCAGACATTTCTGCACCACCATGACTTAGAAATTGTGGCTCATTTTTCGAGTAAAAACAATCTATTGTTTCGCTTCTCCCTGAACTTGAGGAACCTCTCAAAATGAAAGTTGAAACCGGATTATACAACTCTGCCGGCGAGGTCACCCAAGAGGCCCTGAGGCTTCTCAAATCTCGTAAGGATCTCAATGAAAGCCGAATTAACGCTCTAAAATTAGACATCTAAAAAGGAAATTCCTCTTTGGATGATGATGATGGGAATGGAGATGACGAAAAAGCTTTTCAACTCCATCACAAAGAGTGGTCGGCAGCAACTTTGATTATGTTCTTTTAACTCTATATCCAGGCTTTCTATTGTTACGCATTACAGCAACAATATAAATGAAATCATGGTGTTCTTGCTACATTACAGAAAAAAAAACAGTGAAAGAAGATATCGTCTGAATCCATGTTGAAAGAGGGACCATGTGGAAGGTAAATCTCTTGAATGGCGTTGTATGCTTGTGTATTCCAAGGCAATCCGGCCACTGATTCCAGAGGATTCCGCCATCGTTTTCGGAGGGTAACGACGCATAGAATCAGATGGTAGAAGAAATCTTTTTGGACGAATACTTCAAGGAGATTTTCATACCCAAAAAGATACAGATCCGCACGGCACCACACTTGCTTCAATAGCTACGGCTCAATTAGTGGCATATTCCACTGCATATTTCAGCTTAAATACATGTTATATAATAAATATTAGTAGTAAATATTGTGGTAAAAAAGGGCTTTCCATGAAGAAAAAAATTGGATCAATGGAGCCAATGCTCCCACCTGAAAGCGCACGTGACCTTAACGATCTTGCGCTTGACTTGGTCTCTAAAGCCAGTGCTTTTGCAGGAAGGGTGAATCCTGTTGCAGCGCGGTCAGTGGGGGATTTGGTTCGTTCCATAAATTGCTATTACTCCAACTTGATTGAGGGGCATGACACGCATCCTCATGATATTGACCTAGCCATAGCACAAGACTATTCAAACGAGCCCGAAAAACGTGCTCTGCAAAAAGAGGCTGTAGCCCATATCGCTGTACAAAAGATGATAGATGAAGGAAAGGCACCGGCTGTCTGCCCTCTCTCGTCAGAATATGGCAGGTGGACACATAAGGAGTTTTGTGATCGTATGCCGGAATAGCTACTCTGGGTTGCAAATCCAGATACTGGCGAGAAGATAAAAGTTATTCCGGGTGCCCACCGCGAAAAAACCGTCAGGGTTGGACGACATATTCCACCACCCCCTGAAAACCTTGATATGTTCTTAAAACGCTTCGATGAAGTTTACGATGCAAGCCGCTTTCAAAGCTGCAACGCATTACCTCGGTTGCGGCTTCTCATCATCGTTATGTATGGATGCACCCGTTTCTCGATAGTAATGGCCGAGTAGTTCGCTTGATGTCTTACGCGGCTTTTAAAAATATCGATATAGGAAGTGACCTTTGGCCTGTTGCACGAGGATTAGCGAGACAGAAAAATGAGTATAAAGCAATCCTGCAAGCAGCGGATGCTCCACGGCAGGGAGACCTGGATGGTAGAGGAAGCTTATCTCAAAAAACGCTTGTCAAATTCTGTGAGTTCTTCCTGAAAATCTGTATTGATCAGGTGGAATACATGAACATTCTCCTTGATTTCAAGGTGCTTTCAGAGCGCATACGCATCCATGTTGAAGAGATGACGGCCATGAAAGAACTTCCCAAAGGTAGTTACACCCTGTTGCGTGAGGCATTACTGATTGGTGAATTTCAAAAAGGAAAGGCTCAGGAAATCACAGGTTTTAAAGATCGTGCCGCCAGAGAAGTGCTGTATGCTCTCGTAAAAAAAGGATTGCTTGTCTCGGACACGCCAAGAGGTCCAGTGCGTTTGGGATTTCCGATAGACGTTGTCGAACGATGGTTCCCTCAGCTTTACCCCGTCACAAGGAGATAAATTTTAATAATAGAAAGATAGACTTGTGCAGGTTACAGATTTTTTTTAGAAAAATAAAAATGTGTCACAGCTGGTGTCACATTCAAGTTGGATACACTCTGCCATTTCGACACACTCTGAGGTCTTTTGAATAATTAGTTTTTTTATCTCTAACTTGATGACACCAATAGGGATAAATATGAAGCTGAAGGTTCATCAGCATTTAAAACCTTCCCAAACCGGCCAACCATCCTGTCCTACTATTTAGTCCAAGGTGCGTGCGGTTACCAGTAAGGGGGAAAGCCCTACATGCTCCGATTTTGAGCAAAGGCTCACCTCGATAGCTCCAATAGCCTTCAAATAGTTTAAAAACGTGGTACATCCCCTGTTATTTTCCCAGGAAAATACGCCACTCTTTCGAAGATCCCTTGCCCGTTGTTGGTTCTTGGTTGAAATGCACCACCGAGTTTGGTGCATATGCACCAAACCCTCCACATTCTTACCAACTTGTTTGACTCACAACTTTACCTGTTGCACAGATAAGTCACTGTAAAATTGTCGATATATCCAATGACACAACTTTTATTAATCACACTGGAATAACTTTTGCTTTTTGTAGAGCTGAGTTGACAGGAATGTTGCATTTGTACAATCACAAATCAAAAAGGAGAGGTGTCATGAAAAAAACAAGAGTTAGCATGAAGGTTATGTGTGTCCTTGCCGTGTGTGTTTTTTCCTTTTTCCTTGCCGCTGAGTCGTCTCTAGCAAAGGGAATGGGAAAGGGAGCTACACCTCGCCCTCTGAGCGATTTCATTGATAACCAGGGACAGGGGAGCAGTTTTTTCCCTCCAGTAGGTGATTATGTCGGTTGGGCTGATGCGAGTTTTATAACCTTCGCACTGGTTGACTATGCGGGGGTTGCGGCTCAATACCTCATTGAAGATTGCGGTATCACGGTAGGAACGAAGATCACCGGTTCAGTCGTAGAATTTCCGCTTCCAGACGGTAAGGCGAAGGTCCAGGTAGTCCTGCATACTAAAAATGCCATGGGGTTCGCGCAATCCATCGAAGCTCTTGCTAACAATGACTTTGATTTCAACGCAACAGAAACTATCTTCGGCAACAAAGCTGTGGATGTGTGTAGTGGGGCAGAAGCTGCAATCGGACAGTCGAGACTCAAGGCAACCTTTACTATAAATGCTGGTGACTCGCTACCGGATTTAATGGATGTCATCTATACTGGAGATTATGTTCCATGGAGCCTAGACTTCAAGGCCAAGATTTTCGAAGGAAAGAGTCAACTAGAAGTTGACCAAAAGGCAACAGCAGATGGTGTCAATGAAATCTGGGCCAAGGAAGAGATAAATATTAAAGAAAAATAAAATCATCTAGTACAAGAACGTCGGAAAAAGGCAGGGGCAGAAATGGCTCTGCCTTTTTATTTGTCAAACCAAAGTAAATTCAACACAAAAGCTCGCTCCAGTAGATATTAGATCAAACCCGACACGTAGGACCGTTTTCAATATTAGCCCTCCTTGAACTCTCCCGCGCCCCCGAACCAGAAAAAGCCCTGGAAGAAGTAACCCCGCCTAGAGGTATGTCCACCATTGGCGTAAACGCTATCGCTCTAAAGGATTACATCCCTTTTAATGCGAGTAATTCCAATAAATTAAAATCCGGATATTGGATCAGTCCAAACTTGGACCCATCTAGCCAATCCAAAATTGGATCCGCTACTTAACTAGGCCAACGCAAAACTGCGCCCTTCTACGCCCCCAAACATGGGGCGGCCAATTACCGGGAAAGTTAAACAGAGGAGTTGTTCTTACTCCAATGGAGGGAGTTAACCAATACGGGGTTTTCCCGTAATGGTATTACCCTAAACAGGGGTAATTGGTGGCGGCAAATTTAAAGGGGAGGATAATCCTCTTTTAAAAACGGTGTAAAGGCGGAAGATGAGCGGGCCCCAGGAAGAGGCGGCAATTGCTACAAGGGATAACCTTGGGGGTGCAAGTTTTGATCATTAAATAAATATTTTTTCCTATCGCATCCCTAAAAAATGCCCCGCTGAGAAAGTTTCGCGCTGCCCAGCCCCGCATTACCTTTTTTCCTGGAAGTACCTTTAAGTACTGAAACGGAACTATTTCAACTGATGGCGTGGGACTAAATCAAGAATGAAAACTTGAAAAAATACATGAACAAAATTGCCCCGGATGTCACCTATATGTCATTCGACATAAAAAAAGCACTTAGCCGAAATCGACTAAGTGCTTGATATAAATGGCACGCCAGGCAGGATTCGAACCTGCGACCTACGGCTTAGAAGGCCGTTGGTGTATACTATCCCGCCATGTCCCAAACCCACCTAAACTGTCCATTTTATTTAACTTTTTATTTTTCATATATCTGCTATAATACCTTAAATATCCCGCAATATACCCCTAAAAACCGCCAAAAAGTTACCTAATGGTTACCTGAAAATGAGGTCGAAATATGGCTATCCTGGTTGGCTGCAGCAAGTGTAATTCTTTTTATTCACTTAAGAACAAGGTATGTCCTACTTGCAATCTTTCTTTAGCAAAATCTAAACGTTACAAGGTAAATGTCAAGAAGCAGAACGGTAGAAGAATCACTCGAACGATTGATGGTTCACTCTCCCTTGCAAGGACCGTTGAGTCTAAATTGAAGGTTGAGATTGTGGAGAAAAAGTTACTTCACATCCAAAGAGCTCCTCACATGCAGGATGTTTTTGAAAAATATCTACCATACGCCAAAGCACACAAGAAGAGTTGGAAAGAAGATGAACAGAGGTACAACAGGCACATCAAAGAATATCTTGGCGGTAAGAAACTGGACACAATTTTTGCAAAGGATATCCAGAAGGTCTTGAATGAGATGATGGGCCAAACCAACAACAGAGGAAAGCCCTACTCTGCCCAAAGCATCAAGCACGTCTTCAACATTATGAGGCGGTTGTTCAATTGGGCTATCCAGATGGACATCTATGAAGGAGCCAATCCATGCAAAAAAGTAAAGCCCCCAAAAGTCAACAATCAGGTTACTGAGTGTTTGAGTAAAGAAGAGGTGGATCGCTTACTCAAAACCGTACAAATATGGGGAAATAGGCGTGCTGCTTTAATCATTCATTTTGCTCTATTGACGGGACTCCGGCAAGGCGAAATTTTGGGACTACGATTTGCAGATATCGACCGAAATGGTGGATTTTTAAAACTCGAAGACCCAAAAGGAAAACCAACGGTTCTCCCTCTTGGCGATGATGCTTTGAAAATCATCGAAGAGGCAGAGAAATTATTGCCAACCCCAGACTGCGAGTGGGTTTTTCCAAACAAATGGGGTAATCGGAGGGTATCTTTCAACAAAATCTGGAACAATATTAAAGATAAAGCCAAGTTACCTAAAAATTTCAGATTCCATGGTCTGAGACATACTTACGCCTCGTATATGGCGAGTTCTGGCGAAGTGGACCTTTATACTCTTCAAAAACTTCTCAATCATCAATCGCCTCAAATGACCCAGCGGTATGCTCATCTATTGGATGAGGCTCTTAGAAAGAGTGCGAATATAGCTGGAAAGGTTCTCAACGGCAGCAATAATGAGGAGAGCATTGTTGGGTAATGCCCTTCAGGTGCCTTAGGTTAATATTGCCCAAACTAACCTCTACCACAGCGATATTGTGCGTCTCCGTAACCTCTCATGGAAATATCAGCTTTCAAGTCACGTGTTTATTGTTAGGATTTCGACAGAGAATAATTTCGTATAAACAGGAATAGTATTTACCGTGGCATGCTGGAAAAAATGTGATACTGCCAGGGCTAACTTTCATGGCCGAGTTGCACGATACTGCCATGGAGTCTTTCTTGGAGAAAAGATGGTTACATAGAGCTTCCTCAGAAAAATGATTGTCCTCCCATCAAAAAATAGAGAGCAACGAGCAGAAGTGGTTCCGTTTCCATAGTGGACGAGCACCATCATCCATAACCAACAAGCGCCACTCTGAGAAAAGCGTTTTTTTATTTTTTTTATCCAATTTTTCCCATAGCACCTTCAGGTTCATTACCTGGAAAATACTATTGATCCAGGCTTCAGAGGTTTTTTGAAGCCTGGCCCGAATATAGTTTAATCGGTACCCATTCTTGCCTTGGCCGAATTTGCCTTTGATTGGTATCCTCTCCCGGCTGTCCTGAATACGTTGCGCTTTGATTTGCTTGAGGCGATCGGTATTTTCAGTCGTCTGTTTGGCCGGGCGTCCCAAAGCCTTTCCACCGAACCGAATCCCATTTGCCTTGAGGTACCTTCTGTTTTCCCGTGTTCCATACAACTGATCACCAAGAACCACTTCCGGGTAATAGCCGTATCTCCGACGATACTCTTCGACTTGCTGCTTCAAGTCCTTGCTCTCATTAAAGGCATCCCAACTGAGATGATCTACAAAAGCCAAACCATCGGTCATGCTGACATTGATCGTGGCACCAAATTCTGTACTCTTTCTTGCCTTGCCGCGTACTATCGGGCGAACATGGGGTTGTGATATGGAGACGATCCGATCATCACACCGCCTCTGCTTACTTCTATAAATCCCGTCTTGTTGATTGTAGAGATGCTGAATGATCCAAGACTTCCGCTGCAATTTGTACTCCAAAAGAAACGGCGTACTCCCAAGATGATCAAGCAAGCAGGAAATATGCTTCAGGTTTCTTCTCAGAAATGGGAGTTGCTCCCGAAGGCCACGACGCCTCAACTTCACGCCTAGCTTTTTATTTTTCGCCAGGTTCAGATACAGCTTTCTCGCTTTTCTCCGATAAGTCCGAAGTTTTCTTGAATAGTCGCTTAATGCGTACAGCTCTTCGATCAGGTGCTCAGAGATTTCTCTGGCCTCGTTGAGCAAACTCAAGTCCGTCGGATATCGAATTGCCTGCTCAGCAACAGTGGCATCGACCAGCAACTTGCCTTTATTCGTAACTGGCTCGGCACCTGTCTTTCGACTGCTGCCAACTTTTTCAAGGATTACCTGCTCAAATGAGCTAAACACCTCTTGCCCCATCCGCTTACGAATATCCACAAACAAACTGGGTACAAACGGTGGCTCATCCTTGTAGCTGGAAAAGCCGATGAAGTACTGGAGGTATGGGTTCTCCTGGATTTGCAGGACCGTTTCTTCATCGCTCAGCGTCAGCTCGTGTTTTATGATGAGAGCGCCAATCACCATCCTAGCATCTTTACCTGGCCGTCCCAATCGGTCATTCATAGTCGTATAGTAACCGACGGCAAGGTCATCCCAGGGAATAATTTCGCTCCACTTCACCCACCTGTTTTCGGAATTCAGTTTCCCGCCGAATGGCAGAGTGAATCCGTCGAGCGTGAGCTGCTTGCTGCTCCTGTATCAAATCATGTCCACGCCTTTTTCAGGATTTTTCTGTAAAGTCATGCACATGATACTATAATTTTAGATATTATTCACTTGATTACAGTCACTTACTACTTCCTGAGTTGAATCTACATAAATGGAATGTTGATTTTTCGGCTAATACCTTCTTGCTCAAAAATTTCGTTCACAACACGGTGAACGTCACCCAGACATCATTTTCCAGACGGATTCTTGGAGGCGCATTCACATGCTCCGGCTTTCTTCTTGGCCCTTATCCGCTCTTCGATGGTTGACCTCTTGCTTGCAAGAATATCAGCCTTGATATCAGATCTTGTATAACCAAAACAGTAACATATTAGATTTTCTTTCATCTATAAATACCATCCAGTGAAGTAACATTCCCCAGCTTGAAGCACGATACTACTTTCATGTCGGTCAAGACCAGTTGTTGAGGTTGGCAGGTAAAACCTCTCAAAAAAGTAATGGGACTACAACTTTAAATATTTCCATTCCACATAATAAAAAACGTCAGATTTTCAATAAAAGCAGCTTGGCCTGCCAGCCCATCATTCTGAAAATATAGAATATTATTTTCGGCTAACCTTACCAGCAGTATTTCGTCGAACATCGGCTGATGATCGACTAAGCCTTCGACTGCAATTTCAGGCTATTGTGTGTATGTAGCCTTTTGATGAGGTGAGTACAGAAGAACGGAATATGTGATCTGCACAGGAATATCCAGATTATCAGCAACGCTAACTACATGCTGCTTATATCCTGAACTGCATCCACAATCATGCCTGTTCCTACTGCCATTAGCAGGACGTCATTCGCCACGCGAACATATCGACTTCCCTCAGGCGGTATGCCGAGCTCTACAACAAGAGCAGAAGGAAGATCGTAGTAGATAACATCGCTGGAGAGAGGGTGGCCCTTTTTCCATTTTTTGGCCTGACCTGGAGGCATACAACCATTGTTCTTTTTGGCGAGGCCAGGTGGACAGTGGCCACGATGAAACTTTTTTCGATAATAATTGCGGATAACCTTCCGTTGCTCGTTACTGAAAGAAAAATTTAAGTCGATAACAATATTAGATTTATCGCGTGATGAGCTGTTAGTCTTATCTTTTTGATTATTTTTCGAACTATTCCCTTTGTTATTGCCAGCCCATGAAGGTTTATCAGCCTGTGCGGACAAAGAAAAGGTCAGTAACAAGGTAATTAACAGCGTAAAAAAAACGCCTGTACTCAATATATTTTTGCTCATAATCCGTGACGATTAAAAATTTGATATTTACACGCAAGAATAGTTACGTATGAGGTTCATTCCATTTCTACTATCCCAATCTATCAAAACAGGGTTTTAAAATGAAGAGTAAAAAAATCAGTTGTTGCCTTTATTGGGAATGTTCGGAGATTGTTAAGAGTAATTTCGTAAACGTAAATACAGGAAACACCTTTCATTACAGTATGCAGCAACATTGATTATCTTTGTTTTGGCAATGTTAAGTTCAAATGATAGATCGCTGACATTAAGTGATCAGCAGGATGCTCAGTATGGTCGTTTTGGATGTTTTTGATACTGGCAGTGCAAGCCTTGCTGATCTCGGGGCGGCATAATAATCGATGTATTCGAGTTATGGCCTATAATTATACTAACTGACATCTACGGTCAATTTGACTACCAGTATTGTATACTGCAACGCTTAACATTATGAATACGTTGGCAAGCCCACTATGGGATTAATTATAATCTCCGTTGAGATGACTACATCTGGTCATGGGGATAGGTGAACTTAATCGTATGTTCGGTTGCCTGTTCTTTAAAATGGCAGGTAACGTGCCATTCGCCTGCCTCATTAAAGGTAAAATTCGCAGCATACATACCGCCACCAAAGTTTTTCAGTTTTCCTACCTGTTCTTTTCCCGATGGTGAAACGGCTGTTATGTCCCCATCGACCGCTTTCATTTTCTGGTTATTTTGAGAGAAGGAAACCATTGTATGATGCGTTTTCCCTTGAGGATCTTTCATCTTCATACTGGCAAGACTCATGATTTGAAACGTCGCATGAATCCCATCGGCCATGGTTGTATGTTTAAAATGACCAGACTTGGTACCGCTATCATGGGTCATTGAGGAGTGATCCATTTTTTCCCCTGACATGATGTCATGATCGTCATGGTCCATTCCTTTCATTGCCCAGCCTGTTGTTGCAAACAGCAACAGTGTTATAATCAGTATTACTCTCTTTAATTGTACCATTATACATCTCCTTATAGATGATGAGACCACATTGTGATATAAACTTTAGTCATTTACTAGCAGGACACAATGGCTTCTCTATAAATATGGTTTCAAATGATTCTATCATTTCAGGTTGTCCAGCCTTTTAGGTAGCAGGCTCCTCTCCAGTTGTCTGTATACCAAACGGCTGTTTCTGGAGGTTGCTTGGGGAAGGAAAAAAGAACATACTCTGTAAGAGAGACAACCTCCTGGTTTTGTATCACATTTGTTTTGTTATCCTGTTGTCCCTTGTTGCGAATATGGCAAAAAAAAACAATGTCCTCTTGTATAGGTATGTTTTACCATTAATTTTAATATAATAGATAATTAGATAGACGTTCGTTGGTAATGGTCACAGAAAACATCTTTGAGGCTTCTATGAGTACACTGAACGGTAAACGTGTTGTAACGAGAGCCCTTTGTTGCGCATTACTTTCCTTGATCACGTGGAGCAATGTACAGGCCAAGGAAATTGTTTTTAAAGCAACTACGCTAGAAGAATATCTCCACCAGGCTCAAACAACAAATCCTGATTTAAAGGCATTTCAAGCACGATACGAGGCGGCTTTGCAGCGTGCTCCGCAGGTATCGTCATTGCCGGATCCAATGCTGCAAGTTACCCATTTTGTTGAGTCCGTCCAAACGCGAACCGGCCCTCAGGAAAACATCTTTATGCTGAGCCAGCGTTTACCCTGGTTTGGGAAGTTAAGCAGTAGAGAGAATGTCGCTTCTGCTGAGGCAGAAGCTCTCTGGTATGCTTATCAGAGCAGGCAGTTACTTTTGGCGCGAAAGGTGGCAACACGCTATTTCGATTACGGATTTACCGGGAAAGCTATCACCTTAACCAATGAGAACCTACACTGGTTAGCAGAGTTGGAGCCTATTATAGAGGAGAAAGTCAGGGGAGGTGAAGATATCAATGCCCTGCTACGGCTTAAGGTTGAAGTGGGCAAGATAGCCGACAAACTGGCATCGTTGAAGCAAAAAAGGATTGCACAATCAGCTCAGTTAAGCGAGTTGCTTGCGGTAACGGGTGGTGCGGTATTGCCGTTACCCCAGCTGGATTTTCCAGCGGTTGCTGCGCTTGAAGCAAAGCCATTGCTAGACGCCATTGCACTTAACAACCCTGAGCTGCAAATGATTAAGCGTAAAATCCATAGCGCAGAAGCGCGCCAGGAGATAGCCAGATTAGCGAGCTACCCTGACTTCACCTTTGGTGTAACTTACATCCAAATTGGTGATCCAGAAGTCAATCCCAACACACCAGATGCGGGTAATGACCCTTGGGGAATAACGGCCTCCATGAATATCCCCCTTTGGTTTGAAAAAAATGAAGCTACTCGGGCCGAGGCTATAGCCGGTAAGCGGGCAGTTATACATGCATATACAAACCGTGCAAATGCGTTAGAAGCGGAAATGCGTGCCAGCCTCGCTCTTTTAGATGATGCTAACCGTCGATTAGAGCTCTACGGGAACGAGCTATTGGGGTTGGCTGAACAGGCAGTTGAAAACAGTCGGACCAGTTATGAAAGCGGTCGAACCGGCATCCTGGAAGTTATTGACAGTGAACGCTCGCTGCTAGATTTACAGCTGCTCTCCTGGCGGGCGGCTACCGATGCATGGAAACAGCGGGTTATTATCCAGACTCTTGCCAACCAGCCAATACAGGGGCTCGCGAGTGCGGAGAAACAAGATGAATAAAACAGCTATAATTGTACTGTGTAGTGCTCTGTTTTTTGCTGGTCTTGGCCTAGGTCGCTACTTTCTTCCTTCAACACCTGAGTCCGAAAACGAGGCCTACATCCAGCTGGCTTCAAACGGAGAGACTGAAACGCAGGAGCCCGTCATCTGGACCTGCTCTATGCACCCGCAGATACAGCAGCCAGAGCCTGGGAACTGTCCTATTTGCGGCATGGAATTGATTCCACTTGAACAGGATAGCGGCAATGATGACTCTCCCCGAACCATGAGCATGAGCGAGAGTTCTCGAGCGCTTGCAGATATCCAGACTACGCCAGTGCTACGCGAGTTCCCAGAGATGCAGGTTCGATTGGTGGGCAAATTAGCCTATGACGAAACCCAAGTGAAATCTATTACGGCCAGGTTTCCTGCTCGGATTGATGAGTTGTATGTCAATTTTACCGGCATTAAAGTACAAACAGGCGAACATCTGGCCAAGGTCTACAGCCCTGAACTCCTTACTGCTCAGCGGGAACTGCTGACTTCCTATAAACGGGATCCCAAAAGCTCAATAACGCGAGCTGCTCGTGGAAAGCTTCGCCTTTGGGGCCTTTTACCGTATCAAATTGACAGTATCATCAAAAAAGGAAAGCCCCGTGATCACTTTGTGTTACGTGCGCCAATAGGCGGGGTCGTTGTATCTAAGAATGTCAAAGAAGGGGATTACGTTAAAGTAGGGAGTCCTTTTTTCCGTATTGTCGATTTCACCGAACTGTGGCTCTACCTGGATGCCTACGAATCAGATATCACCTGGCTCCGCTATGGACAGGCGGTGACATTTTCGGTGGAGGCTTTTCCTGGTGAACAATTTCATGGTCTGATTGCGTTTATAGAACCAGAGGTAGACAGTAAAACACGTACTGTTTCCATCCGGGTTAATGTCCCTAACATCAATGGACGACTCAAGCCGGGTATGTTTGCCCGTGGAAATGTTGCCGTTAAGATGGCAGAAGAGGGGCAGGTTTACGCACCTGAATTTGCGGGTAAATGGATCAGTCCCATGCATCCGGAAGTTATTAAGGATGGGCCAGGGAAGTGTGATGTCTGTGGTATGGATCTTGTCCCGGCTGAAGAGCTTGGCTATGTGGGAAATGTAGACGTTTCCAAGCCATTAGTTATCCCTGATTCTGCGGTCTTGCGTACCGGAAAACGGGCCGTTGTGTATGTGGCCCAAAAAGATGCCGAGCGGCCCACGTACGAAGGACGGGAAGTTGTGCTGGGAGCACGGGCAGGTAGCTCTTTTATCGTCAAAAGTGGTTTGGTCGAAGGTGAACGGGTAGTGAGCAATGGTGCCTTCAAGATTGACAGTGCTCTCCAGATTCAGGCCAAACCAAGTATGATGAACCCACAAGGGGGAGGGGCTGTACCTGGACATGATCATGGCGATGCAAGCGGCACAGCAGTAACAGATAACATCCAGCATGAGGGAACTGCAATGCTTGAAGTTGCCGGTAACCTTGTCACCCAGCTGATGACACCCTATCTTGCACTCCAGGCGGCCCTGGCTGCAGATAACCTGGATGCTGCCAAGGCAAGCCTCAAAACAATGATGGAGCTTACCGGTCATTCAGGAAAGCTCGCTGAGTTGCTCCACACCATGCTTGCTGCGGAATCATTGGACGACGTACGGCGGCCCCATTTTGAAACGCTTTCCAATGCAATGATTGCGGCCGTCAAAGCAAGCCCTGCATCTTTCACCAACGAATTACTGATCATGCATTGCCCAATGGCATTTGGCGATCGCGGGGCGGACTGGCTACAGATGTCGGAACCACTCCAAAATCCCTATTTTGGAGCTGTTATGTTGAGTTGCGGTGACGTTAAAGAAAGGCTGATTCCAACCAAAAATGGAAACGACGAGCATGATCACTGAGCAATCATCCAATCCGATAAACAAGCTCATCCGTTTTTGTCTGGAAAACAAGCTTGTTGTGGTCCTTTTTACTGTTGTCCTGATTCTATGGGGAGTGATGGTCGCTCCGTTTGATTGGGAATTTGAAACATTTCCACGGGATCCGGTACCGGTCGACGCAATCCCGGATATCGGTGAAAATCAGCAAATAGTGTTTACCAAGTGGATGGGCCGCTCGCCCCAAGATATTGAAGACCAAATAACCTATCCACTAACAACAGCGTTACTTGGTCTCCCACAGGTAAAAACCATTCGCAGCTACTCGATGTTTGGCTTTTCTTCCATCTATATCATTTTTAAAGAAGACGTTGAGTTCTACTGGACACGCAGTCGAATTCTGGAAAAACTTAACAGTTTGCCATCCGGGACCTTACCCCAGGGGGTTACGCCACAATTGGGGCCGGACGCCACCGCTCTTGGCCAGGTTTTTTGGTATACCTTAGAAGGCATGGATAGCAGTGGTAACCCAAGCGGTGGGTGGGACCTGGAAGAATTGCGAAGTACCCAGGACTGGTATGTTCGTTATGGTTTGCAAGGTGTCGATGGGGTGGCAGAAGTGGCATCCATTGGCGGGTTTGTAAAAGAATACCAGGTCGATGTCGATCCTGATGCCCTGCGAACTTATAATATTGCCTTGCACGAGGTGTTTGATGCTGTACGGGCGAGCAACCTTGATGTCGGTGCCCGTACGATTGAGGTCAATCGTGTCGAGTATGTTATCCGCGGTCTAGGATTCATTGAAAACCTTGATGACCTACGACAGACTGTTATCACCCAGCGCAACAACATTCCGGTAACCCTTGATCAGGTTGCCCAGGTTGCATATGGGCCGGCCCTGCGACGGGGAGCTCTTGATAAAGCTGGCGCAGAGGCTGTCGGTGGGGTTGTCATCACTCGCTATGGCGAAAATCCGCTTGCGGTTATCAAGCGATTGAAAGAGAAAATTGAAAAAATATCGCCTGGCTTGCCTAAAAAAACACTGGAAGACGGCACTGTCAGCCAGGTTAAGATTGTACCCTTTTACGATCGTACTGGTCTGATCTACGAAACTTTGGGCACCCTGGAGGATGCCGTTCGCCAGCAAATTTTAGTGACGATCATCGTTGTAGTTGTGATGGTTCTCCATTTACGGAGCGCTGCGTTAATTTCCGGCGTTCTTCCCCTTGCAGTGCTCTTTGCCTTTATCGGTATGCGACTTTTTAAGGTCGATGCCAATGTTGTAGCCTTGTCAGGGATAGCTATTGCCATTGGTACCATCGTGGATATGGGAGTAGTGCTTACCGAAAACATCCTCAAACATCTCGACGATGCTGATCCTAAAGAAGATAGGCTGGAGGTGGTATACCGAGCCTGTACGGAAGTTGCCAGTGCTGTTGTTACCGCCGTACTTACGACGGTTATCAGTTTTTTACCGGTCTTCACCATGGAAGCTGCAGAAGGGAAATTATTCCGTCCGTTGGCGTATACAAAGACTTTTGCTCTTATCGGTTCGATTGTCGTTGCCCTAACCATCCTCCCACCACTCGCTCACTGGCTTATTGCAGGTACACACAAGGCGGGATGGTCAAAAATAGGTCTTTGGGGAACCATGGCCCTGTCTGGCCTCGTCGGGATACTTTTTCTTTCATGGTTTCCTTGGTGGCTTGGCGCACTGATGATCATTACCGCTGCTTTCCATCTGGCTGATAAACAGCTCCCTCCCAGGGTACGCCGAATCATTTTGTTTCTTTTTAATATCATTGTGGCAGTGCTGGTCGCCATATGGCTGGCCGTTGACTGGAAACCACTTGAACCAGAACAGCAATCCCACAATATGATTTTCGTACTCCTTACTGTGGGTGGGTTACTGACATTTATTTATTTCTTCATCCATTTTTATGCAAAGATGCTGGTTGCCATTTTACGCTTCAAGACAGCCTTCCTCCTCTTCAGCAGTATTATCGTACTCTTTGGGTTCATGGTGTGGCTTGGCACAGACAGGGTGTTAGGGTGGATGCCGGAAATGGTGAAGAACTCTCGTCCTTATGTATCTTTGGCCCATAACGTCCCTGGCCTGGGCAAAGAGTTCATGCCTGCACTGGATGAAGGATCATACCTCCTGATGCCAACCACCATGCCCCATGCCTCAATCGGTGAGGCAATGGATGTGTTACGTAAGCAGGACATGGCCATTAATGCGATCCCAGAGGTTGAGCTCGCGGTAGGTAAAATCGGGCGTGTGGAAAGTCCACTCGATCCTGCCCCTATTTCAATGATAGAGACAATTATCACCTATGCCTCGGAGTTTAAGACTGACGATGATGGCCGTATTCTGACATTTGCTTATGATGAGAAGAAAGGTGTTTTTCTCCGTGATGATAACGACAACTTGATGCTGGATAAAGATGGCCGTCCTTTTCGGCAATGGCGTGATGAGATTAAAAGCCCTGACGACATCTGGGATTTGATAGTTGATGCGGCCTCGATCCCTGGAACTACATCAGCACCTAAATTGCAGCCAATTGCAGCTCGGATAGTGATGCTACAAAGCGGTATGCGCGCTCCCATGGGATTGAAAGTCTATGGGCCGGACCTAGAAACAATCGAAAAGACAGCACTGAAAATTGAAGGCCTTTTGAAGCAAGTTCCTTCTATCAAGGCTGACGCTGTCCTGGCAGACCGCATTGTCGGCAAACCTTACCTTGAGGTGGATATAGATAGGGAGGCAATAGCTCGTTACGGAATAAAGGTAAAGATGGTTCAGGATGTGATTGAAGTCGCCATAGGCGGCAAACCCATCACCCAAACAGTAGAGGGACGTGAACGCTACTCAATTCGTGTGCGCTATATGAGAGAATTGAGAGATAGTATTGAATCTATCTTCACCATTCTGGTAGCTGCTCCTGATGGAACGCAGATACCGCTGCGCGAGTTGGCTTCTATCAACTATGTTCGGGGCCCGCAGGTCATTAAAAGCGAAGATACGTTTCTGGTCGGCTATGTCATTTTTGATAAGCAAGAAGGCTATGCCGAAGTGGAAGTGGTGGAGCAGGCGCAGAGTTTTCTACAGGATAAAATACGCGCTGGTGAGCTTTCCATTCCAGCGGGAGTCAACTATACTTTTACCGGCAGTTATGAAAACCAGGTGCGTGCTGAGAAGAAGCTCAGGGTTGTGTTGCCTATTGCTTTGTTTGCTATTTGGCTCATTCTCTATTTTCAATTTAAAAAGAACTCGACCACCATGCTGGTTTTCTCCGGGATCCTCTTTGCCTGGTCTGGCGGCTTCATTATGATCTGGCTTTACGGGCAGCCATGGTTTCTTAATTTTGAGATCCTTGGGCATAACCTACGTGCTTTATTCCAGATGGGAACCATAAATTTGAGTGTTGCAGTCTGGGTAGGCTTTCTTGCCCTTTTTGGCATTGCTACGGATAACGGTGTCATTGTCTGCACCTACCTGCAACAGGTCTTTAAAGAAAAGGCTCCCACAACTATTAAAGCAATTAGGGATGCGACAGTGGAAGCAGCTGAAAGACGTGTTCGCCCGGCCATGATGACCAGTGCCACGACTGTCCTGGCGTTATTACCAGTACTCACCTCTACTGGTAGAGGATCGGATGTGATGGTGCCCATGGCAATACCGACATTCGGAGGTATGATGCTTGCCATTCTTACCATCTTTGTGGTTCCCATTTTTTACTGTGGCCTTGCTGAAATCGCTCTGAAAATGAAACTCAAAACTACCAATGCTGATTAGGAGGAGTAAGGTTGCGCAACCTTCTAACTCATTGATTGCAAAAAAAAACGTCTGAATTGACTATGCTAGGAATTCTTCAGACGTATTGAACATTGGGATGAAGGAATCAAACCCTGATATCTCAAATATTTCACGAACGTGGTCTTGAGCATTACATATGGCGAATGTATTGCCACTTTTTTTAAGATTGCGTGAAAAGTTAAAAATAACTCTGAGCCCTGCACTTGAAATATAATCAAGTTCAGCAAAATTTATGATAATTGTTTTTTCAGGCTGTATGGAAAAAGATGATATCCAATTTTCGGCATCTTCAGCTGTCCCTGAGTCAAGGCGACCAATTATATCGATAGTGATATAGCCGCTATTGTCGGATGTCGTGATTTGCATAGAGTTTTTTTTAAGTGATTATTTTATAATTTTTGTCAACTTGAGTATATTTTTCCGATCTTTTCTTATGTAAGTATAGCTATCTGTAAAATGTCGTACCAAGTGGACACCGAGTCCTCCTGCCTGTCGCTCTTCAAAAGGTAGGTGTATGTCGGGAGGCGATACTTGAAGAGGGTTAAAAGCAGAGCCCGAGTCTTTATATACTATCAGAAGCTCAGTGCCTGTTCGTTCAAGGGACACCTCAATTGAATTGGTGGTACCTGTTGAAGCATATTTGAAATAATTGGTATAAAGCTCTTCGATTATCAGGATTATTTCTGAAATTGTTCTGTGAGAAATATTCCAGGTTTCAGCCAAGTTTTCGCATTGCATACGAAATGCCTCGAAAGTTTTGTCCGATGAATCCAAAAGGAAGTGTGCTTTCATGTTGTTAATGATATCATCCACTGCTTTTTCTCGGACCTCTCCCGAAACGGTTTTTTACCGATTCCAACCCAAACGCCTCGTTTTTGAACAGACACTCTTGTCGTAAGAGGGTTTACAGTTATTATTGTGCCTTTTTCCCGGTGACAAGTTCGTATAGCCCACCCTTACAACGCATCAATTCTTCATACGTACCGTATTCTGCTATCTTACCTGATTTCATTACACCGACAGCATCAAAATGCTTGATAGTATCCAGTCGATGTACAACTGCAATAACCGTTCGTTCCCCTTTCCACCTCTCCATAAGCCGTTGGATCCTTGCCTGTGATGTGTTGTCCAGAGCGGAGGTTGCCTCATCCATGAGGATTACTTTTGGTTCTTTCAACAGAACTCTGGCAATGGCAAGTTTTTGTCTTTGTCCACCGGATAAATTGTCACCCATATTGCCAACATTATACTGCATGCCAGCTTCGGCAACATCTTCCAGGCAATCTTCTTCTATCAGTAAACGGATGATTGTCCGGTTCACCTTTTCGTTGGGTAACGATTCGTCGGTCTTCATCTTGCCAAAAAGAATGTTATTAAAAACTGATTGCCCTTTAAGAGGTTCATTGTTTTTCAGGGGAGTAAGTAAACTGGTACATTCTTTATCGCTTAACTGCGTCCAATGCGACCTGGCAGCGAGGATACTTGTTGTAAGGCCAGGTGGCATTGAAAAAATAGATTGAATGCCAGCTTTATACAACAATGCCGGCTTGAGGAGAAGGCACTGCTCCTCATGAGAAAGGTCATAGTTCGGAGTTGTATCCAGTCGACTGAAAAGTGACGCATATTCCGATGCATTACTAATAGCTAACGGCGTAGCCTGGATGGCTTTTTCTTTATTCCCAGGTGCCAGGTAATACTCGACAGATTGCTTTGCTATTTGTGTCCCCAAGGTCAGTAAAGGGGTGATGAGGTTGTGTTTGCTAAGGAAATCTATAAAGAACGTGTGGGTGAAAAGAGCGTTAATGGTATCTTCAGGATTCCGCGATACGGAAAATGTTAAATTTTCCAGGATATTTGAATAGTGTAGATATGCATTGTAGTCGTAGAATTCAATGTAACATTCAAGAGTTGAGCCAACAGTATTTTGAAAATTTTTCCGAATGGTAATAATCTTTGAGGTAACAGCGGTGGGTGAATGTTCATATACTGTCTCAAGGCCGAATCGAATGACATCAACAAAAAAACCAGTATGTTGTAGGCTCAGAATGAGATTGTCAAGGGAAGGTGTTTTATATGTTTCTCTATCAACGCTGTTATGAATGTGAGCGGAACGATGTGCATAGAGAAGATTGTCGATGACGCTACCTGAAAAAATAAACGGATTTTGAGAAATATATCCCATGTGTTCAATAAGCTCATCTTTTTGCATATTCTTTATCTCGATCCCGTCAAGCTGTATGGAACCGCTGGTATAATCAAACATTTTGGCAATGCATTGTACGAGTGTTGACTTACCACTACCGGAAAAACCTACCAACGCGAGATGCTGTCCTGGTTGTAAGGAGAAGCTCACCTGTTGCAAAAGTGCTTTTCCTTCTGCAATGGTGTATCCCACATTGGACAACTCCAAAGCTCCATAAATGGAAATAGAGTCCTTTTCGTCTCCAGTAAGTAGAGGCACAGGAGGAACATCAAAGGATCTCATGGTTCGTTGATATCGTACAGAGGCATCCTGATATACTTGATAAAATTCAATCAGCTCTTTCCAGGGGTCATAGAGTTTTTCTTGAGCAGAAAGAAACGCAACCATTGAGCCAAGTGCAAGCTGCCCGTTCATGACCAGATAGCCCCCAAAGATGAAAACGATAAAGGGCCCAAGATTGACAAAATAGTTGTTTACCGATTTGATACTAAAACGAAATAAAGACCACTTAAGCCGTATGGATCGGAGACGTTCAATGAGTTCGTTAAATTTTTGTTTTTCAACGGAAGAAGCACCATGAACATTGATTTCATGTATGCCTGTAATCGATTCTGTGATTTGACTTGCAACCAGCCGGGATTGATCCACTCTTTTTTTATTGAGTCGGTTGGCTTTTTTCTGTAGGTAAGGGACTAAAATGACCACTATTGGATAAATAGCGAAAATGGAAAGAGCAAGTTGCGGGTGCAGCCAGAGCAAATAACCGGCAAAGGCGAGTAACGTCAAGATATTGGAAACAGGAACCGCCAGTGCCATTCCGGCAAAGGTGCCGGCCGATGCTAGTTCGGTCATAAGGGAGGCTACTACTACACCTGGTTGGGTGTTACGAAAAAAAAGAAGAGGTAGGGAGATAATATGGCTATAGAGCTCTTTCCTCATCGAGAACATGGCCTGTTCACCGATTCTCGCCTGAAGAAAATTGACACACAGTTTACTTGCACCAGTAACCGTGACAGCAAGAAGGTAAATAGTGCAATAAAGTAAGAGTTGGTCAATTTTTTTGAGAACTATTGCCTCGTTGATGATTCTTTTTTGCATCTCCAAGGGTACGACTCTCGCAAACACCATTATCGCTATCAACAAGAGTAACAACAGCTGCCACTTTAGATTGTTATGAAACGCCCAGAAAAACAAGCTTTTTTGAGTTACCGACGTGTTTGTTGGTTGGGTTTTAGCTTTCACGTTTTGCCGCTTCTGTTGGTTGACATCGTTGAGGGCGATGAGAGATTATTGCCCAAAGAGTCTGACTCAAATGCAATAATCACCAGTGTAATATCATCCGCCTGTTCAGCCTTTCCTCGGAACAACGTAACCTTATCTGTTATTTGCTTTATTATTTGAGCAGGTTGGGACTGATGGTAATTTCGGATAATCTCTTTTACCCTTTCTTTGCCAAATTGTTCCTGCTGTTCATTTTCCTGTTCCCACACTCCATCACTCCCAACAATGAGGAGATGCCGTTGGTGCGTCAATTGTAACGCGTTACCATTGTATTGGATGTCTGCATCAAGGCCGAGCACTAATCCTGCTCCTTGCAGTTCAGTAAAGGTACCGTTTGCAGGTGTAAAGAGCAGTGCTGGCTCATGTCCGGCCCGAACCCATTGAACAGTGTTAAGGCCTGGCTCAATTTCGAGGTAAAACAGTGATGAAAAATTACCGTATTGCAATGTGTCCCAGCAGAGATATCGATTAACATCGTTAATACGTTCTGCTGCGGAGCCTGGCTTCTGTACCCGAACACGTAAAAGGGCCCTGAGAGTTGCCATGAGTAGCGCCGCACCAATTCCGTGGCCAACAACATCACCGACAGCTACATGAAGTTTTCCAGGATGTGTTTCTGATTCGATAAAATCGAAGTAATCTCCTCCGGTTTCGTCACAGTATAGACTTATACCGCTGGCAGTTATTCCTTTGTCCGAGTAGTCGTTTTGTGGTAAAAGCGTCATTTGTACTTCTTGTGCAATTTCCATGGATTTTTGAAGCTGCATGCCTCGTTGGAGCTGAGAGGTCATGCGATTAAAACTATGGAGCAAATCACCGACTTCATCTTTTGTGGTCACCTTAAATGGTTTGCTGAAGTTTCCGTTTGCCAGCTCGTCAGCTGCTGTTGAAACCTGCTTGATGGATTGTGTGGTTTGTTTAAAGCTGGAACGAATAAACCAGAGCAAAATAGCTATACAGAACAGAACTGTAACAATGTATGCAGATCTGAATTTTATCAGCGGCTGCAGCACCTTCTCACCTGAAGTGATAATGACCATCGTCCAGGGGGCTTCATTGAGTCGGTAAAATCCGCTGATCTGTTTCGGGGGAATCCCTTTACCGAAAATAATTCCAGACTCATCCGTTGATAACGCAGCTAATGTCTTTTTTTCAAGAGCGTTAAACTGGCCAAACCGTTTGGTGGAGTGTTGATCGGGATATTCTTTGTTATTAATTGTTTGAGCCAGAATGTGGCCATCCTGATCAACAATATACGCTTTATAGATATTCCACCATTTGGATTGAATTGTTTGCGCTATGAGTTGTTCAAAATCCATAGATAGCTCTATATTACCGATTACTTCATCCTCCATATTGATAAGACTGGTGCTCAACAGGACGATATTTTGCTCAAACGATACTTCATAGAAAGGCGGGGTAACTCCCAGTACTTTACCTGTATAATTTTCATTTCCTAACCGGTGTAATATATGCCGTCTCATTTTGAGTCCCTGGCTTCCCATTTCACTGGGCCATTCGGCATTGATATCAGTTACTCCCTGAATTTGTTGCAATCGATCAACAATAATTTCATGGATGCCGGTATCAAAATCTCTTTTTGACATGCCGTCGAGAAAAGAAAGTAATTGTTTCGGACGGTTAAGCTGCATGTCAATGTTATGGGCGGCTTTTTCCAACTGAGCTAGCGCCGTTTCTCCCCACTGGTCAATCAGAACATTACGGACAGCTATAAAGCCAAAGACACCCGTCAGAGTCAGAAAGAGGAAAATCGGTAGTATAATAAACACCACGGTTCGCTGGTGTAGTGTTTTTGGATGGTACATAGGCTTGATTATAAATGGAGTGTGAGTAAGGAGTAAGAAACAATTATTTACTAACGGTAAGCATAAGCTACTATTTATAGGTAGGACTAGCGGGGGCATTTAGTTCCAAAACCGTAGGTTTTCGTTCAAATGCCCCCGCTGGTCCGATATGGAATAACTATAAGCTATTGCCACTAGTGTTGATAAACGTGTTAACCACGTGCGGGCCATTTATCTTGGCTTTTGATCTCACATACCTGAGAATTGCGGGACAGGCAGAGAGGAAATAGCCTCTTTAGAAAAAGAGATCTTCAACCTCCAGCAGCAAATCCGGGATAAAGCTCGACAGTATTAACGGAGTCTTGCAGCGACGTCAGCTTCGGACTTGATGAGTTGGCTGCCGTGATTAATTGTTGGATATCTCTTGTTTTTTTTAGCTTACACGAGTCTAATTTTCGGTGACGATCTATGGGCTCGGCCGAGTCCCGCGGCATGAAATTGTATTTCTTCCTGCCAATGCTGCCGAGACGAGGTAAGCCAACTGTTTAGCCGGTTTCGCCGCTTTATGGTGGAATCAAAATCCCTGAATTTAGTTTTCGTATGGCTTTTCAGCTGTGATGATCAAACCAGCTCCATTCAAAGAGTGCTCTTCATTAAAGCTACCAAGACGTGCCTGCAACACGTCTTTTCCACGAGCCCATTTGGCTTCGAGTTTAGTGTTATTTAAGTCTTCAACAGAATTGATACCGGCACACCGAAGAAAGATACAATATAGTGGAAATAGCCACCGCAGTCGACCCCAATAATATTGCCGTGCTCGCCGACTCGCTCAACAAGCAATGGAAAGTTGCGACCAGTACCACATCCGACATCAAGCACGGTGGCCCCCTCAAGATTACCGAGAAAGTCGATCGCGTGGTGACGATACTGCTCAAGCCCAAGGATGCGTCCAAACACGATGTCGGTCAGTCGATCATAGTACCGTGCAGCACCATTGTATTTTTTAGAGACATCACTTAATTGCATCGCAGCGTCCTTGTCGGCCAACGCTGAATTAGGTCACCGCGGTCTTTTGTATTCAATTGGAACGGCGTGTCAGCTCTTCCTGCTGGCATTTGTTACTATCCAGCATACAGTTATTTTCACCCATGGATGTCTCAACCTGGATTGTCGAATGCTCTATTCCGAAATGATCGTGCAGATGTTGCTGGAGGTTCCGCAGGAAATTGTTATCCAGTGATTTGTCATTGACCACTATATGAACAGTCAGTGCAATTTCGGTGGTACTCAACGACCAGACATGTAGATCGTGAATGCGATTTACATAATCAAAGCTCATCAAATAGTTTCTTATTGCGGGGACATCGATGTTGTCGGGTACCGCATCCATAGCATAGTTTATGGAATCGCGAAGCAATCCCCATGTGCCGACAAGGATAACAGCGACGATCATAAGGCTCACCACAGGGTCGATCCACAGCCACCCCTTGACTATGATGAATATGCCAGCGACAACGACACCGAGCGACACCCCTGCGTCAGCAGCCATATGAAGAAAGGCACCTCTTATGTTTAAGTCATGTTTTTGTCCCTTGACAAAAAGTAATGCAGTTAAGGTGTTGATGACGACTCCAATCGCAGCAACCACAATAACCGTCATACCTTCAACAGGCTTCGGGCCGAAAAAACGCCCGATAGCTTCCCAGGCAATGCCTCCGAGCGCAATAAGTAAAAGTATCGCACTAGCTAGAGAGGCCATTACTGTAGCCTTTCGGAAGCCATACGTCCGTTTCTCTGTTGCAGGTTTTGTGGCGAGCACGCTTGCCCCCCAAGCAAGCAACAAACTGGCCACATCACTTAAATTGTGTCCTGCGTCTGCTATCAGTGCAAGTGAGTCAGCTAATATCCCATAGCTGGCTTCAACAGCAACAAAAAAGATATTAAGTATAACGCCAATAGCAAAGGAACGATTGTAATTTCCTATGCCATTACTGTGGCCGTGGCTCATGTCTTTTCCGAATATTATGGTTTGCGTGGCGTTAACTGGCCGCGTTGTTTGTGGGTCCAGTGGAAGAATTGATTAAGATGAAATCTTGAAAAATTACCCTTCCCAAACAACATCCACGGGAGGATAGCCCCCAGCGGGAACAGGTGAAAGTGTGGTTTGCTGCAGTTCAGAAAAATCGAGATCATGATTGAGCCTCTTGAGGATCATTATAGTTGGGATCTTCCTCGTCGGGTTCGTGCACTTTAAGAAAGAACTTTTCGCCTGCAAAAACCAGAATCAAGCCGATGATCGATGCCCAGATGACGGTCATGTCAGATTGTATCTTGACCCATATAAAGGCACCGAGCACAATCACGTCGAGCACGATAGCAGTGATGAGAATGGACGCTTTGGCGCCGACGTCTTTGCGGAGATGCCTGAACACACCCCAGTGGATACCGATGTCCATGATGATGTAGAAAATCGCACCGAGCGAAGCGATGCGGCTAAGGTCGAAAAAAATTGTCAGCACGATGGCGATGGCGACCGTGTAGATCAGCGTGTGTATCTGTAACCCACCGGGCAACTTGAAGTGACGGTGCGGCACGAGCTGCATGGTGGTGAGCATGGTCAGCATCCGCGAGACGGCGAAGACACTGGCGATTACGCCTGAGACCGTGGCTATGATGGCGAAGCCGACCGTGAACCAGAGTCCGTATTGCCCAAAGGCCGGGCGCGAGGCCTCGGCCAGCGAATAGTCTTTTGCCTTGACAATCTCCTCGATCGATAGGTTGGCCCCCACGGCCAGAGCTATAAGTACATAAAGGACGGTGCAGGTGAAAATCGAAATGATAATCGCGCGACCGACGTTCTTCTCCGGCTCCTTCAGCTCGTCGCCGCTGTTAGTGATGGTGGTGAAACCTTTGTAACCGAGGATGCCCAAGGCCACCGCCCCAAGGAAACCGGCGACACCGGTCTGCTGGGGTGTGGCACTCACGCTCTCAAACTCCAGACCTGAAGCCCACAGACCGCCAGCCGCAAGCACAACGAGCCCGGCGATCTTCAAGAAAGCGGTGAAAAAAGAAAAAGACTGGATGTATTTATTCTTCAGCAGATTGATGCCGAAGGCGAAAACGAGCAGGCCAACCCCGAGCGCTGGCACAAGCCAGTCGGCTTGCTCGGCGTTAAACAACTGCAAGGTATAGGTGCCGAAGGTGCGAGCCACCAAGCTCTCGTTGATGATCATTGAAAAATACATGAGCAGAGCGCAGGCGCCTGTCATCAGGCTCTTGCCGTAGGCTTTTTTGAGAAACATGGCAATACCGCCCGCCGACGGATAGGTCTGTGCCATCTTTACGTAGGAATAGGCGCTGAAGCTTGCAATGATCGCAGCGATGAGAAAAGCCAATGGAAACCATGTACCAGCCAGCTCGGCGATTTGCCCGGTCAGCGCAAAAATGCCGGCGCCAATCATCACGCCCGTGCCCATAGAGACCGCACCCCAAAGCTTCAGGCTATTTTTTTGTAGTTTGAGGAATTGTTCTCGCCCATCGGTATTTATATTAGGTAGATTTAATTGTCATCCGTTAGACCATAGCCACTGGAAGTGATGTTTACGGTCGGATAAATGAACACAGCGGTACATCGCTGTCGCCACCGACACCTGGCACATTTCATCTCACGGTTGTCAAAGAAGACAGTCCTTGAGACAAGAGTTAGTAAGGTAATACGAAACCGCTTTGTAGGCACCTAACGTATCCGCTACTACCTTTCAACTAGTCACTAATGCTCAATAAACTAATACCAACCTGCAGTTTTTCAAGCGATTTTGGCTTTATCTCTGGGCCAACTAACACCCTAAGGTACAATTTCGATATGCACGGGATATTCGGTTGTGGCCGCGGCGATGCTAGCGTTTATCGGCATGTGTGACCTGGAAGGTTGATTTTTAAACAAGGAAGAGGATCAGGCTATTGCAGCTGAAAAACCGGCAACTGTCAGATCAGGTCTGAATCACTACAGCTAAAGTGTCCCCAAACCTTGGCTCCTTAACTTTTTTCTATTCAGTTTCAATTTGATCACAGCCCCAAAAAGACAGAAATTGAGCATTTTTTCAGGTGATAAGTAACTACTTTTATTACCCTTATCTTTTTATTACACCTGGTTCTCCCTCTCATGATTTAATAACCATAGCGCTACCAATACAATACTCGGATCACTGAGTAAAACCGGGAGGAAATATTTATCATTCCACGGTCAATCTTGGTTAATTAACAACAGCCTGGGCTGAATCTATGGCATGGTCGATGCGGTCCCTGAGTGTTTCAATTTCAGATTTCAGCCGCTGCCAATCTTTTTCGCCACTCTCTATTAATTCAGAAAGCTTTTTAGCAACGTTCTTTTCTTTCGCAACGATATCCTCGATAACCTGATAATATTTGATTTGATGATCAGGCTCCTCTTCACCGATCTCCTCGGTAATTATATTGAATTTATATATTCCGCCTCCATGATTCCAGCTGTTCTTCGATTTTCATAATATAGTTTTGTTTATCACTCATATCGGTTCTCCCAGAACCCGTTGCTAGGGTTTTACACTGCCTAGTCTTCAAGCTCTTTTTTTAGTCGGTCAAATTCCTCTTTGTTTATTTCTCCGCTGGCATACCGGTTCTTAAGAATATCAAGATAGTTCTGCGGCGCAGGATCATCTTTGTTATTTGCGTTATTTATCCGCGAAAAAATCCAATAGATAATCGCTCCTCCTATGAGCAGCCAGATGAACCACATAAACATCCCTCCAAAACCACCGTACCCCATCATATGATTCCCTCCTTGATACGACTGATCCATCTTTTGGTGGGAACAACCTGATAGGACCAGCAAAGAAACTGTCAAAACGAGAAATATCAGATGCTTTCTTTTGACTTTGTTTTTCATATCAATGCCGTGGATTGTTTTAGTTGATTTCCTTCCGATGCAGTCTCAGAGCATTACCAATAACAGAAACAGACGACAGGCTCATGGCAGCTGCACCTATAATTGGCGACAGCAATATTCCCCACAATGGATACAGAACTCCGGCTGCCACCGGTATACCCAGACCGTTGTAAATAAAGGCAAAAAACAGGTTCTGCTTGATATTGGTCATGGTTGCATTGGAGAGTTTTTTGGCGCGAACAATCCCGTTGAGATCGCCTTTCACCAGCGTGACTCCAGCCGATTCCATGGCCACATCCGTGCCGGTTCCCATGGCAATACCGACATCAGCCTGAGCCAAGGCTGGGGCATCATTAATGCCGTCTCCCGCCATCGCCACGACACTGCCATTCTCCTGAAATTCTTTTACTTTTGCTGCTTTTTGCTCTGGTAGAACTTCCGGAACCACCTCATCGATATTGAGATTGGCAGCGACCGCTTCGGCAGTGGAGCGGTTATCCCCGGTTAGCATGACAATCCGCAATCCTTCGCTGTGAAGCTTTGAAATTGCGTCCGGGGTGGTTTCTTTTATCGGATCGGACACGGCCAGCAAACCAGCCAGCTTATTGTCAACGGCAACATGCATAACGGTGCGGCCATCACCGCGCATTTTATCGGCTTCATCACGATATGAAGAGATATCGATGTCAAATTCTTCCATGAATCTCTGATTGCCAAGCAATACGGTGGCGCCGTCAACATTACCGGAGACGCCCTTTCCAGTATGCGATTCAAACCCGGTAGCTTCAGTTAATGTAATATCACGCTCCTCTGCACCTCGGACAATCGCCTCAGCCAACGGATGTTCGCTTACCTTCTCCAGGCTTGCAGCATGGAGAAGCAGTGCGTCTTCGGACATGTCTTCTACCGGTACAACATCAGTCAGCTCCGGTCGGCCTTTGGTAAGCGTACCGGTCTTGTCGACAACAAGGGTGTCAACTTTACAAAGCGTTTCAATCGCTTCAGCATCTTTGAAAAGAACCCCCAGGCTGGCTCCCTTACCTGTCGCCACCATGATTGACATCGGTGTGGCCAGGCCCAGCGCACAGGGGCAGGCGATGATAAGTACCGAGACAGAAACAATGAGCGCATAGGCCAGGCGCGGTTCCGGGCCGATAAAGAGCCATATAAAAAACGCTATTACCGATGTGCCGATTACGGCCGGAACAAAATAGCTGGCCACGACATCGGCCAGTTTCTGAATCGGGGCGCGGCTGCGCTGTGCTTCAGCCACCATGTGCACAATTTGGGAAAGAACGGTATCGCTGCCGATTTTCTCGGCACAAATAGTCAACGCGCCGGTGCTATTTACAGTGGCGCCGATCACTTTATCATCACGTCCTTTTTTAACCGGAACCGGTTCGCCTGAGATCATCGACTCGTCAACTGAACTCGAACCGTCAGTTACGACACCGTCTACCGGTATTTTTTCACCCGGTCGCACCCTTAATAAATCGTCGATCTGAACATCTTCCAGAGGAATATCTGTTTCGTTTCCCGCATCGTCAATCTTATGAGCCGTCTTGGGAGCGAGGCCAAGCAGGGCCTTAATTGCCGCTCCGGTCTGACTGCGTGCTCTAAGCTCAAGGACCTGTCCCAAAAGAATGAGGGTTACGATGACCGCTGCTGCTTCGAAGTAGACGCCGACGGCTCCTTCAGGGCCTCGCACAGCCTCAGGAAATATCATCGGAGAGAACACGGCGATAACGCTGTAGGCATAGGCCATGGAAACGCCGAGCCCTATCAGCGTGAACATATTGAGACTGCGTTGACGCAATGAATTAATTGCTCGCATCAGAAAGACCCACCCACACCAGCCAACAACAGGTGTTGCCAGAACAAGTTCTATCCAGCCAAGGGTTGGCGCTGAAGCAAGCTCTTCGATGTAATGTCCACCCGGTAACATATCCCGCATGGCAATAATCACCAACGGCAGCGTAAAGACTGCGCCAACAATGAACCGTGTGCGCATGTCGAGATATTCACTTTTATCCTCTTCTTCAAGACTGACCGTCATCGGTTCCAGGGCCATACCGCACTTGGGGCACGAACCGGGTTCATCCTCAATAACTTCCGGGTGCATAGGACAGGTGTATTGACCATTGGAGTCAGTTTTTTCGGATAGTTTACTGTCCTGGGTCTCGTCATGTTCATTAAAATATGATTCTGGGTTTTCTTTGAATTTTTCAAGACAATGTTCGCTGCAGAAAAAATATCTCTCGCCCTCGTAGCGGTGCAGGATGAATTCACCTTTATCCTCGGTTTTCATGCCGCACACTGGATCAGCATACTGCTGCCTCGAGGTATGATCAGTTTTTTGTATTTCCTCTCCAGAATTTGTGTGATCGGTATCATTCATTGGCAAACCTCATTAATGAGAAAAGCTAAGTAGTCGTTAAGCGTTTCTGAGCCACCTTAACTCTTACAGTGCAAATAGTATGCCGCTATATTTTAATGAGCTGCCGTCCTCTCAGTCTTCTTTTAATATTTTCGCATCGACCAAAACAGCGGCAACTATAAATGTCATACCCCTACTCATATCTCGAAGTGCGTTAACTGGTGATGGTCTGAGAATATCGGAAGGAGCAGGACGAGATTCCTGTAAAACTGGACAGCAGTAATATGACTCTCTGCATCAGGCTTGTTGAGCTTACAGGATATTAGTGTACAAAGAGCAGCACGGCTACCAGCACGATAGTGGAGCCGAGCCTGATTGCCCGGAGTTTGGTGTTATCCTGCTCCTCAAGCCAGATGTATAAAACCGCGACCAAAATGACGATGAGCAGCGGGCAGCGGGGCAGCGATATTCTTGCTCATAGCGTTACGATCCTCTTGAGATTCTCACACTATTTTGGATTTTTTTAGGTCGTGCCCGGGACCACATTCAACTTCCGCTGCAACAGTGAGTAATACGTGGGGGCGAAAATCTCGGCATCACCATTCTCACCTCCTTGGATTCACCAGTAACGGTCGGAGACATTCTGCCTGTTTTTACCGTACATCCATTTTCCGAAGCATGAAGCTTTTGCGGATTTGTTTTGTTACCGGACGGCTGGCCGCCGCATCCTCTAGTATCATTCGTCACCAGTGCCAATAAAGAGGCTTGTAATGGCAATATTAACTAATTATAAATACCTGAAAGTTAATATAATTCCTGCCATTTCGGAAACAACTCCTAATAAAGGTAAATTGAACCAGTTTTTAGTACCGAAAACGGCTGCAGACAGGCCATTTGAGGTATGATTTAACCTTAGCAGTAATGTCTGCAGAACATTAACTTGCTCTAAAACGTCTATCTTAAAGCCCGTTTATAGGGTGATGTAAACGGCACCTTCCTCCTCTTTCCTTTATTCTCAGTGATACGGTAATATTACCTGACAGAGTGCCCCACCACTTCTTTTTTGTGTTGGAAGCATAATGGTGCTCCCTCCAATGATCATGGAAATGGAGTAATATTTTTGGGAATATATGGCGTTGAAAGACCGACTTGTCAGCATCGGTCATTGACAGTAAGAGTCTTAACCGGAGAGGGTTGAAAGAAATGTGATACTGCCAGCACTAACCTTTGGGGACAAGCTGCAAGACTATGGCGTGGAGTTTTCCTTATAAAAATGACCTGTTACATCAATGGAATGTTGATATCTCGGCTAATACCTTCTCGTTCATAAATTTTGTTCAAACACGGTAAACGTCACCCAAGCATTACTTGCCCGAAGGATTTTTAGCGCCACATTCACAAACCCCAGCTTTCTTTTCGGCCTTAATCCGTTCTTCAACGGTAGATTTCCTGTTTTTCAAAATATCCACCTCAATGTCTGACTTAGTATATTTAAAACAGAAACAAACAAGGTCGCCCTTCATCTTTATGTATCTATGTTTCTAATTAATGAAAAAAAATTTGAGACCTGCCAATTCAATGATATTAACATATAACCTGGCCCCAGAAAATGAGTATATATCGGCTTGGATTTGCTGCACCGCCAATTTGCAATAAATTGACATGAACATCCCAGCATGATACTGTGTGGCACATTAGAACTGTTACGAAAAAATACTATCCCTCTCTATTGTTAAAAACTTTAAAATGTTACAGCTCAACATCTTCAGATATCGAAGCAGCCATTTTATTATTTTTGTGCTGTTGCTATTGATGTTGGGACCTGCTCAAAGTAGTTGGTGTATCCATGACGGAGATGCCATAGCCGTTCCTGATATGCTTTTCAAAGATTGCCATTACGTTCCTTTAGCATGTCTGGCTTCCTCGGGTATGCCAATGGAGCAAAGCAACGATGCATCACCTGTAGATTGCGATGATTGCCTTGACCTAACATTTGAAGAATATGCATCAACTATTTCACAGAATTACCAGTCAGATTTAACTTTTACCCCCAATATTGCTTACTTCCAACCTCCATCTATGGTTTTGTTGGAACCGACACAATCTCGTTCATTTCTTTTTCTTGCCCAACAACCGTTTAGGAAAAGCCTAAATCTACATAGGTCAATCCAATCTACAGTTCTCATTATTTGATACCATCATAGAACCGTCCTGGTTCTGTCTCGTCATTTTTTACTGACAATCGTTTTCCGAGTACTGCATAATTCTCTGCCTAAGTTTGCAATAAATCATTCGTTCAGTTTTCCTAAGTAAATTTAGGGAACTTAGCCATGTCTAGAATTATTGAAAAACATAGAACTCTGGAAACATACCGTTCTCTTTCTTGTAGAGTAACTACTTGACCCCTTTGGGGGTCTTGTGTGTGTTTGTTTACAATGGAAAGGGAAATATAATTTCAAGATGGAATTAAAACATGAAGAATATAGGATTCTCACCCTCGATACTTACACTAGTTACTGTTTCGTTATTAATAGGTTTTCTTGGCGGTGTAGTCTTTACTGTCTACAAATCGCCTTCAATTACATCTCAATTAACTGGAAGAGGTGAGCAAGCCTCAAATCAAATAGATTGGGCCGAACATATCAGTCATCTCAAAAAGAGCATTGATGAGAACCCAAATGATGCAGAGGTTTGGTCTCAACTGGCCAATGCATACTTTAAGGCTCAAGACTACAAAAACTCGATTCAAGCCTATTTAAAGCTAATTCCCTTAGTTGAGAAAAAATCAGGAGTATATCAAGACCTGGGAGTGGTTTATCGTAAGGATGGCCAGTTTGAGAAGTCAATTGATACCTTTGAAAAAGCAATAACCCATGACCCAGATAATCTTCAGGCTCTATTTAATATAGGTGTTGTTCAGTTTCATGATCTTGAAGATGAAAGTGCTGCAATGAAAACTTGGGAGAAAGTCGCCTCAGTTAAACCTGATCTTCAGCTTGCAACAGGCCAGACTATTCAACAGTTATTGGAAGCGATGAAGGACTGAATTTGAAAAACAGGATAAAATGGTGACTGCACTATGTTTAATAAAAACAACATGTTAATTAAAACGTTTTCCTCAATAGAATTTGCCTTGTTGGTAATCAGTGCTATAGCGATAACTTCTATTGCCGGAACAGTAGTTCCACAAGGCGAATCGCTTCAGTTTTATGCCCAGCAGTATGGCGGCAAACCTGCAGTAATTTTGGAACTGCTAGACATTACCAATATGTACTCTTCTTATTGGTTTCACGGGCTGCTTCTTCTTTTCTGCCTCAATCTCATAATATGCACCTGGATTCGTCTGCCAGGTGTTTTGAGTATTATAAAAAAAGACAACCTTGCGCTTAAAACGAAGAGATTAGCCAAGGACTCGGAAGCAGAAAAATTAACATCAAAACTGCCTTACGATTCTTCTAATTTGTCATTGTTATTAAATGCTCTTGGAGGATGTTCGTTTAAAAAGGCTAAAACATCAGGGCAAGAATGTCTGTTCTTTCACGAGAGGGGGGCATGGAGCCGAACAGGTGCATACATTGTACACGCTAGTATTTTATTAATTATATTAGGAGCCCTTGTTGGTAAATATTTTGGCTATAAGGGTTTTGTTATGGTGCCAGAAGGAACTTCTAAATCATCAGTGTACCAGCGCGGCGCAGGACACGAAGAGATTCCTCTAGGATTTGAAGTCTACTGTCAGAATTTCAAAACTGACTACTACCCAAACGGTAGCCCAAAAGAATACAAATCAGATCTTCAAGTTCTTGAGGCCCGAACCCCTGTTCTAAATAAATCCATCACTGTCAACGATCCCTTGAAATACAAGGGAGTAACATTCTTCCAGTCCAGCTACCAGGCTATAGACAATGAATATAAACTTGTTGTAACGAAATCTGGCAACTCGAATAAAAGTGAACAAATTCGAAAAACATTCTTTCTCCATCCTCAGTCTGAACAAAAATTGGATGGTCTTGGAGCTTCAATCCAAATTCTTGCTTCCAGTAGCGATGGACATGGACATGGCCCTTATAAAATCCAATTTACAGACAGCAGTTCATCCCTTACCAGACTGTTAAATGATCATGAGCAGATAACTATTAAGCGAGGAGAGGCTGTGTTCACCCTTAACATGGCACAACGGTATGCTACCGGGTTACAAGTAGTGAAAGACCCTGGTGTTTGGATTGTTTATGCAGGATGCGGCCTTATGCTGCTTGGCCTTTATGTATCGTTTTTCATGTCTCACATTCGGGTCTGGGTATTATACCTGCAAGGTAACAAAGGGGGAGAGGTTATAGTGCTTGGAAAAACCAATAAAAACACCATGAAGATGGAGCGTCTCAAAGAGAAGATTATAATTGCACTTCTCCAAGAGGAAAAACTAGCTTTAAGGAGGATGTAAATGGATTCCTCATTTATTTTAGGGATAACAACTTTTATCTATATGGCGGCAACTGTGTGCTATGTTGCTTATGCAGTTTTCCGCAAAGATCTACTTGCCAAAGCAGGGCTTGTAACAATTATACTCGCAATTCTTACCAATAGTGCTGGAATAGTTCTCAGGTGGGTGGAAACTCATAAGCAGGGGATCGGGTATGTGCCCCTGTCGAACATGTACGAATCACTCGTGTTTTTTGCGTTATGCATTGCAGTGCTCTACCTTTTTATTGAGCTGAGTTACAAGGTAAAAATTTTTGGGACCTATATTGTTCCTTTTGCTTTCACTGCAATGGCGTATGCATCTTATTCTACTGAGTTTGGTAAAGAAATTAAACCACTACTCCCGGCCTTGCAGTCGAACTGGTTGATAGCACATGTTGTTACCTGTTTTATTGGTTATGCCGCCTTTGCAGTATCTTGTGGCATGGCTATTTTTTACCTGGTGAAAAAGTACCAAAGCAACCGAAATGTAGCTGATTCTGAAGCCAAAAAGCTGCTCAATACCATCGACGATATTAATTATAGGATGATTGTCTTTGGTTTCATATGGCTCTCTGCAGGAATCATAACTGGTGCCATATGGGCCAACTCTGCTTGGGGTACGTACTGGAGTTGGGACCCAAAAGAGACCTGGTCATTAATAACCTGGTTTGTATATGCACTTGCGCTTCATGCTAAATACACCCGAGGCTGGGATGGGACAAGGATGTCTTTGGCATCGATTGTGGGGTTCATTTCCGTGATTATCACCTATTATGGCGTAAACTTCCTGCTTTCAGGGCTTCATAGCTATGGTGGTTGATGAGCTGTTAATTGATTTAACTCAGGAGAAGATCTTATGATTTCAAGAATATTAATGATTGTTTTTTTCCTCACATTGTCGTTTCAGTTCGCCAATGCTGAAATGCAGGAAAAAGGTGCTGACCAAAAACTGGAATGGAAAATAGTACGGAAAATTGATGTTAACGAAAAACCGGTAGATATTGCCCACTCCCTTGATGGAAAGTACGCCTTTGTGTTGACCGAGCTACACGTTGTCAACGTTTATGATCAAGCAGGTGTTCTGCAAGGTAGCATCCCCGTCGAACAGGGAGTAAATGCAATCGCTCTTGGCCCTCAGGGACAGTACCTACATCTCAGTGACAGTGTCAGTAATACGTTCTATACGCTTGCTCTGGATTATGTTCTACAGATCAACACAGCCAATGCCCCAACCAAAGGAGATATGAATGCACCGGTTGTGGTTGCCGTTTTTTCAGACTTTCAATGACCTTACTGTGGCAAAATTAAGCCACTTTTTGAGCAGGTGCTCAAGCAGAATGAAGGGAAAATCAAAATTGTTTTCAAGAATCTTCCCTTAAAGATACATGACCAGGCACAACCAGCTGCCCTGGCCGCACTCGCAGCCCAAAAGCAAGGAAAATTTTGGGAATATCATGATAAATTGTTTGCAGAAAAGAAGATCAATTCCGCATCCTTTGATCAAATAGCGAGTGAACTAAACCTGGACTTGAAGAAATTTAAAGCGGATATGCAATCAACGGAGAGCATAAACCACCTCCGCAGCGATATGGTTGAAGCTCAACAACTTGGAATTACAAGTACCCCTTCCATTTTCGTTAACGGGCGAAAACTGAAAGAACGTTCAACGGGTGGGTTTCAGACGCTAATTGACGAGGAGATGGAGAAACTCAAAAAAGAATAGGTCCAACATCCTGCTTATTTACCTTTCAACTCGGCAACTCTTCGCTTTAAAAAGCGTTGAGTTGCCTGTCACTTAACGCCTCACCTCACTTCTTAAACACACTAGGAACAAAAAAAAAATGACTCCCTGACCTCGCAAAACAGCGTTGACAAGGTTTGACACAAAGCATACATATTAAAACATGGCCATATGTTGATACGTTCTTGGGGTTAAATATCAGGAGGTGTAATGAATCAGAGTATGCGGGAACGGGAGTCACAATTGTGTGAAGTAAAAACAATACATGAAGATGTCGTCATGAAAGTTGCGCAAAAAATGCCAAGTCAGGAGCGTGTTGGTTCACTCGCTAACCTTTTTAAAGCGTTTGGAGATGGTACACGCCTTTCAATTTTATGGGCATTAAGTGAATCAGAGATGTGTGTTTGCGATATCTGTGCATTGCTCAACTTAAAGCAATCAACTGTTTCCCACCAGTTGAACAAATTGAAAATGTCGAGGATTGTAAAAAATCGAAGGGATGGAAAGGTGGTATTTTACTCTCTTTCGGATGACCATGTTCGCCAAATTTTTACCATGGGAATGGAGCACGTCTCCGAATAATTTAAGTTACAAAGTAGATAGTTATGAACAGAGAAAACGTTAAAAAATACACAATTTCCAATATAGATTGCGCTAGTTGTGCTGCCAAAATTGAAGGGAACCTACAAAAGATGGAGGGGGTAGATTATGCCTCTCTTGACTTTGCCAACCAGACTCTGCACCTTCAGGCCACTGATCTGGAAAAAGTAATCTCACAGATAAAGGCGCTGGAACCTGCTGCTGAGCTAACCCCTTATCAGCTAAGCACCGCGAAAACTACTACGCTACCAGCTTCAACAAATTGGCTCAATCTAGAGACGTTAGCCTTGTTTAGTGCGATGATTCTTTTTGGCACACAGTTGACCATGGAAAACAGGCTACATTCTCTACGTTTTACACAACTTGAGTTTATTCTTGCATTTACAGCCTATCTCCTCGCTGGTTGGAATGTTATCATCGGAGCTTTCAAAACCATAAAAAGAAGGTTGTTTTTTGACGAAAACGTCCTCATGGTCATAGCTACATTCGGAGCCTTTGCTATACACGCTTATGCTGAGGCCATTGGCGTGATGATTTTCTTCAAAATAGGAGAGCTGCTGCAGGATCGTGCTGTCAATAATTCCCGCAAGTCTATTCGAAGCCTTTTAGCCGCAAGGCCAAATACTGCTTTGCTCAAGACACCGTTTGGTTTGAAAGAGGTCGAACCCGATCAGGTGCAGGTCGATAACATAATCCTTGTAAAACCAGGCGAAAAAATCCCCCTTGATGGTCAGGTTATAGACGGAAGTTCACAGGTTGATAATTCTGCGTTGACAGGAGAATCTGTTCCTGTGAGAGCAAAAATCGGGGATACTGTACTTGCTGGTACAATTGCCACAACAGGTGCCTTGACCATAAAGGTAAGTAGGCTATTTGAGAATTCATCCATTGCCAAAGTGATGGAGCTTGTAGAGAATGCTACAGCTCGTAAAGCGCGAACAGAAAAATTCATCACAACCTTTGCAAGGTATTACACACCTGCCGTTGTCGCTATTGCGGCAGCTGTTGCGCTGATCCCACCGCTCTTTTTTGCTGCATCTTTTGATGAATGGCTCTACCGAGCACTTGTAATGCTGGTCATCTCTTGCCCATGCGCTCTTGTCGTCAGCATACCGCTTGGGTATTTCGCAGGAATAGGACGCGCATCACGCAATGGTATTTTGGTTAAGGGCTCCAATTATATAGACGCGCTGACAGCCGTAAAGTCCGTTGTTTTTGATAAAACCGGAACCCTGACACGTGGGGTATTCAAAGTTAAGGAGATCATCACGCACGCCACCTGGTCTGAACGGGAACTCCTTGAGTTTGCCGCCGGAGCTGAATTTCACTCAAACCACCCGATTGCCCTTTCTATCTCAAAAGCTTTTTCAGATAGGGGTGGCAAATTGGATGAGCAACACATATCAAACCACACAAACTACTCCGGGCAAGGAGTATCTGTCCAATACGGCAAGCACTCTATCATAGTTGGTAACAGCAGCATTCTTAATACTAAATCAATTCCGTATATTAAGTCTGAACTTGATACCACTGAAGTTCACGTTGTCGTTGATGGTGTTTATGGAGGATATATTGCTATCGGTGATGAGTTGAAGCCTGATAGCGCGGAGGCAATCGTGCAATTGCGTAAAATTGGTATAGATCACATTTCCATGCTGACAGGAGACACTGAAAAAACCGCAGGAAAAATTGCCAAAAAACTAGGTCTCAACAGTTACCAAGCCGGTTTACTGCCAGAGGATAAAGTTGAAAAATTCGAAGAATTAGTCAGGGAAACGGCAGGAAAAGGAAAAACGGTGTTCGTTGGTGATGGAATAAATGATGCGCCGGTTCTAGCTAGATCTGATGTCGGTGTGGCAATGGGTGGCCTTGGCAGTGATGCGGCTATTGAAACAGCGGATGTCGTACTCATGACTGACTCTCCCCTCAAGTTGGTAGAATCAATATCCATTGCAAAGAAAACTCGTCATATAGTCTGGCAGAATATCATTCTTGCCTTTGGCGTGAAGGCTATTTTTCTCACTTTGGGGGCTATTGGTCTTGCCACCATGTGGGAAGCGGTTTTTGCTGATGTGGGCACAGCACTGCTGGCTGTGGCAAACAGCTCGAGAATACTAAAAGATTAACATTTAATTCAAGTTACTATGCACAACAATAAAATGAGATTTTTGGCCACAGCAATTGCCACACTATTCCTTGTAATCCCAATGACCGGAGTGAGCCAGGAAGAATCATCACTAGCCGAAATCGATACCTGTGAAGAGTGTGTTGGTAGAGTTGCGACCAATATATTAAACGGAACACTTGATACCATTTCTTTCAAAGCTTCTATGTTGCAGTTGGCTACAAGCAGCGGGGCCACCATAGTCCAGTTTTAATGATGACACGATTCTGACCGGAGTCGATGACTTTTCATTAATTAGACCAGGTTTAAACTTGGAAATAGAGTACCTCAAGGAAGATGGAGTGCTTCTCGCAGTCGGTATAGAGGCTACGATTAAGGCCCCTGCTGTACTGTCGAGTAACCAGGTCAATGCCAGAGCGTTGGCTGATCTGCTCTCAGACAAAACTGCAGAAGTCGTCTTAATCGATGCTCGGTCAGCTTCATCGTTTAAGCAGGAGCATATACCAGGAGCTATTTCCATATACACTGGAGCATTTGACAAGAACATAGACAAACTCCCGGCAAAGAAAGATCATCTCATTGTCTATTACTGTGATGGGACAGCCTGAAAGCTCAGTACACAATCTGCTCGGAGAGCAGAGAAAACTGGTTATACGAACGTAAAAGTGCTCTATGGCGGGCTTCCGGCCTGGAAAAATGCTGGATATAAAACGTCGTCGAAAGATACTGGTCAGATAGCATCTGTAGTCAAGGTGTTGGAAGGGGTTGTTAATAGTGAAGAATTTATAAAAGCAGCGACTTCCAGAAATTCAAATACAATACTTCTCGATGTGCGATCTTACGAAGAATTCGAGCAGGGGATAATCCCTGGCGCCATAACCATTCCGGCAGATGAAGTTGGCAATCGAATAGTAGAGATTCCACCTGGAAAGCAGATATATATTTATTGTAAATCCGGTGTCCGGGCAGAAATGGTTTATGTTCTCTTCAAAGAGAAAGGTATCCCCTCAAAATACCTGAATAAAAATGTATTTATAGAAAAGGATGGCTCATTCTTCATTGGGGAAAATACGAGAAACCAATAGCTATCCTGATAAGTTCTTGAGCTGGCATGAAATGCCTCTCATGCCACCTCAACAGAATGTTTAGTTGATCTGGGGCTATCCTAGAGCCACATCAAGGATCATCATAACTGAAAATCCTGCCATAGTTGCCATTGTTACAATATCAATATTTTTATACTCCCGCTGGGATTCGGGAATAAGTTCTTCTACAACAACAAAAATCATTGCACCCGCAGCAAAGCACAATGCATAGTGAAGTATTGAGCGCATGTTCATAACAAACAAGGCTCCCAGCACACCAGCAACTGGCTCCACCATGCCGGAAGCCTGCCCGTACAGGAAACTTTTTGTTTTTGACATTTCTTCTCGCCTTAAAGGCATGGAAACGGCCGTACCTTCAGGGAAATTCTGAATCCCAATCCCAAGGGCGAGAGCTATTGCGCCACCAATAGTAGCCGAAGGAAGATCAGCAGCGACAGCGCCGAAAGCCACACCGACAGCTAAACCTTCTGGTATATTATGAAGCGTGATGGCAAGCACAAGGAGAGTACTGCGTTGCCATGAGGTTTTCACGCCTTCAGTTTTATCAATGCTTAATCCTGGGTGTAAATGTGGCAGGAACTTATCAATTAATCGCATAAAGATACCGCCACCCATGAATCCTATCGCAGCGGTTAGCCATGAAATTTGACCTAAATTTTCTGCCATCTCAATCCCTGGAGACAATAGAGACCAGAAACTGGCGGCAATCATTACCCCTGCAGCAAAGCCCAACATGGAATCCATCAACTTCTAGTTAATATCCCGTGTCAGAAATACCAATGCTGCACCGGCAGCTGTGACGCCCCAGGTGAAAAGTGTTGCAAGAAGTGCTTGGGTAACAGGGCTAAGGGCTAGAAACGACTCCATGATTGTCTCCTTTCGGGGTTAAATTAAATTCCATACTTCTTGATTTTATTATTTAGAGTCGTCCTCGTAATATTTAGGAGTTTGGAAGCCTCACTTTTGTTGCCTTCGGTTTTGTTGAGGGTTTGGATAATTGCTTCTCTCTCGATCTCTTCTAAAGGTAACCCTGCCATCTTCCTCAATGGCTCATCCTGTAATTCAGCTGTGACAACATATTTAGTAACGGTTGGTGGTAATTCTCTTTCGGTGATATAGTTTCCGGTACAAAGTACAACTGCACGCTCAACAGCATTTTCAAGCTCACGGACATTACCCGGCCAATCATATTTGGTGAGACAGTCCATTGCCAACGGGTTAAAATCTACAATGGTTTTTCTGTTTTTTTCAGCATGTCTTCCCAAAAAGAATTTAGCTAATAGAGGTATGTCGTCTAATCGTTCTTTGAGTGATGGTACTTCAACGGTTACAACATTTAATCGATAGTAGAGATCTTCACGAAAGCGACCTTCTTTGACCCCATCAAGTAGGTTTTTGTTAGTAGCTGCGATTATTCGAACATCTGCATGTAAGACTGAGTCACTGCCAACCCTCTGAATTTCTCGTTCTTGAATGGCTCGCAGAAGTTTAGCTTGCATTGGTAAAGGTACTTCACCGACTTCATCCAGGAAAATTGTTCCTTTGTTAGCCTGCATAAAACGACCGTCACGTCGTTTGTCAGCCCCTGTAAAAGAACCTTTTTCATGGCCGAACAGCTCTGATTCCAGAAGTGTGTCTGCCAAAGCAGCACAATTTACCGATACAAGCGGTTTACTGTTTCTGCTGCTGCACCCATGAATAGCTTTGGCAATTAATTCTTTACCTGTACCACTTTCTCCAAGAATGAGTACTGTAGCTTCAGATGGAGCAATGGCTTGAATCATTTCTTTGAGCTCTTTCATCGGTGTACTGGACCCAATGATTGCTGAAAGTGCGTCAGATGATCCTAGAAGTTGTTTCAGGGACTGGTTTTCTTTGCTTAGCTCTTGATGTGCAAGCGATCGTTCGATAGTCAGTTGGAGCTCGTCAAAATTTAGTGGTTTGGTTAGATAATCATACGCTCCGAGCTTCATGGCTTCAACAGCAGTATCTACTGCGGAATATGCGGTCATGATAATAATGGGTATAGAGGGGTTAATTGTTTTGATTTCCTGTAAAGCTTCAATACCACCTACATTAGCCATCCGAACATCCATAAGTATGCAGTCAAATGGTTTATCATGCACTTCGTTGATAGCATCTGAACCATCTTCTACTTCAACGGTTTGAAACCCCCAACCATTTAGAACGGTGTTAAGCATGGACAGATGTGCTTTATCATCATCAACAATCAGGATCTCGCCTTTCATGATAGAGTCAGCCTTTTATCTTGGGGTAAATGAATTGTTATTTCAGTTCCTTTTCCTTCTTCAGAGAAAACAGCGATATCTCCTTTATGTGCTTCAATAATTTTTAGAACTATTGCCATTCCCAGGCCTGTACCAGTTTTCTTAGTTGTAAAGTAAGGATTAAAGAGCTGCTTCCTGGTCTCAAGCGACATGCCTCTACCGGCATCAGTTATTACGATCTTGATTTTGCCATTATCAGCAGCTACTGCTGTTTTTAGAAGCCCTCCATCAGGCATAGCCTGGATGCTATTCAGGTAAATATTCATCAAAACCTGTACAAAGCGATCAGGATCGACATAGATAGTTTCAATACCATCCTCAATTTCCAACACGATATCTGGTTTCGCCTGCTGATTTGAATCAGGTTGAATAAGCCTCAGCGTTGTATCAAAGATAGCTTTAATATCCACAGGCTTGGGTTTTATGTCAGATGGTCTTGAGACCTCAAGTAGTTCTGTGATTACTCTATTAAGCCTATCAGTTTCATTGACCAAGACCTCTGCAGCTTCACTGTTCTTAGGATCATCCTTAAACAGAGACTTGAAATATGAAGCGTATCCTTTAATTGAGCTCAGAGGGTTTCTTACTTCATGGGCAACTCCAGCAGCTAAATCGCCGATTGCCGCCATTTTGTCCTTTCTTTGTATCTCTGCTTGTAGCTGTTTAACTTGTGTCAAATTTTTAATAAGGTACATTCGTCCCACATAAAAACCATCATTTGTCACGACCTCCGTAGCTATCACGGAAACGGGAATTTCTTTTCCACCATCGTTATATAGTAGTAACTCTGTCTCTATTGATTTATTACTGTTGTCTGTAGTTATCTGCATTGCATGAACAGCAGGTGGTAACACCTCTTGTGAACTGCGCCCAATTGCTTCATGTATGTTGGCACCTAATAAATCCCCAGCTATCTCATTCATATAGTGAATATTGAGATCATTATCAGTCAGGATGATCCCTTCAGGCAAATTGTTGATCATTTCTGAAGATATCGCACTAATATTACTTAGGAGTTTCTTGGACCTAGTATAGTTTTGCGCCCAGAATAGTGATACAACACCGGCAATACCCAGTAACAATAAGATGCTAGAAATAAGAACCATGAGTTTTATGTCTTCAGTCATTGCCTCCTCAAAGGATGCCGCGTCCATACCAATGACAATAACTGGTCGGTTGTCCGGGTGAAGCAGCTTTTCGCTCTGTAGTCCTTTGGTCCACTCTGACCCATGCCAGCCCCCCATTCTATTTTTCATCATTTGTCTTCCATTATTCATCATATGCCGCACGTGAGACTGAGACTGGCCAGGTAGCACTGGAAGAAATAGTCTGTATACTTCAAAAGCTGAAATAGACGTGTCTGACACAGTACGCCATTTGACGTCTCTATCGACTTCAAGAGCTGTCATGGCGTTTTGGTCTAGAAATGTTCTACCTATTTGCTCAGGTTTATTGTGAGCAATTATCTCGCCGCTTGAATCTACAATGGCAATATATAATATGTCTGGTTGTACAGCGGTTTCCTGAATCAAGGTTTCAAGTCTTGGCAGAGTACCAAAGCCACCCTTCATTCCAGTTCTGGCTCCAGCTTCAAAGGCACGAATGAGAGAAGCACCTTTATCGTTTAAAAATTCGACCATAAATTGTTTTTCTCGGTTGTGATTCATGAAGGCAAGCGCAAGGACAACAATGGATAGAATGACACTCATGCCTATGACTAACCATATAGAAATATTATCAAAATATCTTTTTCGGTGTTGAGACATATAGTGTCCTTGAGTTTCTACCTCTTGCTTGATGTCTATTTTTTAACCACCACCTGTTGCTAGTGTACATTAATTAAACATCTATTTGAGAGTAATCAAGCATGACTGTATCGAGAAACCGACAACTAGGCGCATAACATATTGTTATTGTTGTTGTAATATTAAACACTCTGTTTTGGCATGGTTGATGCTATATAGAAAGCAAATAAACAACAGAGATAATATTGTCTCATAAACTAAAACAGGAGATTTTTAACATGAAAACTAAAATAATCGCAGCTATAGCAGCAACAGCACTTATCGTTGGTTTCTCTGCAATGAACGCATCAGCGTGGGGGTGGGGTAATGGAGGTCATCATATGAGTGGTCCAGGAATGATGTCCGGTACTGGAGTCACGGCTGAAGAGAGACAGAATTTTCTGGATGAAACAAAAGGGGTTCGAGTGAAGATTGCGGCGGACAGGGCCGAGTTAAATGCTCTAATGGCTGGTCAAAACCCAGATAGCAAACGTGTGAGAGAGTTAACGGAAAGTATTGCTACTAATCAAATAGCAATGCAAGAAAAGGCACGAGCTTATGGCGGCGGAAATGGAAGGATGCATGGCGGACGAATGATGAATAATGGGTACGTTCCATGTATGTGGTAAATTGAAGGTTGCTTAAAGGGGAGTTCCGCTCCCCTTTAAAAATATTTTTCCAACCAGAGAGTTAATTATGTGGAATTGTAGTAATTGGGGTGCTGGGTTACCATTTGGCCTGGGTAACCATTTAATGGGATTTGGTCCTTTTGGTGGTCTGTTGGGCTTCGTCCTATTCGTTTTTATTCTTTACGTGATAGCGAAGTTGGTTATGTTGCTATTTTCTAGGCCGAATGCCAATCCGGATAGACACGATTCTCTAACTATTTTGAAAAATAGATTTGCGAAAGGAGAAATTTCTCAAGAAGAATATAGCAGGATGAAAGAAATTCTCATGGGGTGATTAATATCACAATCTACATTCACCTTGATAATGAATAGTTTTTCCGGTTTGCTCCCCCCTTAGGTGTCCCCTATAATTTAATTTCAATAGACCGCAATAGAAATGATCTGGCCTGGATTAAGCATCGGGTAACCCACCTCGGCTAAACTGGAAGTATTCAATGCCACAATCAGTAGGATCGTAAAACGAGCAGGCGGGTGTATTGCTTCAATTACCTTTACTTTACTTGAAACTTAGACAGGAGGCTTCACCTCCTCCGCAACTATGACAAAGACCCAAAGAAATCACCTTTGACATAGAGGATGGCACATATTACGAAATGTTAATTTTGCTGGGGGATGTCAAGGAAAGCTCCGTGCAATTTCAATATTGCTCGATGGTATGCCCGTAGAAGAAGTTATTGAGAAGGTAAAAGGTATTACCTGTGGTAAAAAAAGCACATCCTGTACAGATCAACTTGCTAACATCCTTGAGAGACAACTTTCTGTTGCCTGATTTTCGGCGAAAATAGGAACAGGTGAACTTCATACAGTTCAACTCTCTGATAAAGGGGAAGGGAAGCCTTTACCGTCTGCTTTACCCTTCTCCATTCGACTCTTACGAAGTTTCAACTTTGCATTGTTCGCTGGGCACCTTCGTGAGTAGGTGCACAATGGCAGATGGCGTAATTGGTTTAATCGATTCTGTGGGGGGCGTTGGGCGGTACTGCTCTAAGCAGTATCTGCCTCCTTCCCGATTTACCTTGTGAGTTTCCTACCCATAAAGATTTTCTATCCACTGCAGGGTGGTCTTGCTGATGGTCCCCTTGTGAATACCAAGTGTAGCGGTTCACATGCTGCTTTCGTCAGTAACAAACCGCTACATTTTGACAAGAATTTTACCTAGTAAATTCGAAAAAATATCAACTTCATCGTTCGACAACTCAGTAGATATTTCATGGGTAAAAGCTTCATGAAAACGATGATGCTCTTCAAACATCTCCTCGCCTTGAGCTGTAAGTATAACAAAGTATGACCTGCGATCAGTGCTTTTTGAGGGTAAGATGCAGCAGTGGGACAGCGCTTATGATATCTACCATAAGCCGACGAATCTCGAAGTCGCTACTTTCGTTGGCGAAGGCTGTCTTATTAGCGGTACTGTTACAGGCCCTGACAAGGTTAAATGCAGCCTCGGTATTCTGGAATGTAATCTTTCGCTACCTTGCGACTCTGGCCGTGAGGTGGACGTATTGGTGAGGCCTGAAGATGTTCTTCACGTTGAAGACTCCCCCGTACAGGCGAAGGTCTGGCATAAGTCATTTCGCGGGCCGAACATTCTCTATCAGCTTGGGCTGGATTCCGGTGAGCAATGTCAGGCTCTGGTATCAAGTCATCACAACCACTCCCTTGGAGAACCCATTGGTATAACAACAGAAGTAGACAACTTGGTCGTTTTTCCCAAACAAGAACATATGTAACTGGTCATCAGTGTATTCCTTTCGTTCCCTAGATATACCTTCTTTGTGCCCGAGCGTTACTCTTGCATTAATTGTTCGGGTAAATTTTCTATAAAAGAATCGATTTTATCCCTTGCTGGTCTGTAGATTTCGACACCGGCTTCTGGCATAACCTAGACCGAATTTCTCAGCTTTCGTCAACAATCCGTTACTGTCAAATAGCCTGTTATTTAACGGAAAACTTCTTGAAGAGTGGATAGGTGGTAAAAATAGCAAAAGCAAATGCTCTGATAGTTGCGGAGGTTCCGAGTGCCGGACATTGCCTCTCGGTGAAAATACATTTGGATCTATACCTCAGAAGGTAATCAAAAAAGCAGGCCTACTTGGCAGCGGCGGAACTTATAGAAAAATTGTGTAAATACTCATCAAACACATTATCCTAGTGAATGGGAAGAAGTGCGGCGGCGCTAACGCGGCACCTATTGGTGGACAGCCGTTGAATTAAATAGTCATTTGTTGATAAATACCTTTGAAAAAAAAATAGAGGATCACGTCATGACAAGCCAAATATCTCAGGATGATCTTAATATAATTCAATCAGGCATTCGGAACAAATACGTCAAGGTTGCCACCAACCCAGAAGGGTTGTTCGCATATCCGACCGGCCGTTCTGGTATTGAGGCTCAGAAATACGACTCGGAACTTGTTGGCAGGTTACCGCCTGCAGTTATTTCATCATATTGCGGTGTGGGCAATCCCTTTTCTTTAGGCACGATAAAAAAAGGGTATACAGTTTTAGATATCGGTTGTGGCGCAGGAGTGGACACCATCCTTGCTGCAATGAAAGTAGGGCCAACCGGGAAAGCGGTCGGCATTGATATCGTGCCGGAAATGTTGCAACGGGCAGAATCAAATCTGAACATGACTGATTTACGAAATGTGATTTTCAAAATGGCGTCCGGAGAAGATTTGCCTTTTAAGGATGGCGAATTTGATATCGTAATCTCAAATGGCGCAATCAATCTCGTTCCTGACAAAGAAGCTTTGTTAGAGGAGGTGCTAAGAGTTTTAAAGCCCGGAGGTCTTCTGATGGTGGCTGATCAGGTGGCAGTCGGCAATATCCAAAAAGATATGACAGCCCGCCTTGCTAATTGGTTCCAATGAGAAGGGGGCGCTATACCGGGAAGGGACTTCCTGGATTTGTTACAAAAAGCCGGTTTCAAAAATGCGGAGCTTGTTGGCGAAACCGGTTTTAGTAGTACGCCAAAAACTGAAGGTGTCTTACTGCGTGCAGCAAAACCACAACCTTCGACAAACGTTTAGTAACCAACCAAAAAGACTAATTCGGTGGATGAAAAAATGAATATCGCCAACAATAGAAGTGGTAATAGATAAAGCTTACGCACCGTTTCTGAGAAGCCCATTAAAATTGCCGGATTACAGATCTGATTTTTTTAATCGTCCCCCCCACCTTACACTACTGTTAACTTACGAGAATACCTTTCGGGGAAATGGAAGAGGCTATTATTGGCAATGTTAACCATTTAAGCAAATCTGAAAATTTACATTACACTGTGAAGGTAGAACTGGCTATTTGCTGAAATTGGTTGAAAATGGAGCGACAGGAAGGTGTACCTTACCAAAGAACCGCCAACCTCAGTAACGGAGATCACAGCATTTAACATTGCCAGTACGAAGGTGAACAGTCTACTCACCTACTCCGATAGGAGGTGTTTCTCTCAAGGTAGAGATTGTTTAAAAATGGCCGGTTATTTCCCTCTTGCCTGATGCCTGGTAAAATCCATACTTTCCCTGAGTATATGGCTAGTTACCTGGTGCTCTGTGAGGGGAATTTTGGCATAGCAGATATCACAAAGGATTACTTTACCACATCGGCCCATTCTTACAGCATTCGATAGCTTCATCAAGGGTCGGAAACATTCCCCAACATGTTGATCTGTCCCATGCTCCACCATCCAGACACCTGACATCATATCTTATCCCTGAAGGCCAGTGCTTGTACCAATCCTCTCGAAATTCCGCATTACCAAAAAAGGAGATCATCTCAACGAACGGTCTGTTCCAAAAGACTTCGATCTGCCATTCAGGACGTTCATCATTTGGGGTGGAGTTGAAGTATTCTGGTAGGGGCGGGTTGACCGGGATATCCTCTTCAAGGAATGCTTTTCTGGTTTTTACTTCACACATATTTTGATCCGGTAGATGTGTCTCTGCGTTAAAGACCAAGCCTCCGAACCTTCTCCTGCGTATCTTGCTTGTCTGCATAGACGATAGAATCCATCTCTCTGGTATCAATGAGAAGTCTTCCGCTCACCTTGACGAAGATCTGCAGATTAATGCCGCAGGATCTCCAGTTGCGAAAGGTCTTTTCAGCAAAAGGATATTTTTTTGCAGCTTCTTTGACTGTAATCAAATGTTCGAACTCGCTCATGGCTGCAACTCCTTTAATTCGTCTGGTGTGTAGTAGCGAAATTCAACCCGTTCACTGAGCTCCTTGGTTAGATCTGAAAATTCCATGGTTATGTCTCTTGCTTTTGCCATCATCTGGGCACCGTCCTCGTAAGAAATACCACCTGGCTCACCGAGTTTTCCTTTGAAGTTGGCATATGCTTGGTCAAACTGGCGTAATACGTTGAACATTATGCTGCCCAACGGAGAATTTATTTTAATTACCCTTGATCCTCTTTCCCTTGCCATGCTGATTTTTCTCTCCAAGATCTCTTCACGGCTCAACTTGGGGCGTTTTTGGTTTGTGACATTTTTTTCTGTCGTTTTCTTTTGCTGGCTTGTCATATATTCATCTCCTGTGGATGGATACTATTGTATTTTTTCCATATTTTTCTTTGCTCTATACAGTCTCCATTTATCCAGAGCGTACGAGGCGAGATAGGGCGAGATAGCTGCAAAACACATTCCTACGGCTGTCTCGGTGGCCAGGGGAACCAGTTCCGGTAGGATTTCCAGATAACCTTGATAGATTTTCTCCGGCTGGCTGAATTTCTGTGCAACAGCCCAGACATATTCCGGTGTACTCAGTTTGTAGATGATCTGGTAGATCACATAGATCAGGAACCCTTTCAGGAGCAGCAGCATACCCCTGCCGATAAACAGAGAGTTGATGGCACGCCGGGTTATGTTTCCGACGTAATATCTGCCGATATAGACACAGAGTACGGTATTGATTATCAGGGGAAGGTAGGGAACCAGGGTCACCATACCTTTTGCGAATGGATCCGAGGTATCAAGTACGAAAGGGAGCAGGTAAAAAGAGAAAACAGGGAACAAAAGGACGATAAACAACCCCTCGTTAAATCCGCTTCTCATCCCAATCTTGAATAGGTCCAGGGAACCTTCCAGGGTCAAAAATTCAGAAGGGATATTCTGCCCCTGGCTTTCTATGACGTAGAACTGCTGGATCTCAGAAATCGCACTGATGATATTGCGTGGCCTGTAACTGCCGCTGCCGCCAAGTGGGATAATCGTGGTATTCGTACTGTAATCGTCTTTTCCTGCCATGATTCATCTCAACTCTGATATACGTCTACGGAAACAAAATTTTTGAGAATGCCCTTTTTGTTATTTTCCAACTCAGCTATTGAGCCAAAGGCTTCAGCTTTAAAGGGCGTGAAATACCCTTTCATTGTTTTGCCGCTTTGCATTTTGATGGTGAAATATCCGCCGAAATATTGATCATTGATAAGGTCTCTTGCGATCATGTCATTGCCGCTCCGAAATTGTTCAACCACACTGAACAGAACGTTCTGCATGGACTTGTCTTTGTCCGCCATGGTGGCAATGTCCATTGCACCAGCTTTCTCGGCAAGTTTCCGGGTCACTTTTTCAATGACTTTGGGTTGAAAATAGACATGGCCGCCTGGCATGGAGAAGGCCATGAACCTCCTGCCTTCAAGCCGGTTGATATACGGTTTCAGTTCATCCAGAAATGCTTTGGACTCAAACCAGCTTGAGATATTTATCTGGTTAATCGCCCTGGAAGAATTATTATTTTTTGAGCGAGATTTTTCATCACCACCGTAAATATCAATATCTGCCTGTCTCGCCAGACTGTTTTCTGGTGCTGGCAGGAAACCCGATTTATGTGCAGGCACCTCACCTGGTTCTCCCCCCTGTTTCTGCAGATTAACGGCTTCTTCAAGCTCCTGTTGCCTGGCTTTTTGATCCGCTTTTTTGAGGGTTTTACCGATCAACCCTTCAGGCCTCATATGGTGATGTTTGATTGCTTTTGAAATTTCTTCTTTACGGGAAATTTCTCCAAACAATTTAATCTCAGCGAGTACCCGGCCTGCTGCCAGAGGATGCTCTCCCAGACTGTAGAGATGGGTTCGATTGGTGGGTAGTTTGCCGATATCATGTCCCAGCGCGGCAACCATGGCATCGGGAATGACGTGGTGTGCTTTAATATCGATAAGCAGTGCAACTGTCTGCTCAGCAACATGCAGGCTGTGGTCAAGAAGCGATGTTTTGCCAAGCATGTTGTATGTATTTGTATTCCAGGAGGCTTCCACATCGTTAGAGGGGTTCACGACAGAAGGACAGGGATCTTCTTCCTCAAGCATCCGCAAGAGCTGGTAACAGATTTCCGTATGTGCTTCTGCCTGGTTAAACCAGGGTTGATCTGAAATATTTTTCTGGAACCACTGATGGGTTCTGGAATACTTAAAAAGATAGGCAGAGCGTTCTTCCTCGGTAATTGTGCTTTTTCGCCATAAGGGTGCAATGTCTTTTATATGAATCTGGCCGGTACGTTTGCTCTCAGCCCAGATTCCGGCAAGTTCACTGAGCGGAATTTTCTGTTGATCAATGGTTCGTGTTTGTTTTCGCCTGCCAAGGATCACAACGCTTAGGATATAAAGGAGCAGGGAACCAATGGCGGCGATAAAAAATCTATTAAAACTGATCATGACTGGAGAGCCCCCTGTACATCCGGGAATACAACCTTAATGGAGGCTTCCGATACATCCCTGGTTACCCCTCGATACACCCCGGAATAGGTGGTGAGGAAAAATTGCCGGGGAGCCAGATTCAGAAGTTCCGTATGTTTGATCCTTGTTTCTTCGGTTTCTCGAATTGACAGTCCGCCGCCAAGGGAGATAATTGGACTGTAGCTTCGTTTTTCACCAAGATGGGTTGAAACATACTTTGCAGTTTTTGTGTCCGGCACCCGCATGAACAGCTTAGTGTTACAGTTATCAAGGATGGTGTTGGCTCTATCCTGGCCAATCTCTGAATAGAGCTGGCTGATGGATTGGCAGTATCCATGAATATAGATCCCAGCACCACCGGCCTTTGCAAAAAGATCCTCGATGCCATGGTAGAGAACCGACTGAGCCTCATCGATATGCAGTGCCAAGGGTGGAGTAACCCGCTTATCGCTGGAATACCTACGGCCAACAAAGGCCTGCATCATGGAGATGAGCACTTTTCCTGCGGAGTAGGCAGCCCGCTTGGTCAGAAGCGAACCAAGCTGAACCACCAAAATGACAGGTTTATCAGCTTCCAGTCGCTCAATGAATCGATCCTCTTCAGCATTGCCGATGATCTTGCCAATATTTCCCGAGGTCAGCTCAGTGAGGGCAACCCGCAGGGAGCTGCCCACCTTGGAGTTGAATTCTGCCGGGGTCACCAGAATTTTTGCCAGATCTCGTGAAAGTTGTTCGGCCTCCGGATCGTCTATATAATCGAGCTTTTCTTTGAGTTCAGCCAGATCATCATGGCCGATATTGTTTTTGATATCACTGAGATTGAAGGACGGTTTTTGTCCGGTAGCCCGTGCGAGCATAATGAGGGACTGCACAACAAGCAGGCTCACCTCATAAGCTACGCTGTAATAGTAGGGCTCCCGACCGATTGTTACGCCTGCCGTGATATGCGCGACCAGCTCCTCAACCATGTAATACGAAGACAGAGGATCAAGGGTTGCGCTGTACTGTGGGAAGATCGGGTTGATAAGCATCAGGTCCCCTTCCCTGCCCGTTTCAAATGCGACCTGAACAATCTTGGAAAATAGATCTCCGTCACCTTTAGGATCAATGGTCACCACCGAGTATCCTTTACGGATATCCTGCTCAATGATGTTTTCCATGGCTCTCGTTTTGCCGACCCTGGTGGTTCCAAAACACCAGAAATGGGCTTTTCGGTAACTATCTGGATACCTGATCTGCATGATTGTTTCGGGCGCATCCAGGTTGATGCCGCTTCCCAACTCAACCGCACACTCGTTGTTCTTTTCGCGTGTAAATATCATGGGCGCTTTTACGTCCTCTCCCGGATCACATTCACCTGGATATGTTCACTCAGCTCTTCAGCAGTTTCGGTGATTGCTTTCCTGGGTACATACATACTGGATTCAACAAAACTCTTATGGCCCACATAGCGTTTGGTGCAACGGAGCTTGATCTCATGAAACTTGGGGCTCAACTGGTGCTTGATAAGCTTAACCACAAGAGTTTTTGATACCCGGTCGACCGTGATCTGTGTCCGAGGGATGTCGCCAAACATTACTGACTCAACCCTCCTGATATGGAAAAACTTTCTATCACCAATGAGCAATCGCCCTCGTTCATGTTTGCCGAGATATTGAAGGGGACAGGTAGCATACAGAGAAACACCAAATTTCATATCCAGCTCGATCCCCAGGCTATTCTCATCTCTTGAGATAACCTCTCCCCATACAATGCCCTTTTCCTTCCGCTTGTACCTGCCGACCTCATCCAGACAGGCAGCTGTACTGAGATTCTTATCCAGTATCCGCTTGATCGTGTTCCAGCCGCGCATGGTCGCGAGATCAATCTGTATCTGGAGAGGACCTGCGGCGTCTTCATGGTAACCAAGTGCTGAAAGCTGACCGTCTGTGAAAACAACCACCACGTTTTTCCGGTGCCAACGTGAAAGCATGGAAGAAAATGTTTTTTCAATCTCAGCTATTACCTGACCTTTGCTCAGGCCGTGTTTATTGACGAACGCATCGATGATCTGGTGGAATTTCGCTCCCATAATTTCCGCTCCTGAAAAATCCCCTCTTATATACTCTTTTCCAGGGGCGGAACATTTTCCTTTGATTTTTTTGAAAAAAGAGATATTTTTTTAGTATTATTCCACTTGATTCTTTCAAGTAATCCCGCAAAGTCGGGAATTAGCTGGGCTCCAGACAAAATGTTTAATCACACAGGTGAACCTCTTTTGTTTTGTGGATGACCCTTGGAACTTGATTCAGAGCCGAACGGCACGTCTGGTCAGCAAAGTTTAATTGCAGCAGCGAACTTTCCTGCTATAAATCCAGGCAAATCCCCCTGCAGAATTGCAGTAAAAAAATTCTGTTCTCTTTTTTCCTTAGAAAATCGTCCAGGAGAATTGCGTCTTGTTGACGCAGCACTGAGAGTGCCTCACTGCGACTTTTTTCCTCAAAGATAGAAGTAAACCCCAAGCCAGGGAGTGAAATTACATACTCCCCACAGGGGTATTGTTGTTTCCCTCCCTATCAACAACGAGGAGGAAACAGCATGTCAGAAACTTTTTCAGAGACAGTAAAACAGATCAATGCACAGTTACGGAGCTTTGGTTCCGAAGCGGTGCAGCAGGTAATGTTCAAAGACAGAGATGGCAAAGTCATCGGTCAGATCAGATACGGGTTCAAACCACAATATGTTTTTGATGCGGTCAATGAGATCCTGCAACCTGAGAACTGGCGTTATGAAATTGTCAGCAAGGAAATTTTTGATTTCCAGGCAGTTGTGGAGGTTAAGCTTTTTATTCGCATAGCAAATGAATGGCTTTGCAAAGGCTCCCATACAGGGCAGATGAACATTGTGAAAAAAAACGTTGGCGATGCCTACAAAGGTGCCGTTACCGACGCTCTTCAGAAATGCTTTTCTCTTGTCTCTATTGGTTCCGATGCCTATCGGGGACTGCTTGAAGATGTATATAAAAGTGGATCCGGAAAAAGGCCTCCTACAAACAATAGACAGTCTCCCCCACAGCAACAAAAATCTGTACAGAAAAACAAAAAACGAAATAATCAACCGAAGCAGCAACCACAAACATCGGTTCCACAGACACCTCAACCCGGCCCTCAAATCGCCGGTGTTGACTATCAGCAGCTCAATGGCAGACTGATTGCCATTGGAGATACTTTCAACAAAAAGGAACTGTTAAAAGCTGATGGATTCCGGTGGGATGGTGCTGAGAAAAACTGGTACAAGGAGGTCGCCGTACATTAATAGCACCTTTTCAACCGACAAGAGACCTTACCCAATGAGGGAGTAATACACTTTTCCCTCAAAGGGATACTCGTGTGTCCTCCCTCGATTCATTAAAGGAGAACAGACATGGATATTCGAAACACCCTGCAAAACAGCTTACAGCTTCTCTCAAAGCAGCATACCAAAGAAACACTTGGTGACAGACGGAATTACCTGGGCGCATCCGATGTCGGACATTGCCCTCGCAAGGTAATTCTTGAAAGGATCTATCCCGGTGAACATGATTTGGCTACCCTGTTGCGTTTTCAGCGGGGACATATGACTGAAGATATTGTGGCCGCAGCGTTTACCGCAGCCGGATTCAGTAATTTTGAGCGACAGGTGGAAGTGGACATCTCCACAGACAAGCTCCCGGCATTGGTGCACATTGACTTTGTGTTCACGGCGCAGCAGAAGAAGATCAAATCCATCCTTGAAGTAAAGTCCGGGAAGATACCGGATCAGCCGTACAGCTCCTGGGAGTCGCAGCTATATCTGCAGATGGGGGCCCTGGCTAAAAAGTATCCTGACTATATGGTCAAAGGAGCGGTGTTATCCCTTGATCTAGGTGATGGCGACGCTGCTTTTTTCAACGGTTACACCCCGCAAGATACGCTTTACAATGGATTACTTCAAAGAGCTGAATCTATCTGGAACGACTATCAGCAAAGTCTGAAAGGCCAAAAGATAGAACTGAAGACAGAGCCGGGGCCGCTTTGTGGTTTTTGTAACCATATCAGGACATGCCCCAGGTTTGCAGCGGATGATATCCCTGAAATGGATGACTTCATCGCTGACTTTCAGGAACTGAGAGAAAAGGAGAAGAAGTACAAGGAGAAAGTCGCCATCCAGAAGAAAATCCTGCTCACTATGGTTCGTGCCAGAGGAAATTTCAGGGCCGGTGGCTACCTTCTCAAAAAGACAACCCGTACACGACAGAATCTGGATATGACCAGCCTGGATATTTTTTTAGCTGATAACGGCACGTCCATATCCGAGTTTCAGGAGCCTTCAACATTTTCCTTTTTGGATATCAAGAAAGCTCCAAAAGAAATAGCTCCAGTTAATTAAATCTTACCTCAACTCAACCAGGGGAACATTTTTCCCCGCGGTGGGGATCTCTCTGTTCTCCGGGCTGAATTTCAATGCAAGGAGAACTCATGCAAAAAACAACTCTCATCGGCAATCTTGGCAACGACCCTGAACTTCGGGATGCAAACGGTACCCCTGTATGCTTATTTTCCGTGGCTACAACTGAGCGCTGGAAGGATCAACAGGGAAACAAGCAGGAAAAAACCGAATGGCACAGAATCGTCGCTTGGGGCAACCTGGCAAATATTTGTACCGAGTACCTTGGTAAAGGCTCTAAGGTCTACATTGAGGGGAAGAATAAAACCCGTAAGTGGACAGATAAGAACAACGTAGAGCATTACATTACAGAGATTCATGCCAAAGAAATGGAAATGCTTGGCGGTGCAGTCAGCGGCAACGGAAATTCTGGCCATGGAGCTCCCCCGAGCTACCAGAATGATGTGCCATTTTAGGACGCTGCCTCTTCCTAATAATAGCTAAGAAAACCCATTAACCAGGGGAATCAAACCCTGGCAAAAGGGCATTGATTCCCCTTTTTTATTTTGGAGGATCAATCAATGCTCTACATACAAGAAGAAAAAGGAACATATCAACGGGCTTCAGCGGATGCTGTATTTATGGAAGCAAGTCGACTCAGTGACAAGCGTCTTGAAAAAGGCGAGTTTATTGGCTCCTCAAGCGATGCCAAAGTAGCAGTGGGCTGGAAAATCCGGAAACATAGGGTGGAAGTGTTCGCCTGCCTGTTTCTCGATAGCGCTCATAACAGTCTCAGTTTTGAGGTGATTTGCTCCGGGACTATTAACTGTAATACTGTGCATCCACGGGAAGTGGTGAAGGCTGCTTTCAACCATGATGCGTCGGCAGTGATTATTGCCCACAATCATCCATCCGGACAATCAACACCGAGTAAAGAGGATATTGAGTTAACTAAAAAGCTCAAAGACCTCCTGGATCCCTTGCAAATCAAGGTGCTTGATCACCTTGTTGTCGGCGATGAGGTTACATCCTTCTCAGATCTCGGCTTGTTAAAGTAACTATTCCCTTTCACCAGGGGCAATTCTGCCCCGGTGGGGAGTCTTGCCCCTTTTTTACTTATGGAGGCAAGATATGCAAACAGCACACGTTATCCATCCCGTAACTGTTTCGGAATCCCACGAGTTGGTCAGCGATCAGCTGCTCAATGAAGTACATGGCGAAGTTCTTTTGATCCGCACAGCTCATGCCACCACCATTTGCAAACGTACTGCAGGAAATATGCGGCAGCAGGTTTTAACCTGGATTTCCAAAGCAGGTTCCCCAAATGCCAGCTTTCTTGCTGGCAAGATGTCGGAAAAAGGTGGGCGGTTTCAGGTTGTCACCAGAGACCAGGCTATTGAGCTGTTTGGGAGATGGATTTTCAAGGAGGCAACGGCGTGAGCAAGCCCGATGTAAACAAAATACCTCAGTCTGAATATTATCGGGCAGGCGACAATTTACATGGTCCCTTACACCATCGATATCCAACTCTTGAGGCGGCCAGGAAGCAACGAGAGATATTCATTTCTGAAGCTATGGAGAGACTTGCAGGAAGCTCTCTCACACCTGAAGAAGCTCGGACACTGACTGAAGACTGGTACTGGGTGTGTGATGATAATGGAGAGATAGTAGATTAACCAAACATAAAAAACTGTCGGTTCAGCTGGAAAGCTCGTTCCGATCTCCCTCAACAGGGGCAACATACAGCCCCGGTGGGGGAGGTGTATCTTGTCCCTGCTTTTATTTTTACCAATTGGAGACAAGACCATGACACGTAATATTTCTATACTTTCAAACGACGATATCATCGAAATGGCACCTGCAGCTGGAGCCTGGGAACCCATGGAGGGTGTTTCTTCCAAATATTCCTTTGTTCCTACAGTAAAGGCCATTGACCTGTTACGTGACGTAGGATGGCAACCTATCTTTGCCACGCAGTCAGGTGTAAGAAAGCGAGCACGTGACGGATATCAAAAACATCTGATACGCTTTGTACAGCCAGATTTGATAATGCGTGATGAGCGTATCGATCTCCTGCTCTATAACAGCCATGATCGGGGTTGCTCTTTCAAGCTAATGGCTGGGATTTGGAGATTCATTTGCTCTAATGGATTGGTTATTGGTGATGAATATGCCAATTTCAGTCACAAGCATATCGGATTCAACCCAGATGATTTCATGCAATCCGCTATACAGATCGCTGGTTCTGCAGGTGATATCGCCAGTCAGATGGATGAGTTGAAACAGATTGAGCTTATACCACAGGCACAGAGTGCTTTTGCTAAGGCTGCACACAATCTGGTTTACGATAAACCGGATGAAGCTCCCATCGAATCTGATGATCTTTTGAAGACACGAAGGTACGAGGACGAAGGTCGTGATATCTGGAGAACCTTTAACGTAATTCAATCGAATATCATCGATGGTGGTTTACGTGGATCAAAGATCGGAGCAAATGGAAGAAGACGAAGGGTGACAACCAGACCGGTAAAAGCCCTTGATAAGAATCTCAAGTTAAACCAGGCTCTCTGGGTGTTGACTCAAGAAATGGGGAAACTTGCTAAAGAAATCGCATAGGGATAGACAAGGGTTGCCCCCTGTGCCCTTGACTACCAGCCGCTTTCCTTCGGGGAGGCGGCTTTTTTTGTTCCCTTCCCTGCGGAACAATGAAAAGGCAACGCCTCATAGAAATATGAAGATTGGAGGAGTCACCCATATTAAAATTATGGGTTCTGTGGAAATTTCTCCAGGCCCCCTCTATCAGATTTTTGCTCTACTTTTTGTCTACCAAAGACAAGATATGGGAACGGCATACAGATTGCTTCCAAATGGTACAACTGAGTCACCGTCATATAATACCACACCGGCAGTAAACCGTTCTTTAACGGATTCCTGGAGTTTTCGTAGCCCTTTAAAATCATCACCAGTTACCGTTGCCGCAGCTTTCACTTCAACACCGGCCACGAGGCCTCTTGATTCCAGGACAATGTCTATTTCAATCTTGTCCTTATTTCGAAAATGGCTGAAGGTTATGGCATCATCATGCCAGCTTGCATGTCTACGTAATTCTTGATAGATGAAAGTTTCAAGAAGGTGCCCGAAAATAGCACGATCCTTCCACAGCATTTCTGCATCCAGCCCAAGTAAAGCACAGGCTAATCCGGTATCACCAAGATGCAACTTTGGGGTCTTGATGAGGCGTTTTATCCGGTTGCTGTGCCAGGGAGGCAATTCCTCCAGCAAGAATATCCGCGACAGCAACGTTATATATTCACGAATAGTAGGACGGCTTATTTGGAAGGGTGCGGCAAGTTCGGTTATGTTGATCAGGCATGCCGTCTGCCCGGCAGATAGAGCCAATAATCTCGGCAAAGCATCCAACGCGCTGATCCGCGCAAGATCACGGATATCGCGCTGAATCAACGTATCGGCATAATCCCTATACCATGTCATTTGCCGTCGTGATGTGGCACGCGCGAGTGCCGCAGGATAGCCCCCCGACGCCACTCGCTCAGCGAGTTTTACACCCAAACGTTTGCCCGATGGCCCTGCCCGGAAGGAAGCTTTGAAAAGCAATGACAGGAAACCGGTATCTTCACCGGCAAGTTCAGCTTGAGATAAAGGGTGCAGCCGCAGGATTTCCATACGTCCTGCCAGTGAATCCCCTAACCTGGGTACCAGCAGAACATTTGCTGAGCCAGTCAGGATGAAACGACCAGGCTCCCGCCGCCTATCCACTTCCGCTTTTAGAGAGGTAAATAACTCCGGTACCCGTTGCACTTCATCAAGGATTACCCGCTCTGGTAGATCCGCTACATAACCGACAGGATCAGCTTGAGCTGCAGCTCGCTGTACATCATCATCAAAGGTGTAATACGCAAAGTTTTCTTCTTCCCCGACCAATTGCGCCAAGGTAGTCTTTCCGCATTGCCGCGGTCCATGGATCAGTACCACCGGCGTATCAGCCAAGGCTTCTACAACACGAGCACGAAGAAAACGGGGATATAGATTCTGGTTTATCATAGCGGCTAATCGTAAATGAACAGCCGACTAATTGCAAGAATAGTCTCGACCAATTGAAAGTTTACTCGCGACTAATTGAAAATGGAGTATGGCTAGATCACTCCTTAACAAACTTTTTATGGCAGTCAAACTCAGGATATCCCGAGTTACCCATTATTTACTTCATCTCCCATGGCTTTGCCTACTTTGAATTTGACAACCGTTTTGGCCGGAATAGTCATAGCTTTGCCGTTCTGAGGATTCTTACCCTGCCTCTCAGCTCTCTCTGAGGTTGAGAAAGTGCCAAAACCAATGAGGGTGACCTTGTCTTTTTTAACCAATGTTTCGGTAATACCTTTGAGGGTTGCATCCAGGGCTGCGGCCGCTTGTTTCTTTTCAAGTCCAGCGTTGTCTGCAATGTAATCGACCAGTTCCTTCTTGTTCATGTATTGCTCCTGATTGTGTTTAGTTGAATGATATAATTTTTTGCTATGTGTGAGAATCAGGTGTATCAGATTCCTGCTTCATGATCTCGTGAAAAGTTTGGTTCACCTGCAAGTATCCATGTTTTATCCGTTCATGATGGACACGCTCATATTCCTTCAGCATTCCCGTTTTTTCGAGAAAGCGCTGTTTTTTCCCAGGTTGCCCTTTAGTACCAATTCTTCCCCATCTTCTGATCAGGATAAATCCCCAAAGGTCTTTTCCAGCGAAGAGCTCATAAAAAGCTTCTTTGTTTCGGTCGGGGATGATGCACACATAATATGAATACTTGTAGCAGAGCATTTTTCATCCTTCTCCCTGGATCTACTATATTTACTGGAGGGTATCTCGATGTTCTCTGTATCATTTTATTATAGTATAAATAGAGAAAAAGATAAAATGGTAATTAGATAAAAAGATATAAATTTATCTACTCAATATCGTTTGCTTCCTTGTATGCTTCTAACGCTTTTTCAAGCAGTTCGACCTTTTTCATTTTTCCAAAAAAGGCAATACGCCTGAACTCTTCGTCAAACTCAGCGGTGACTTTTGTGGCAAATGGCACCGTACGACCAGTTTTGTTCCGTGGTTTACGTGCAGGCGCAGTTTCCGGCGCTTCGAGATTGTTATCATTGTCCTCAGGAGAGGGAGCGTCACCAAAACGACTTTTCTTGGTCTGTTTAATCTTGCTGAAGTCTGCCATTACCCTACTCGCTCAATAAGTTGGTTAAGATGCTTTCCAGAACAATGTTTGCTTTGTCGTTGAGGCTTTTCCATTTTGTTTCGGTCAAAGCGTATCCATCGTTCTGAGCTTGTCTGTAACCAGGTTTTTCAAAAATACAGCCATCAAGCACCTTAAAGCCGGCCTCGGTGATAAACTCCCGAGCATCTTCGATTTCTGATGCAGTGTTTACCCTGGACAAAGCAAAAACAATTTTGCCGCGAGGTATCTGGTTTTTAACCAGTTCATTTCCTAGCTTGATGGTCGGGATGAGATCAGCCCTGCTTGAACAGCAAGGCAACACAATGAGGTCTGATATTTTCCCGGCAGCGAGGGTCCCCTTACTGGCTCTTGGAGTACCGTCAATGATTAGAAAATCATAATTGCTATTTGTCACAGATTTTTGGAGATCGTTAATTGTCGCAAAGATTTCCACCGAACCAATCGAAGATATGCCATTATTAAGGCGCTGCCGATGGAGATCAGAGAGGGTTCCCTGCTGAGTGTCCATATCGGCGACCTTCACAGATACACCACTTTTAGAGGCCTCATATGCGGTTGCCAGGGCCAGAGTGCTTTTTCCTACGCCGCCCTTTTGAGAGACGAATGAGATGGTTTTCATGGCTGTTTCAAATATAAAAAGATTAATTGGGAAAAGGGTAAAAAGATAACAAGTTGTCTGCTCAGTAAAGATTATCTCTTTTCAGATTTCAAATCAAGTGATAGCTCGCGGTGATTATTTTGCGAGTCATCTGAATGTATTTTTGCATCATTTGATAAATCTGTTGAAAAGAGAGAGTTAAGTGAATCGATGAGAATGTATTGCAATGTGAGTGAGTAGAGTACAGTAGCGGAGGGATTGTGTCGCTATAAACAGACAGGCGCCAAAAGACTCAGGGAATGTTCAAGGCACTTCGTAGTTGTGGCATTAAAATAATCAAGGGAGCTGCTGCCTCAATGTTTTTTTGGGTAATCATTAGAGGAAACCCGAACAGGAGGTGTGATATTATGGCCTGTTATTCAAATTTGTTTTTCACGAAAAATCTAGTTTTGAAACGATTTTTCATGACAGAAAAACCTTTTTCGTGCCATAATGAATTCAATAAAGGGAAAAGGAATTCATAATAATGACTATATATAAACACAATTCACATACAGGAACCATTTTTCGTGGTTTTTCTATCCCAGAAAAGGGGTCCTTCCTGGCAGGGTACGCTGCGCTCATTGCAGCGCATGGGCTAAAAGTGCCTTTGCCTGATACCCTTTGTATCATAGGGACCAAGCATAAAAGATACGTAGATGGACGCTGGAATGTGTTTACGCCACGTCATAGGCCGGAAGATACGCTTTATGGGCACCTCACATTTGCTCTAAAATATGAAGCGATTGATTTAGGACTCCTTAACGCCTTGTTCCAGGTGGTGAGAGCGACAGGCATTGAATCCATGGTTCGATCAGAGCCAACCGGGATTTATAGCCGGAAAATATGGTTTTTATGGGAGTGGTTACGTGAAGAACGGCTCGATCTTGAAGACGCGGCAAAATGTAACTTCGTCTCCTTGGTTAATAGCAAGCTGCAGTTTGAAGGCATACACGTCCTTTCTAAACGTCACCGGGTCCGGAATAACCTGCCAGGAACTAAGAATTTCTGCCCTCTCATCAGAAAAACAAAAAAGCTTGAACAATTTCTGGGTAAAAAGCTTTCAGAGGCAGCTGTCAACAACATTGGCCAGACACATCCCGACCTTTTGAGCCGTGCAGCAGCTTTCCTTCTCCTGAAAGACTCCAAAGCCTCATACACAATCGAAGGGGAGAGCCCACCACATAACCGCATCGAAAGGTGGGGCAGAATTATCGGTGAAGCAGGAAGCCGTCCCTTAAGTGTCGAAGAGTTTGAGTACCTGCAAAAGCAGGTTATAGCGGATAGCCGTTTCATTAAACCGGGACTGCGTACGGAAGGCGGTTTTGTCGGTGAACATGACCGGGTATCCGGCATGCCCATGCCGGATCACATTTCCGCACGTCCGGACGATCTGGAAACGCTCATGTCAGGCCTGCTTGATACTTACGAGCTTCTTCGAGAGAATGAGTTTGATGCGGTCCTCATGGCCACGATCATCGCATTTGGCTTTGTGTTCATTCATCCTTTTGAAGATGGCAACGGCCGGATTCACCGCTACCTGTTTCACCACATCCTGATCGAGAGTGGTTTTGTGCCCAAAGGGCTCATATTTCCGGTGTCAGCCGTTATCCTGGAACGTATCGATGAATACCGGAAAACCCTGGAGCACTACTCAAAGCCCAGGCTTGGTTTAATTGAGTGGCGTCCAACAGAGAAAAATAACGTGGAAGTACTCAATGAGACAATTGACCTGTACCGCTATTTTGATGCGACCAAGCAGGCTGAATTTTTCTTTGAATGCGTTGAGGAAACAGTGTCACAAACTTTGCCTGAGGAGGTTGAATATTTACGAAAATATGACCTGATCAACGAGTTTATTAAGAACTATATCGATATGCCAGACAACCTGGTTGACCTGCTGATCCGCTTTTTGTCCCAGAATAACGGTAAGCTCTCAAAGCGTGGTCGAACCAAAGAGTTTGAGAAACTGACAGATAAGGAAATACAGGGTATTGAGATAAAATACGCAGAAGTCTTTAGGTAATTGATGCATCAGACAGATCCGCACGGCATCACACGTGCTTCAATAGCTACGGCTCAATTAGTGGCATATTTCATTGTACATACCAGCCTAACCACTTGTTATGTAATAAATAATAGTGGCAAATATTGTGGTAAAAAAAAGGGCTTCCCATGAAGGAAAAAATTGGATCAATGGAGCCAATGCTCCCACCTGAAAGTGCACGTGACCTTAACGATCTTGTGCTTGACTTGGTCTCTAAAGCCAGTGCTTTTGCAGGAATGCTGCCTTTAAAAATATCGAGGTGGAAAGTGAGCTTTGGTCAGTTGCGCGAAGACTGGCGAGACGGAAAGATGAGTACAAATCAATATTGCAAGCAGCCGATGCTCCGAGGCAGGGAGACTTGGATGGAAGAGGGACTTTATCTCAAAAAGCTCTGGTTAAATTCTGTGAATTCTTTCTGGAAACGTGTATCGACCAAGTAGAGTACATGAATAGTCTTCTTGATTTCAAGGTACTTTCAAAACGTATGCGTATTCATGTTGAAGAAATGGTTGCCATGAAAGAGCTTCCAAAGGGTAGTTACGCCCTGTTACGTGAAGCATTACTGATTGGTGAATTTCAAAGAGGAAAGACTCAGGAAATTACAGGCTTTAAAGATCGTGCTGCCAGGGAGGTGTTGTATGCCCTCGTAAAGAAAGGGTTGCTTGTCTCTGACACTCCTAGAGGGCCAGTGCGCTTAGGCTTTCCGATAGATATTGTTGAGCGATGGTTCCCATTGCTTTATCACGGCATAAGAAAATAACGAAAATTGACAATGTCTGTTGTCGGGAATATTTCTAAATGAAGGCAATCAAACGAGAACATGGAGATACAAGATGAACGTTTCGCTGACCCCTGAATTGGAGAAACTTGTCAAAATGAAAGTTGAAAGCGGGTTATACAACTCTGCCAGCGAGGTCATTCGAGAGGCCTTGAGACTGCTTAAATCTCGTGACGATCTCAATGAAGGCCAGATTAACGCTCTAAAATCAGACATCCAAAAAGGAATTTCCTCTTTAGATGATCAGAAGGGAGTGGAGATGACGGAAAATCTTTTTAACGCCATCAAAAAGAGTGGTCGGCAGAAGTTGAATGAAGGCAAAAATCAGAGGTGAAAAAGGTGAGTAAAAATTGATCATGTAAGCAACTACTGGGAAGTTTGGTAATCAGTTAGGTAATTAGTTGGGCAATGGAGCAACTTTCCAAATGGTGGCTACAGGCCTTCAAACGGTTTTTTGTGACATTAAATCTGTCACAAAAACTTGATTTGTGACAAATAAAAAAGTTTATTTGTCGTATAAAATACTTTCCACGACAAATGAAGAATGCCGAAATCTATTTCTAAAAAAGAGTTACATGCTATCGCAGTATTACTCGCTGATCGACCAACTGGATGGCGAATTGGTGAAATTGAAAAGCAGCTGAAAGATAACGGTTTGTCTTTTAATCGTCGTACCCTGCAGCGACGACTGGTTCAGCTTGAAAAGGCAGGGCGAGTACAAATCACCGGTGTTGGACGAGCCACCAGCTACTTACCCCTTACCCTCGACATACAACCAACAGAAGCCGACAGTGGAATTCCCCTGTCTCTTGATGCAAAAGAGATTCTTGAGCAGGTTTCTCGCCCCATACCCGCCCGCCATCCTGTAGGATATCAGCGAGAATTTATCGATGGTTATCAGCCGAATAACACTTTTTACCTGTCGCCCAAAATACGACTGCACCTGATGGACAAGGGACGGCGGTTGGGCGTTGACTATACTGCGGGAGCATACATCAGGCATATTCTTGACAGGTTGTTAATTGATCTTTCCTGGGCATCGAGTCGCATGGAAGGCAACACCTATTCTCTCCTGGAAACTGAGCGCCTGATTGCACAGGGGGAGGCCGCATCGGGGAAAACCCCCTTTGAAACCCAAATGATCCTCAATCACAAGGCCGCAATTGAGTTTCTTGTTGATTCGACCTATGAAGCAGGGTTTGACCGGGCAACCATTTTAAATCTTCATGCCTTGCTTTCAGACAATCTGCTTGGCAATTCCATGGCGTCAGGCCGTCTGCGCACTATCCCAGTTGGTATAGGCAAGTCGGTATATGAGCCCTTGGCCGTTCCTCAACTCATTGATGAAATTTTCGGGAAAATTCTCGATACCGCCGCCGTTATTTCCGATCCCTTTGAGCAGGCTTTTTTTATCACTGTCCACCTTCCTTACCTGCAGCCGTTTGAGGATGTGAATAAAAGAGTCTCCAGACTGGCAGCCAATATTCCTTTTATTACCCACAATCTGTGCCCTCTATCATTTATGGATGTGCCTGAAGATCTTTATATTAATGGCTTGCTGGGTATCTATGAGTTGAACCATATTGCACTGATGCGAGAAGTATTTGTATGGACTTATGAACGATCATGCGCCCGTTATCAGGCAATACGACATACCATAGGTGAGCCGGATACGTTTCGCCTGCGTTATCGCCAGGCTTTGATTGATTGCGTGAGGGAAGTGATCCGTAAAGTCGGCAGTGGGAATACGGATGATCCGACAAAAATTATTTCACAGATGGCCATAAAACTGGTCCCTGAATATGATCTGGAACAATTTCTTGAGGTTGTAAACGAAGAAATCAAGACTTTGCACGCCGGGAACTACGCCCGCTACCGTCTTCGTCCCAAAGAGTTTCAGGATTGGCAAAACCTTAAACAAACAGATTAAACGGGTGCAGTCTGAGATGTCTTCCTATCGCCGATTTGTTTTCGGGAATGGACTCTTCATAGCAAATCATACAAGCAATTCGAATTGCAAAGTGGTTAGGCATGCAACAAATGATGCGGTGTCAGTTTCGATTACCTGACCTGGATAGGTCTTCTTTTTTCCGGGCGTCTGAACCTTTTAAATTCTTACCTAATTCAATACCAGCTATTCGCTTATTGGAAAATGGATCATCCCTTTCGGGAGGAAAGGTAACGATAGATACTGGCTTTGGATAGATCGTATTCCTTCATCAATGTTTTGATCAGCTCCCCACTTGCTCGTCTCTGATGTAGTTGCTGAATCTGGTCCTGGGACAATTTCTTTTTTCGCCCAAAGCTAACCCCTTTTTCTTTAGCCTTAAGAATTCCATCCATCTGTCGCTCAGCACGAATCTCTGTTTCAAATTGCGATATAGCTCCAAGCATGTTGAAAAGTAACCTGCCGGTGGCATCACCGGTGTTAATGTTTTGTGATAAGACCTGAAGGTTCACGTTTTTTCTTTGTAGTTCATCTGCTATTTGGCACAGGTGAAGCGTAGAGCGAGCAAGTCTGTCAAGACGGGTAACGACGAGGGTATCCCCTTCCCTTACATATTCGAGGCAGGCTTTCAATCTTGGTCGCTTGTCAGAAGAACCGCTTTTTTTCTCTTTGAAAACTTTATCACAGTCTTGGAGCATATCCATTTGCACATCTAGACTTTGTCCAATTGAGCTTACTCGTGCATACCCGACCAGTGCCATCCCATTTCCTCCGTACCAGATTAGTCACAAATACTCTTAGACGATTTGAGAACCACATTCTGAGACATTTATTGAGACAAGTCAATCTGAACGTCTCATAAAGTTTACTTTTTGGGATCCTGACAGATTGGGTAAAGCTGTCGAAAAGATAATGCTGTATGCGTTTACCTTGTTTTGATTCTCGACAAGTTATCTTACACCCAACCTTATGTTGATAGGAAAAATCTGCCTATGTAAAAAAACGTACGTCTTTCGACAAATAAAATGGTAAAAATTTATCTTTTTAGAATTGGGTACTATGCAACGTTGCTGAATATATCTTATTGGTCTACACTCTTGATATATTAGGCTAAACATATGGAGGACATTGTGTTTGCAGGATCTGTTGTCAAAAATTATCGAACCTAAGCAATCAGGTTGCCGGTTAAAGCACGATGTCCTGAAAGTGTGAAAAAGGGAAACGTGAGATTTATTGGAACTGACTTCCATAGGTATCAACAATCTTCATACTGCCAGCCACGTGCGTAGTTTATATCTAATTTTAATCTCAAATAATATGCAGGAGTTTGAAAGGGTCGGAGGCCTGAGGTTAAAAAACTGGGTCTAATTTTATTGGTTAAAAACCTGCTATCTGATCACGACAAAAGGCATAAAATGAAAACTGAACAGAACCAAGTGACTACTGAGTCAGAAAAAAGCGCTGTGAATGCAGAACTCGAGCGCGATATAACCAGTGACGATTTACAAAAAGTTTTCCGCTGGAGTCCTACTCAGATTAAGAAAATTGACCAGTTTTTGAAACGTCGCCTTAGTAGTGTTTGGCCAGATCGTAAATTGAAGAATGATGAGTTTTACCAAGAATTACTTGCTGTGGTTACCGACTTTGACGAAGGGTATAGGTTAGAGCGGATTATGGTGAAACTTGATGACCAGCAACCTAAGAAGAAAACAGCAATCTTCCATCTCTGGAAGCGATTTCTTCTTCAGCTTAAGTGGATGGCACAGCAGGTTGATAGGGAGAAGGCAAATGAAATAGCCGAACAAGAAGAGCCTCAAAATCCAGTTAAGGATTTAATAGAACTACTGAGCGAGAACGATAAACCAGAGTATGAATTAGTCTATGATCATTTTATGTCCGCTTTGTTTGAGGAAAACGATGAGGATGAGAATGAGGCCTGTTGTGCTGATGAAGGCAAAAGGAATTTACCATGGTCTTCACTTAACGAGGAAGTCGAAGGTATTACCCGTGATCTTGGAAAAATAGTTCAAAAGCTTGCCCTTGGTCTCTGTGAAGATGATGAACAAGCAATCAATTATATAAGGATACTCAAAGATAAGGGGGCGGCATTAAAGAATACGATTCTTGAGTCGGCTGAACGTGTTGGTTTTACAGAAGATCCATGGGGAGATTTAGAGAGTTTTGAGACGTACTGCACAAACTTAGGCAATATTTTAGCCGAACAAGAAAGTGAAAGCTCAAAATTGATTCAGTTTTATGGAAAATTAATTGATTTTGTTGAAACTCTTGAGGTTGTTCATCGTTTACCACGTAAACAAACTAAATTTAACGAATCACTCAAAGCTATTATCGAAGAATTCAGCGAACAGATAGATAATGATTGTCCTAAAAATTTTCCACATGCAAGACAACCAAGAGATTGGGTTGAATTGGAGTTTGATCTAGAAGGTGCTGAGGTCGAAGCAAGGGAGTGGTTTGAATGGGCCTTTAATTTAGAAGGTGCAGAGCTCGAAGCGTTGTTGGATGAGCTTGATGAAAGTTTTCCCGAATTGGCTGAGTTTCTTGCTGAATGTCAATGGGATTGGCTGAGGTTTAAAGAAGAGGATAAACTCGAAGAGGGTAAAGAGGAAGCTGAGCCAGTCGTATCTGAGCTAGAGGAAATTGATGGTCCAGAAGTAGTAGAACCAGAACCCTTATTATCTAGTAAAGCAGAACTGGATGAGGATGCTTTATTAGATGATAATAATGAACCAGTTGAATTAGAAGATGAACAGTTTGGAGATGTAGAACCTTTTAGTGAAGGTGTCTCTGTCGTAGAGGGACAAAAAAATATTGAGCACGTCCCATCAACTTCCCACAATAATAAACCAGATGTATATGATGAAAACGGAACCGGCCACGAGGCTCAAAGTCCTGAACTAGAAGAGAAAGAAACTTTTTGTGAAGGGACAAGCCTGCCGGAAGAAGAGTTTGTGGCAAAGTGTATTGCAAATAATGAAATTGCCAAAGCCTACTGGGTCGTCCGCTCTTGCAAAATGGATCTCTCCGCTGACTTGATAGGGGCTTATGCTTTAGGCTCACAAATAGGTATTGGGTCAGCCATCCCTGGAGAATTGCAAAGTCTATACGGTAAGCTGGTAACGGAAGATTTTAGTTTTTTGCACTCCAAGTTATTCCTACTTGGTGCTATTGCCGGAGTAGCACTCTTTGCTGACCCACCGTCAGGTGAAGTTTCTACTTTGATTTCATTTGTGGATACTGGAGTCAAACACCTGGATAATTTGGTTAATCTGATTAAGTCTGATTTCCTGTATCAAGGGGCTGTTAGATCTGAGGATCTAAATGTTGTTTTAAGTAAAGAAGACAAAGAACATGAGGTGATCCGCTTGAGGGAAATGTCCCTTGAGTTACTAAATCGCATAAGAAGTTCCTCTTCGAGCTATGAGCCAGCAACTATTTTGTTAAGGCAGTTATATCAGGAGGGGGCCGAGCTTACAGAGCTTCACCGTGCAGTAGAGAAAAATGATGAATCTAAAATATCATTTGTCCGGCAAATTATAAAAAATACCACAGGGGAACAAATAGTTTCAGAAGCGCACAAGCTTGGCATAAAGAAGATTACCAAACCAATAACAGGAAGTCCGAGAAACCAGGTGATTCGTAGACTGAATGAAACCCTTTCTCTTGGCCGCGAGTGGTTGAACCTCTCGTCCTATCGCAAACAAGAGCGAGACCAGACGTTACAGGAGAAAAAATTAATCCAGCTTAAAAGAACACTGAAAAAAGTGGTTGATGATCTTGGTGATGTCGGTCACGACGGGCTTGAGAAAACTGCAGCTAAGGCGTTGAAAAATTGTTTTACCCAATTGTTACGGAATCTCAATGGTGAACGATGTCGAAAAATTGAACCACTTAGTTCTGAGCTAATCGCTGAATTACAAATCGAATTAGATGATGACTTTGAAATAATAGGGAACTCTAAGAATTGTTTATTACAGAATTTTTCGACAGAAAAAACGCTAGAGTTGTCAGAAGAAAATATAAAAGTTCTTTTTGATCGAAATGAGTTTGTCAGGGCTAAAGCGATTATCGATAGCCATGAGGAACTGACAGGGGCTAATGATTTTCTACATGATAAGGTTGATCGGCTGAAAGCTTCTTTAAACGCTGATATTAAGGCGTTAAACGATATGGTTGAAGATGCTTATTTGTTAGGGCAACTGGCAGTATTAGAGGAGCATGACTCAGATGAGCGACCAGTATCCCTAAGGAGTGAGTTGACAGGTAAGCTCAATAAAATAGAAAAACAGTTGGACCACACAGACATTGCTATTTCCTGGAGGATACGAGATATCTTACCAAAAGTGGAAAGCATCAAAAGTGAACTCAGTGAAATAAACAGCAAATCTCAAGCTAAAGTCCGAGAGGAATTTACTGCTATTATTAAAAAGCTCCCCGATACTGAAACAGGGAGAGAGGATAAAGAATATATTGAGAAGGCCTTTGGAGAGGCTAACTCTCAAAGAGATAATATTGCCGCTTTTGAGTTGTTAAATCGCGTTAAGATGGCCATAAACGACGGCATGCCAATCCCTCGAGCGAGCATGGGGGCGAACGATGATTTTGATCAATTCATCAAGCAATTGCCTACCTATCAGGACTTGCTGGGGAACAAGTCACGCATCCGGTCATATATTGCTTCGATAAAAAGCAGAAAAAATATTGGAAAGATTCCGATTAAATATGCAGAATTGGACAAGGCCCATCTGGAGCAAGTAGTTTCTGGGCTTTCTGCCTGGAATGAATTGCTCATGCTCAATTTCAATCAATCCAATAAGCATGTGTCCAATGGAGTGGCTACCATAGCGAGCTACGTTGGTCTGAAAGTAAAAGCGTCAGCTATAAAGGAAAAAACTCCACTGGCTGATGATTTTACATGGCTGCAGGTACCACTGGAGTTTCCCATTGATTCAAGCCCGGTGCCAGTGTTTGGTTCAGCCATGGGTACCTCGGCTAATATTGTTGTTTCGAAAAACAAAATGGAGGTTGATCAACTTTATTCTTTTCTAACTAGAAATAGGCTGCAACATCAGCCGGTTTTCTTGTTTTATCTCAATGAAATGGGACCGAAACAAAGACAAAAATATCAACGTTTATTCTTTAAGAGGAAGATCTCGGTTCTTATTGTCGATCTCTGTCTAGCATTTTTCCTTTCAGGAATCAAAAACAGATTGCCCTCTCTTTTCAACACAACGCTGCCTTTCTGTTTCGTTCAGCCCTATATGATGAAAGGAGCTAATGTTCCCAGTGAAATCTTCGTTGGGCGGGATAAAGAAGTTGAGTCCATAAAGAATCCAGATGGGTCATGCATTATTTATGGAGGTCGACAATTAGGAAAATCAGCCCTTTTACGCCATTTTTGCAACACATTCCATGATCCAAATGAAGAAACCTATGTGGCTTATGTAGAAATTGACTCCTTAGGCTTAGAACCTCAAACCCATGAACAAATGATGGAAATGTTTTGGCGAAAGGTCTATCGAAATCTGTGCCGAATCGGTTTTTTACAAGAAAGAACAATACGGGCGAAAAAATCACAGACCGTTGAAGACGAAATCGTTGACGAGATCAACAAGGCTTTACATGATTTGCCAGGTGAGAGAAGTTTGTACTTGCTCCTGGATGAAACCGATAATTTTCTAGATAATGATTCATCCCGTAATTTTCCAATTATCAGACGATTACGAGGAATGGTCGCCAGTAATAATAGGCAATTTAAAGTAGTACTTGCTGGACTGCAAAGTGTTCAGAGATACAAGAATTGGAAAAACCATCCTTTTGCTCAGCTTGGGGCCGATATTGTTATCAACCCCTTGTCTGCTTCTGCAGCTCAGCGCTTGATTCTTTCTCCCCTAAGTGCCATTGGGTTTACCTTTGAAAAAACAGGCCTAATACTGAGAATTTTGTCACAAGCGAATTATCACCCTGGTTTGATCCAGATATTCTGTCACCGACTTGTTGAAAATCTCTACAAGAAATGGGGGAATGTTATGTCTTCTCCTGACCAGGCTAAGCGGTTGATTCGTTCTGAAGATCTACAAGCAATTGAAAGGAATTCGAGCTTCAAGGAAGAGATCAAGGAGCGTTTTGATTGGACCTTAGATTTGGATGACCGTTACAAGGTCTTGACCTATGGGATTGTACTCGAGGAAGATCAAGCAGCATCCAGAACTGAAAGGGAGTTTATGCAAATTGCCCAATCCTGGTGGCCACAGGTGTTTAAGGCGATGGACCAGCAGGCTCTTCGGGCCGTGTTGGATGAAATGGTGGGACTGGGAGTTTTGGTTCGGGAGGATGAAAGTTCTGTAAGGACATATCGCCTTCGTAGCCCTAACTTACTTCGTTTGCTGGGCACTCGGGTCCAAATTGAAGATGAATTGATGAGGATTACCAGTCTCGATAAACCAAGGGTGTTGAACTCTAGAAATTTTCACCCGAATAATCCTGCCACACCTTTGACCTTTAGTCCTTTAACTACCGAGCAAGAAGGACAGATTGCTAGCGGCAATATACCATTTTCCATGACTGTTATTAGTGGCAGCGCTGCTTTGGGCCTTGATTCTGTCCGAGACAGAATCAAGGTTATATTTTCAGAAGAGATTGAAGATGAAGATTGGAGCGAATTAATTCCTCCTGCTGACGCAAGCGTTATTCCCGAGAAGCTAATTCATTTTGTCACAAAAAAACTAAAGCCGAGAAAAAGGGATCACCATTACTTGGTTGTAGACCTTTCCTTATTGGCGCATGACTTGCCGTTATCTTCCTTTTTCAAAGAAGTGCTTGCTGAATGTCAACGTCAGGTTTGCACCAAAGACAGCCGTGGTCACCTTGTTTTTCTTATGGATCCGAATTGTCTCTGGAACTGGTTGGATGATCCCGGCCGCGATGAACTATTAGCGAATAGTTCATTTAATTATATCTCTCTGAAGAGATGGAGTGATGGTGCAATTACAAATGCCTTGGATAATGTAGAAGAACTTGCTGGCGGTAAAACCAATGGTGAAAAGGTGTTTGCCATGAATTCTGGTTGGCATCGTCACATTAAAGGGGGCTTGGATCGCTTGAGTAAGCGAAACGGTAAAAAGGTTAACACATTACAATTATGGGAAGAGCAAAAGGTTGAGTTTGCGAATCAACTTGTCTCATCCCCACAACTCCTCCTTGAACAATTTGGTCTAAATACAGGTGATCAATTACGAGATGATATGCTGACAACGCTTTTTGCTTGGAGTGATACTGGAGAGCATCTCAAGATATCTTCGGACTCGCTAGAAACATGGCGTGATGATGTTGGAGAGGACTCTGAGCTGGCAAAAAATGAAAGACGATTAAAAGAGTGGTTGAAAGGATTGGATATTGCCTATTTGCCACACCACAGTAAAGATCAAGAAGGGTTAATGATTGAGGGGTTGGCTGGAAAAGTGATTAAAACATTTCTGTTGGCTGAAAAATAGTGAGTGGTTTGTAAGGTGAATATCACATGTTGACCATCGGCTCTCTGCCCAGCCTTCGTGGCATTGCTGAGGAATTAGTTTTAGGCGATACTTCAGGACAACTCATATTATTTTCTTTTCCTTCGAAACAAGTTTGGTTGAAGTGGCAAGAGTATTTTATTGCCGCCATGGATGCATGCTTAGGGGAGAATGGTAGGGGAGCATTATATGATGGCATCATATCAATGGATCCTAGTAGCGAGAATCCCCAAAATGATTTGGCGGAGAAGCTTGCATTTGATGATCCTAGATTTGATGAATTGCTTGCCTCATATGGTAACGATCCACCAATAGTTCTCGAGCTTGATTGTGATGGTCGATTAGACCAAGCGTGGCAAAGTTTTCTGTCTGATACAGCAAAATATTACAAAACGAATGATTCTGCGTATTCAAAGCGATCTATCTGCCTTTTTCTTATATCTCCGCCACAAATACAACCCATTGAGGCTGCTCCGGGTGTTCGCTGCTTTGCTTTTTGGAACCCTCTGCAATGGGAAGAAATACGACTTTTGATTGGTGCAAATATCGATCAATCAGATAATGCAATTTCTAAGGCGTGGATTGTCAGTACTTATGCGGGTGCAGCAAACTTAGACCCTGAAGTTATAGGAAAACTACTACAACGAGAGCCGCGATCATTACGGGACGTTCGAGAAATTGTCAGCACCTACTGCGATGGCTGTAAAAATGAAAAGGAGGTATCGAAAAATTTTTCGTCCTTAACAGAAGAGAAAAGATGGGACGTTCCACAAGAGTTATCTACCCCTTGGCTTCAAGGAAAGCTCCATGGTCACACTTTTAATAGAGGCGACAATATCCCGTGGGAAAAGTGTTGTGAGTCCTTTAAAAAAACGACCCTTGATCGTGCTGTATGGAGAGAGCAGGTTGCTGGTATTTTTCCACTACTCATGGAAATTACGGCTATATCATCAGAGAAAATTACCCAAATAAAGGGTGAAAAGTGGAAAGAAGAATGCCTTGATACAACTGAGCCTGGGAAAATTTTGGATGTTTTTCATGAGAGAAATTTAATAGGGAGATTACCAAAAAAGCTTTACGATCTTTTGCAAAATCTCAGAATTTCACGAAATAAGTTGGCGCATTTGGAGCCTGTCGATTTTCGCGATGTGAGCCAGATATGGTCATTGTTTGAGCAAATCTCGAAGACTAACAGCTAGTAGGACAAGAGTCACAATATATTGTATTTAGCCCTCGCTCTTCTCAAGCTTTGTGTCAGACTAAGTCTGATCTACATCATTTTAAAACCATCGTTTGCCTCTCACATTTTCCCCAATTTCATCTGCTATTTTCTTAATCAGTCGCAATGCCGTCACTCTGAGTTGCAAAGAAATTGTGCAGCAAGAATACTTAAGCCGACTCTGTAGGCTTTTTAAATGTGATCCTGCTAATATTTTGGAGTTTGTTATTGATGAACAGCGTTAAATCAAAAATTTTGATCAGCTGGGTTGGCGGCAACGATCTTAAAGCCATGGAGGGAGGGACTGCAGGTCCCATAGCTGAGACACTTGAGAAGGCCTCGTTTGATGCAGCTGAATTGTTGTATAATTACCCGGAAGAGCAAGTGCAGTCGTATCTTTCCTGGCTGAAGGCGCGCATAACTGTTCCTATCCAGGAGTATGCCGTAAAGCTCACATCTCCAGTGGATTTTGGGGAGATCTACCAGCAGGCCGATAAACATCTGGCCCGGGTCAACTCTGCATCAAAAGAACTTTCAATCCTGCTCAGTCCCGGTACTCCGGCTATGCAGGCGGTGTGGATTCTGCTGGGCAAAACCCGGTATCCCTGTCGATTTTACCAGGCCTCAATCGAACAAGGCGTGCAGGAGGTTGATATTCCATTTGACTTGTCTGCGGAGTACATTCCTGCAGCCAGGGACTTAAATAGTCTAAAGATCAGTCAGTTGGCTGTCACAGAGGTGCCGATCGGTGCGGCTTTTGATAACATCATTACCCGCAATCCCCGAATGCAGACCCTCAAGGCGCAGGCACAGATCCTGGCTGAACGTGAGGTGCCGGTGCTGATCTATGGTGAGACCGGTACCGGCAAGGAGCTGTTCGCTCGCGCTATCCACAATGCCGGTCCACGGGCTAACATGTCCTTTGTCGCGGTAAATTGCGGTGCCATTCCAACCGAGTTGGTGGATTCAATCCTGTTTGGTCATAAGAAAGGTGCCTTTACCGGCGCAACGTCAGATGAGCCTGGGGTCTTCCAACAGGCCAGCGGTGGCACGCTTTTTCTTGACGAATTTGGAGAGCTGGAGCCCAGCGTACAGGTGCGTCTGTTGCGCGTTCTGCAGGATGGTTCCTGTAGACCAGTTGGTAGCATAGAGGAGCAGGAGGTTGATATCAGGCTTATCACCGCCACCCACCGCAACTTGATGGAAGCTGTCGCAGACGGTACCTTTCGAGAGGATCTGTTTTACCGTGTCGCCGTCGGGGTGTTGCACCTGCCACCGCTGAGAGAACGCGAAGGTGACCTGTTACTGCTTGCTGAAATCCTGCTGTCAGTTTTAGCGGAAAAAGACACAGGTCTGAAACATAAAAATATTTCCCCTAACGCAAAAAATATTATCCTGAGCCATCCCTGGCAAGGAAATGTCCGGGAGTTGCAGTCCACTCTTTTGCGCTCGGCGCTCTGGTGTCAGGGAAAGACCATAACCGCCAGTGATATACGCCAGGCCTTATTCCAAATGCCGGAGAAAGAACCTAGCGTACTCGAAAAAGATGTGGCGCAAGGGATTGATATTCAAAGCATAATGGGAGATGTAGCCCGCATCTATATACGCCGGACACTTGAATATACCGGGCATAACAAGACCCGTGCAGCCAAGCTGCTGGGGCTTAAAAACTACCAGACCTTGAACAATTGGATAGAAAAATACCATATTTCGTAACCAGAAAACTCAAACTGGCACGGCCTTCGCTAGATGGTCGGCATGGACAGAATACTTTTTATGAAATCAGTGAATTTTGAATTTCTTCGACCAGAGAATGAGCCCCTGGCTAATCTTGGCGGCCTGGCGGAAGCGGTGCTCTATATCGATCCAGGCAGTGCGCTGACCCGGCTGCGCAGCTTTGCTGAAGAACTCACCAAAGCCATCTATAACGAAGAGCAACTGCCCCGCATGCCACAGGCCACTTTCTACGAATTGGTCAAAAGCCCTGTGTTTGAGGCCTGTGTCAATAAATCACTGATCCATCAGATAACCTTTCTGCGGATTCAAGGCAATAACACCGCTCACGGCGGCAAGGGTGACCTGAGCAATGCGAGAATGGCACTGGAAACTGCCCATCAAATTGCTATGTACATGGCCCTTCGCTACTATGGTAGAAATAAAGAGCAAATAGCCGAATTTAAAAAAATTCCAGATCCTACAGCCACATTGAACAAGCTGGAGAAATCAGTCTCAAGCTATGAAAAGGAACTGAAAAAACAGCAGGACGAGCTCCAGCGGGTGATGGACCAGCTGGAGCATGAGCGCATAAAAAGCAGCGAAAAACTTAAAAACCCTGCCGGACCTGAGCAGCAGAAACGTAAACAGCAGAGTCAGAGTGTAGCCGACAGCCTGCAGTGGAGCGAAGCCAAAACACGCAAGCTTTTGATCGATGCCATGTTACTGCAGGCCGGATGGGATATCAAAGATCCGGAGCAGGTTGGGCTGGAGGTCGAAGTGCAGTTTGCGGACAACCCCTCCGGCAAAGGAAAAGTAGATTACGTCCTCTGGGGTGAGAATGGTCATCCTCTGGCGGTGATCGAAGCCAAGAAATCCGGCAACACCAATTTGCAGGCCGGCCGCGAGCAGGCCCGCCTCTATGCCGATGCCTTCGAGAATATGGGCTATCAGCGACCAGTGATCTTCTATTCTAATGGCTATGAAAGCTTTATCTGGGACGATTATCAGTACAGTACCTACCGTCCGGTGTACGGCTTTTACAGCAGGGACAGCCTCAACTACTGCATCTATCAGCGGCATTACCGAGCAAAAGAGCTGGAAAAGCATAATCCCCAGCTGAGTATTGCCGATCGACCATACCAGATCGAGGCCATCAAGACCGTGGCCGCTCATTTTCAAAACGAACGTCGCAAGGCGTTGCTCATTCAGGCCACCGGTACCGGAAAGACCCGTGTCGCCATAGCCTTGACCGAACTTTTACTGCGTTGCAGCTGGGCCAAACGGGTTCTATTCCTTTGCGACCGCAAAGAACTGCGGGTCCAGGCCGATGACGCCTTCAAACAGCACCTGCCGTCGGAGCCACGTTGCATCATAGGAGAGACTAATAAAATCGACACCTCCTCGCGTATCTACATCGCCACCTATCCCGGGATGATGAACCGGTTCACCCAGCTGGATGTGGGTTTTTTCGACCTGATCATCGCCGACGAATCGCATCGCTCTATCTACAATAAGTATCAGGACCTGTTCGAGTATTTCGATGCTCTGCAGGTGGGGCTCACGGCAACACCGGTAAAATTTATCAGCCGCAATACCTTTGATATGTTTGGTTGCGAATCCACCGATCCCACCTTCGAATTTGGTCTGGATGCTGCTATCAACAACGATCCTCCATATCTGGCACCTTTTCGTGTCAAAGACCTCACTACCGATTTTCTGCGTGATGGCATCCACTACAATGACCTCACCGAGGAACAGAAACGTCAATTGGAAGAAGATGTCGGCATCGAAGAAGCGCGCAATACCACCATCGCGGGCAAGGATATAGGTCGGAAGATTTTCAGTGAGGATACCGACCGCATTATCCTGGAAAACCTGATCAATAACGGTATCAAAGATGAAACCGGCTCGCTGGTCGGCAAAGCCATCATCTTTGCCCAGCGCCAGGAGCACGCCGAACACCTGGAAAAGCTGTTCTGCAAACTCTACCCGCAATACGGAACCAAGGTTTGTAAGGTTATCCACAATGCTATTCCCCATGTGGGGAGTCTTATCAAGGAATTCAAAAAGAGTGGCAACCAGTTCCGTATCGCCATCTCAGTGGATATGCTCGATACCGGTATCGATGTCCCCGAGGTGGTCAACCTTGTATTTGCCAAGCCGGTAAAGTCATGGGTCAAGTTCTGGCAGATGATTGGCCGCGGAACCCGTTTGTGCCCAAACCTCTTTGGCCCCGGCAAACATAAGACCGAATTTCTGATTTTCGACCACTATTCCAATTTCGATTTTTTTGAAGAAGAATATCAGGAGCCGGAAGATGTCGGCAGTAAATCCCTGCTGCAGACTGCCTTCGAAACACGTATTGAGTTGGCCTCTGCCGCCTTGCAGCAGAACCACGCCGCCGCTTTTGCTGTTGCGATCGAGCTGTTACGAGGTGATATCAACGATCTACCAGATGCCAGCATCGCCGTACGACGTGAGTTGCGATTGGTGCACCAGCTACAGCAGACCGAGTTGTTGGAGAACATGGATGCCAGAACCCACCACCTGCTGTCCACAACCATAGCCCCCCTGATGTCGGCACGGGTGCTGCGCGACAGGCATGCCACCCAGTTTGACAAGCTCATGGCCTTTATAGAACGCTGTCTAGTCGAACAGGCGAGCTGTTTTGTCGATGGGCAGAGCCAGCTGCTGGCTGATCTTGACAGACTGGCTATTAATATCCAGGCGGTGCGACAAAAGGAAGCGGTAATAGCCGAGGTGCGCTCGGCGGACTTCTGGCAGAATCCAACCATCGAGCGGTTGGAAACGGCCCGCAGGGAATTGCGGGGTATCATGAAGTATCGCCAGCAAACGACAGGGCCCAGCTACGAAACGGCCACTACCGGTACCAAAGATTCGGGACTGGAGACCCGTGAGCGCGAGGTCGAGATCGCCGGAGCCAACGATGCGATGCTCTACCGCCGCAGGCTCAAGGACATTCTTGATGGAATGATAGGCAAAAGCCCAACCCTGCAGAAGATCCGTAAAGGTGAAACAATCGAAGAGGCAGAGCTCAAGAGCCTTACCTCAAGCATTCTAGCCAACCATCCCGGTGTAAGTCTCGAAGTCTTGAACAACTTCTACGGACGAACTGCGGACCAATTGCATCTGACCATCTGCGAGATCATCGGATTGGACCAAGAGGCTATTGAAGAACATTTCAAGGATTTTTTGCATACGCATCCCGCCTTGACAGCCAAACAGGTGCAGTTTATGAACCTGCTGAAAAACTATATTGCCCAGTACGGCTCCATCGTTGTCGACAAACTCTATGAAGCACCCTTTACCTCTGTTTCACACGAGGGCATAGAGGGTGTCTTTAGCCTCGATGAGGCCGACGACCTGATTGCCGCACTGAAACCATTTTTACGGCCTGGTTCATCAACCAGCGCCACCTCAAACCCCGCGTAGGAGTAAAGCGAAAAAAATATGTTAACTGGACCAATTCGTAACGATATCGATAAACTCTGGGAAAAATTCTGGACCGGAGGTATCACCAACCCCCTGACCGTCATCGAGCAGATCAGCTATCTAATGTTTGCCCGCATGCTCGATATGCAGGAAGATGTGGCCGAGCGCAAAGCACGGCGTACCGGTAAAGATTTTATCAGGCTGTACGAAGACACCCCGGAAGGTCAGCTACTGCGATGGAAAAATTTTAAAAACCTCGGCGGCAAGGAGCTTCGTATTCATCTCAAGGAGAAGGTCTACCCCTCCTTTGCCTCCCTTGGCAGCCAGGTGAAAACGAAGGCGGAGGAAAAGAGTTCAGAAAATGGAGAGGCCACGAAGGTGAAGTCGCTCGGCCATATCGGTGAGTATATGGAGGATGCCGATTTGGAGATCAAGAACGAATCGGTCCTGGTCAGTGCTGTCGAGATGGTTGATAAGTTACCGCTGGCCCAGAGCGATGTCAAAGGCGATATCTACGAGTATCTGCTCAGCAAACTCACCACCGCCGGAATTAATGGCCAGTTCCGTACTCCGCGCCATATCATCGATACCATGGTGGAGATGCTTGACCCGCAGCCCACCGATATGATCTGCGATCCGGCCTGTGGTACGGCCGGTTTTCTGGTGCGCACCATGGAGTATCTTAATCGAAAGTATTCCAGTGAAGCCGGGATTTTCACCGATGAAGAGGGCAATATCCAATACAGCGGCGACCTGCTTGAACCCTACCGTGGCCATATCAATAAAGAGATGTTCTGGGGTTTTGATTTTGATACAACCATGCTCCGCGTCTCCAGCATGAATATGGCCCTGCATGGCGTCAGTGGTGCCCATGTCCTCTACCAGGACAGCCTAAGCAAATCGATCAAGGAGAACTATCCGCAGCAGGAGGAGAATTTTTTCGACTGTATCCTGGCCAATCCGCCCTTTAAGGGCAGCCTCGATGAGAGCAATACCAACCCAGATGTGCTGGGAATGGTCAAAACCAAAAAGACCGAACTGCTCTTTGTGGCGCATATTCTGCGTGCCCTAAAACTCGGTGGCCGCGCAGCAGTGATCGTACCGGATGGTGTACTCTTTGGTTCCAGTAAGGCCCATAAGCAACTGCGCCAGGAGCTGATCGAAAACAATCAGCTGGAAGGCATCGTCAGCTTGCCCAGTGGTGTTTTTAAGCCCTATGCCGGCGTGAGCACCGCAATCCTGCTCTTTACCAAGGGTGGCACCACCGAGCGCGTCTGGTTCTACGATCTGCAGGCCGATGGCTACTCGCTCGATGATAAACGTACCGAGCTGAAGGGCGAGGGAAGTAATGACCTGCCGGATGCCATTGCGAAGTGGCAGGAGTATCGTGGGCTGGTGCTGGCCAATGCGAAATCTGAGGAGATCGAGTTTGCCTTTGGCGATAAGAAAGAAAAGGCATTTGTGGTGGATGCAAAGGATATTGCTGCCAATAAGTTTGACCTCTCTATTAACCGCTATAAGGAGGTGGTGTACGAGGAAGAGGAGTATGAAGAGCCGAAGGTGATTTTACAAAAGCTTAGGGCGTTGGAGAAGGATATTTTGGGTGATTTAGACGAGCTGGAGGGGATGCTGTGAGTTGGCCTACTGTGAAATTGTCTGAGGTTACAACAGTCAACCCTCGTTTGCCCAAAGACGCTGATGATACCCAAAAGGTTTCGTTTATTGCAATGGCTTCTACTTCCGAAGAAGGTCTATTGCTAAACGAAGAGTCTCGCATATTAGCTGAGACAAGAAAAGGGTTTACATACTTTGAAAAAAGCGATGTGTTATTGGCGAAAATTACGCCATGCTTTGAGAACGGTAAATGTTTGAGACCTAACCAAATAACCAATCAAATTGGATTTGGTTCTACGGAATTTCATGTGTTGAGAGCAAGTCCAGAAAAGATTGATAGTGCATATCTTTTCTATATGATTTGGAACAAGAGGTTTCGTTACTTAGGCGAGGCATCTATGTCTGGTGCTGCTGGGCAAAAGCGTGTAAGTGCTGACTTTTTAAAAGAGTTTGAAATCCCCCTGCCACCCCTAACCGAACAAAAGCGCATAGCCGCCATCCTCGATAAAGCCGATGCCATCCGCCGCAAACGCCAGCAGGCCATCCAACTTGCCGACGACTTCCTTCGCGCAGTTTTCCTGGATATGTTTGGCGATCCGGTAACGAATCCTAAGGGGTGGGAAGTCAAACCTCTTTCAAAGGGTATAGATCTGATAACTTCTGGTTGGAGTGCTAAAGGTGAGAGTTACCCTTGTCAGAATGGTAAAACGGGAGTTCTCAAAATTTCATCTGTAACGAGTGGTAAATTTAAGCCAGAGGAAAATAAACTCGTTTATGAAGAACGTATTCCAAAAGGAAAAGTGTTAGTCTTCCCGGGTAAAGGTGATTTGCTTTTCAGTCGAGCGAATACTCGCGAACTTGTAGCAGCTACATGTATTGTTCCAAGTGATGTGAACAATGTTTTTTTGCCTGATAAACTTTGGAAAATCACAACAAAAACAACGGCCTTATTGCCCGAGTTCTTAAACCATTTGATTTGGCAACCACGTTTTAAAGAAAAGCTGACTTCACAGGCTACAGGTACCAGTGGCTCAATGCTAAATATATCTAAAAGCAAGTTCGAATCTACAGAAACGATTTTTCCTCCTCTGCATCTACAGAAAGAATTCAATTCTATATATTGGAAAGTCCAGACAACAATTTGCTGCCTCGAAGAATCTCTTCTCAAGGTTGAGGAAACTTTAAATTCGATAAGCCAAAACGCCTTTAAAGGCCTTCTTTAAGGAGGGGGAACATGATCAGCGAAATTCAGATTACCAACGTAGCAACATACGAATCACCCGAAACGCTGAGCGATCTTCGTCAAATCAACTATATGTTCGGCGCAAATGGTACCGGTAAAACTACTATCAGTCGGGTGATCGAACAGGCTTCTGGTCATACGCATTGTCAAGTAAACTGGCAAAATAGTTCGCCATTACAAGTGATGGTGTATAACCGAGATTTTGTCGAACGTAATTTCAACCAAGAAAACACAGTACAAGGTGTATTTACGTTGGGTGACAACCAAGTCGAAGCGGAGCGAGAGATTGCTCGTTTACAGCCGGAAATTGATACGATTACAGGTAAAATAAACAATCTAAAAAAACAGCTGGATGGCGAAGATAGTCAATCGGGAAAGCGCCAGGAACTGCGCGACTTGGAACCCGTGTTGCGTGATAAATGCTGGAAACAAAAGCAACTCCATGATGATTATTTTCAGGTCGCATTTACTGGTGTCCGTAATAGCTCAGAAAAGTTCAAGAAGAAAGTGCTGGTAGAAAGAGCCTCAAACAGTGTTGAACTTCTTGCATTGGATACGCTGAAAGAAAAGGCCTTAACCATTTTTTCAAACGCTCTTCAAAAAGTTTCCTCCCTATCTACATTGTCTGCCGATCCATTGATTGCAACTGAAGCCGATGCCTTGTTGCAAAAAACAATCGTAGGTAATCAGGATGTCGATATTGCCGCCATGATCGAGCGGCTTGGCAACAGTGACTGGGTGAAGCAGGGTTTGCAATATCATCAGCAAGAACCAGAGATCTGTCCCTTTTGTCAGCAGTCGATCGATGAGGATTTTGCCAAGAGCCTGGAAGATTTTTTCAGCGAGGCATATGACGAGGATCTTCAAGCACTAAACCAATTACTCGGCTCATATCTTACTGCAAGTGAGCAACTGATTAGGATTGTGAAAGATAATACAGACCTGAACAACCCCTTTTTGAAAAAAGAGGTGTTCGAGGCTGAAAGCCAGCTCCTTTTCGAACGGTTGCAGCGTAATCAGATACTCCTCGAGAACAAAATTTCTGAACCCAGTCGTAAAATCAAATTAGACCCGATTAGCGATTTAGTCACTAAGCTACAGGGGTTTATCACCGAGGCAAGTACAGCAACTGTCACCCATAACAAGACAGTCTCTAACATTGCTGCAGAAAAGGAAACTCTGACCTCGCAGGTATGGCGTTATATTTTAAATGAGCTTGCAGATGATCTTTTCCAATACGAGCAAAAGAAAACCCAGCTGACTCGAACCATTCACGGAATGGAAGGCTCCTTGAATGAACAGCAGCAAAAGTTGCGTGAATTGAAAAAACAAGTCCAAGAAATGGAGAGGCAAACAACGTCAATTCATCCGACAAAAGATGCAATTAACAACCTCTTGCAAACCTTTGGATTTAACTCATTTCATATTGATGTTGTCGATGAACAGGGGCATTACCAAATCTGCCGCCAGAATGGCGATGACGCCAGCCGCTCTCTGAGTGAAGGTGAAAAGACATTTATCACATTTCTCTATTTTTACTCATTGATCAAAGGGGCCCAGACAGCTTCAGGTACAACAGCTGACCGAATCGTGGTCTTTGATGACCCGATCTCTTCCTTGGATAGCGATATTCTCTATATCGTCAGCAGCCTGATAAAAGCCGTCATGGAAGATGTCAGAAATCAAACCGGCTTCATCAAGCAGGTGTTTGTTCTTACCCACAATGTCTATTTCCATAAAGAGATTACATATAACCGGAACCGTCCAGCGGGACGAACGTTAACTACCGAAAGTTTCTGGTTGGTAAAGAAACACGAGCAGGGATCCGTTGTCGAGCGTTGCAGTGAGAATCCTATCCACTCTGCATACGAACTTCTGTGGACCGACGTACGATGCGAAAACCTTTCCAGCATGAACCTACAGAATACGCTCAGGCGCATATTGGAGAATTACTTCACCATGTGGGGTGGTAAGAGTAAAGACGAGATCTGTGACCTCTTTGAGGGTCGGGATAAATTAATTTGCCAGTCGCTATTTTCTTGGGTCAACGATGGTTCCCATTCGATACATGACGATTTGTACATCAATCATGGCGAACAGACCAATGAAAGCTATTTACAGGTGTTTCGGGAAGTTTTTGTGAAAGCCGATCAGCTTGGGCATTACAACATGATGGCCGGAGTGGCCTCGTAGAACAAGCTGTTTATATTATGGTCGGTCATTTAGCCCAAAAATTACAGTAAACGAATATTCAAATGAAGATAACCAAACTAACCCTTGAGAACTTCCGCTCTTTCAAAGAGAAGCAAACAATAGAGTTTGCTCCTGTCACCTTGCTCTTTGGCCCCAATAGTGTAGGTAAGTCAACAGTATTGATGGCGCTTTTCTATATCCATCATGTGTTATCGAAAGGTGACTGTAACCCTCAGCGCATTGAAGAGCTGGGCGATAAATATGTTGGCGGCTTTGTAAATCTGGTTCATGGCAGAAACCTGAAGCAGACGATTCGCATCGGCATTGAGTATAGCAAAGGGAACACCATAGGCTCATCATACACCGACGTGATTGATTTACTAGGAGAAAATGAACTTGAAGGCTTTGGTCTTTCTGGGTTGGCTGATGCTTCCATCACTGTTGAGCGTGTGGCGATAGAAATAGCTATCGATTGGTCTGCCCAGCGAAAGCTTGCCTATGTCAGTGAGTGCGTGATCAAACTTAATAATCATGAGTATGCGACATTAAAAAGTTCCTCCGGTGGGCAGCAAGCCTTTATTGAATCGATAAACTATCTTCACCCATTATTGATTGATGAATACCATGAGGAGTGGCTGAAGGAGTGTCTTGATAATCATGTACCAATTCACTCTGCAAATGCTTCAAGATTCCTTGAAATACAAGAAAAGTATGTTCACAAACAGGATAGTGATGACAGTGACATCGAAAAGTTGATTCAAGACATTCCGATAATAAAAGATAATTTTTTTGTTTCACAATTTCATTTAGCTTTGAACGGTGACAGAATCCCTGACACGGACTTTGACGATATTCGTTTTATAAGGATTGTTGACGGCATAAAGCTTCTTCATTATCCAATAGCTTTTAAAAATATCATAGGAGCAGTCCCACGTTTAGGGAAAACGTTGGATACAATACTTGATTTTGAGGACAAAAAAATTGGTGCGTTGCTTGTCGAGATTCTCAGTGATGCGATTGTTCCTGTCTTTGATAATTTACTGACCCTCCTGGAATCAAGCCTTTGTATTGGCCCCTTAAGAGCAATACCTGACCCAACATACCAGCCCAACCCTAATCCACAAACAAAGGATTGGTATGATGGATTAGCTGCATGGGATTACCTGGAAAAAACGGATATTCCTTTATTGTCGAAAGTTGATCTTTGGATGCAAAATCTTGCGCTGGGGTACGGCGTGACCATTAAACAGGAAAAGTCTTGCGTTGAATATAAGAGTCTAAATTCTTTTAAAAGCGCTAAGGAAAAGGGGAATGATACTGATGGTATTACACTGAACTATCAGCCACCTGATGGTGCTGAAATTAATTTTGATCTTAGCTCTCCTGTGTCAAAATATGCTATTTGGGACTGGAGAAATAACATTGAAGTTTCAGGGTGTGACATTGGCGTTGGTGTATCTCAAATCTTACCCTTCCTTGTAGCGGCAATAGTAAAAGATCGAGGATTTATTGCCATAGAGCAGCCTGAACTCCATGTTCACCCTCGAGTGCAGGTAGGTATTGGGGATCTTCTTACTCAAGTTAACAATAATGTCGGGTTTCTGGTTGAAACGCATAGCGAACACCTGATTCTCCGACTACTGAAACGAATCCGTCAAACAACCGATGGAGAGTTGCCGGAAGGTATGAAGCCGGTTTCTAAAGAGGATGTGGCCATTATTTATCTGGAGGCCTCAGATTCTGGTGTCAAAACAAAACGTATTCACCTAGATGAAGATGGAGAGTTTCAGCAACACTGGCCAGATGGTTTCTTTGCAGAACGTCGTGAGGAGTTGATGTAATGATCCACGAGTATGCAATAGAACCATCGGTATTACTTTCCTGGGCAACTAATGACCGCGATTATTACGAATTTTTTAGAGAATATGGCTTGGGGACACCTCGAATATTTAGCAGCTTTCCCAAACAAAAGGCTAAGAAGCTTCGAAGGTACTTTCTAGCGCAAGTCTCTGCTGATGACCAGTCACAACAGGCTATGCGATATACAGAGATGGTTGTTAAACTCGTTGAAAGGATCGTAGTGCGTGAGGTCGAAGCAGATCAAAGTGAATGGAGTCAGCGGGCGGTAGCAGAGAATGAACGAATTCCTTTCAATGTGATACTTTCTTCAGAACTAATCGGAACAGATAGAAATCTTACGCCAGATAAGATGTACGAGCCTGGAAGTATCTGGAATCATCAAGATCAACTGAATATCCACCGAACAACCGAAGGCTTCTATTCAGCTATCTCAAACCTTTTAAGGCTTGCAACTGAACAGATTGTTGTCATCGACCCCTATGGTTATTCAGATAAAGCGATTAAACAAATACAGTACCTGATTAATCATCTTCCTGAAAAAAGGGTCAATCATCAAATTCCGTCTATTACACTGTTTTATAAAACAAATACTAATGGTTTAAATGCAAATGAGGTACGAGAACGCATTCTCGCAAGAGTGCGTATTGATGAAATATGTACAGTATTAAAGGTTAGCGAATTGGAAGAAGTTCCTGGAAGCGATGTTTTCCATAATCGGTGTATTTTAACAGAACATGGTGGTGTTAGCCCGGATTTCTCATCAAACGGCTATTTATGGCTGAAACCTCACAAATCGACGAAAAATCGATTTTTGAGACAGCTTCATGTTCAAAAAAAAAGAGAAAACACAATTTGTGACGCCAGATGCCATTAACAAAGCAAAATTTGTTCTCATTCCAGAATAAAGGACGCACTGGTGCGTTGAATTTCACTCTTTTGACGGTTCCCCCGTCACACCTTTATAGGTATTTTTTCAATATTTCTCATTATTTGAATGAATATTGACTTGTATGGATAGCCTTCTGCAAAGGATATCCATACCTTTCTCACTGTTATCTTGATCCTTGCACCAATTTTGAATAATTTCAGCCTGATAGTGGCGCATTGAGCTTTGGCCATATCCGTATCAACGAGACCAATGCGGCGCAAGGTTTGCATCAGGGTGTAGGCCAAAGACGAGAAGTAGAGTCGCACCTGATTACTCTGCATTTTATTAGTGCTGGTCCTGTCGGCAAACAGCATTAACTGTTGTTCCTTGATTCGATTTTCCATGTCGCCTCGTGCGCAATACACCTTTTCATACAGTTTTTGGGCATCATATTCTTCAGCCTTTAAAGAGGTAACAACAAATCTAGGATTGGATCCTTTGGCAAGGTGCTCTGCTTTACCTACCACCCGCCGCTGCCAACGCCATGAATCGATAGTCTTATAACAAAAATCTTTGAAAATCCTGGAAGGTTCACCACTGCACTGAAACAAAGCCTTGGCAAAGGCTAGTTCTTCTTCAATTTTTTTGCCAAGACGAGAATTCTTGGGTAATCCAAAAAGAAAATCGATATCATTGTCTTCACACCAAATCATAATATGTTCACGACAAAAACCACCGTCTCCACGAACAAGTATTTTTACATCTGGCCAAACTTGTCGGATACGCTGAACAATCCGTCCGAGTTCTTCAACTGTGCCAGCTGCAGCATCAATATCAGCAGTTTGGAGACGTGCACATAACAGAGATTCACCGCAAAAAATGTATAAAGGCAAGTAACAATAAGCTTTGTAGTAACCATGGAAGAACTTCCCTTCCTGGTCACCATGGAGCGGATCATCGGTTGCATCTACATCAAGGATTATTTTTTCCGGAATTTTTACATGGGATTCAAGAAAAACATCAACCAAAAGATTATCTACAGATTCTGTATTGAGTGCTACTTTTTTATAAATATTTTCAGAGGTGGCATCTGCAGGCGTGAGTTCAAGCCTGTTCAAAGTGGACTTGCCAGCAAGAGGTTTACCACAATCTTTTGGACACTTACGATCCATGCCCGTTGGATCAATCTTGCCAACGGCCACAGCGAGCATTTTATCACTTGCTAAATGATCATGGTCATTGAGATCCTCATACCCCAAAGCCAAACCAAAAACACGTTGTGAAACTAAGGTCAACACGCTGTGCTCTATGCGCTTTTGGTCGCGATAATCGGTAAAGCATTGAGCAAAGCGTTGAAGAATATTTGTTCGTTGCTCGACTTCTCGCAGTAGCAATGCACCACCATCAGAAGAGATAGTCCCACCATTAAAATCTGTAACGATTTCTCGCCTACCTAGCGCTTGAAATGAACCATAATCTTTTGTACACTCTGTTTTCATAAGGCCACCTTCGTTGACATGCTTAACGTATTGATATAACGATAAAAATACCACACTTGAGGCCTTTTTTCTTCAATTCAATGAGAAATTCGGGTTAGCTTTGGACATGGTCTTGGTGTTTCTGGTAATGAAACGCATACCGACGAAGTCATTTTAATGAAACCAGAGATTTATCAAAAAAAATGGAGTCAATTTGTCGAAGAAAATTGTTTCCAAGAAATTTCAAGGGCTTGATTAATGTTGTCTGTGAACAATGTTGCTCTGAGGTAATTTTTGATTAACCTTTTCAAATAAATGGAAAAATTGATTGTAGCTCACTTTTTCAAAAGTATGGCAACATATAGGGTTCGTTGCAAAAATCCTTCCAGAAGAGCGAATTCTAATGCCCAGTAACTGCCCCTTCTCCTCAACCCAAATCGCAGAATCCCTGGCAACCCTGCAACAATTCTCCTCTAAAAAGATCGACAACGACTTTCTGATGCTCCGCTTCTGACATGACTGCATCAATAAAGAAATGAAATTGAGCAAAATTTTGTCTTACCACTTGTCGTCTCTACAGCACCATCGTCAGCATGTTTTTTGGGCAGAGATGCGGTAACTCTACGATACTCATCCCCTTAATGAGGTTTTCCAATGCAAGCAGAGTCTCAAAGATGGTTGCAGTTCTTTTTTGAAAAACGGGGTCTGGAACACCCTGATGGCCGGGAGCTCTATCGCTACCGTACAGAAGAACAGGAGTTCCTGGCTGTTGAAACCGTGCTGCGGCAATGGCTGGCGGCCTTCCCGCAGAGCAGTTCTCTGGCACAACTGGCTGATGACCGACTCTTTGGGCAGCTCTTTGTCTTCTACGCCTCGGAATGGTGGCGTCGGCGCTATAAGGGTACCGGCGTTGCATGGGACCCCATCCTTGCCGACCTGCGTTGTGCACAAGGGGCCTGGTCACCGCAGCAGCGCTCCGGCTGTGTTGAAAGGGGATTGCAGCGGTGGCAATGTCGGGTGCGGCGGCAGGGAGGGTATCGTTTTATCCTCAGTATTGCCCTGCAGGGTGGCCTGCCTATGCGTCTGGTTGCAGAAGGCCGCGGAAGACTGGGAAAACTGTTGAAAAGAATCCTGCATCTGTGCAGCGATATAACCGGGGAGAGCGGCCAGGGTACTGCAGCGATTCGTGAGCAGGATATTTATGGCTGGATTGAAAGTCTGGAGAAGATGCTCCCCAAGAGTTTTCGCCAACCGGTCATTTATCACCTGTTAACCGAGATTATTATCACCGTCCTGCGCTTGAAAACAGAGGCAGAACTGACCAGCAGTGAAGATGCCCTGACCAAGCTTGACAACCAGGTGCCTGACTGGCGCGCCCAGTTTCCGCTACCTCTGGAAGATGACCATGCCCAGGGACTCATAGCTCAACTGTTGCGGGATGCTGCGGAGGTTGTTGTCACCGGGTCTTCTGGTTCACCTTTTCTTGTGGAACGTTCGTTGGAGAACGGCGAACAGGGGTGGCGCCTTGTCTCTTCTTTGATGTTACAGGAGAGCATCAATGCGGCAAACCTGGGCGCATTTTTTTCTATGGAGGTGGATACGCTGCCGCGTCAGATCAATCTCACTCTGTCTGCCGGTGAAAAGATACACACGGCTCGTCTGCGGCGGATTGCCGGGAAAAATAGGTTTCGGATGATGCGCCACTTTCCTTATATCCTCGATCTTTCTGCCAGCCGTGATCATATGATGCAAATCGACCTGGCTGATGGTAGCAGCTGGTGTGGTCTGGCGCATCATGGGGAAGAGCTTGATGAGGGGCTTCCCTGGGTGTTCTCTGCGTATAATGATCATCCCTTTATAAAACAGGGGGGCGGAAAGATAGCAGAAACCGAGGTTCAACTTGCCCTTCCTGCTCACTGGCAGATAGAGGTGATGGACGAAAACAGCAGTTGCCAGCAGGTGGGTGCATTGTGCAGCATTGAACGGACCGTCTGGAAAATTCGTGGCAGAGTGACAACGTGCAGTGAGCAGGGGGAAACATTCCGGTTTCAGACCGGGCGCGCAGATGCAACCCAGACAAGTTACTACTGGAAAGGTGACCCATTCTGGCTCGACTTCCGCTCTCCTGGCCGTGCCTTTCGTGGTTTGCCGGAACTCTTCGCAGTGGGTGCGGAAGGTACGACGAAAAAGGTGGGCGGTAAGCCTGAGTTCACCATTCTTGGTAGTAAGGGACTTGACGTGCACTTGGGCCCTGTACTGGGCCAATATAGCGAGGGGGGAGAGATTCAGAGCCGCACCAGGATGGTTCTTTTACCCCAGGAGGCACGTGTAGAAATACAGGGTAGTGATGCCGTATCCGGCACAATCAGTTTACACCATTGGGGCTGTAACCTGGCCAGAATTGTTACGCCCAACGTGCAGCTGGATGTGGAGAGGGCTGATCACAGTCTCATTCTACATACTTCTCTGGCTGATGATACCAGGACTCCCGCAACGCTGGGCTTGGAGGTTTTTTGGCCACATTCAACAACGCCGGTTTGTCTGGCTCTCCCCTATCCCGCCAAAGGTGCTCGGGCCTTTAGTATAGAAGGTACAGAATGGAAAAGTGGTGCCCGTATTTCCCTCTTGCAGCTGCTTGGTGCGAGAATTGTCATTCAAGAACCTCGGTATTCTGCTTATACTGAATTGGTGTTGCGCTCTTTGGAGGATCATTCCAGCCGCACATTTCCCATAACACGTGATGCTCATTCGACGCAGATGACGGTTCGTTTGCTCCATTTTGAAGAAGAAATTCGGCATATGCTTTCCATGAGCAATAAGCTTGATGCCTTGATTGCAGTGAAAATAATTCTTGATGGAAGCGAAATGTTTCGCCTGACGGTATGCCGCTACCAGGGCTATTTGAAGCCCAATAAAGGGCTTGCCTGCCTCAACGATAGTACTCTGCAGACGCTCAATCCTGAAACGCTTGGCCGTATCCGTATCATGGCGTGCAATCTTGTCTCTGAGGATGACCGAGTCGTTGAAATAGAACAGTGCACCAGCGAGAGAGGACTGACCGGTATATGGGGCTTTGGGGAGGAAGAACGCACCGCCGGGCCATGGCTGTTATATCCGCACATGGACACGCCTATAGCTTTGCGCCCTTTGCTTATGACAGTACCCGGAGAGCTTCCTGAACATTTAAAAGAAAAAAATGGCCTGGCTGCGATTATGCGCGAGGCGAATGAAAAATTAAGGATGGTCGCATTGGGGCAATTTGTGGAAGACCTTGCTGCCGATTATCTCCATCAAGGATGGGGCGAAGTGGAGCAGTGGGTGGCGCAGATTGGACATCTCTCGTTGACGGCTTTTGATTTGTGGCGCGCTTTCGCTCGTTCTGCCACGGGAATGGCTGCTTTAGCGCTTCGACTGGGAAACATTCCCATGAACTTTATACGCCATTTTGCAGTCGAAATGCCTTTTTGTTGGACGACAATAGCATATCAGGACTGGAAACAGGCCATGGTGAATCTTCGCCGTCAGTGTGAAAGAATGTATTCCACTGAAATCTGGCAGCCAGTTTTTTCTGCCCGGATCGCATCGGTGTGCGATGAACTTACCGGTGAGTATCCTGAACTGCAATTTCTTCTCGGAATTGCGTCGGCTGGCTTTGATGGAAACGGGCAGCAGGTGATTGTTGGTCTTCAATTGCATGTCAGTCCCCAGGCGGAAAATGAGCTTTTTACTGGGGAGAGCTGTAAAAAACAGCAACTTTTTCATCGCCATGCCGGGGATGAATGGCCTGGCGGATTGAAGATGATTTTGTCTCAAGCGAGAAACCATCCGGGCTATTCCAGATATATCTCTCCAACATCCCATGGATTTAAAGACCCGGTCATAAATCTTCCTCTGCTGCTGGCAGTGCAGTGTGCTGCAGGCAAAACAGAGGAGTGGTTTAACAACCCTGAACTGATCAGCATGCTGCGGTGCTGCAGATCCTTTGATCCGGATTGGTTTGCAGATGCCTACAATATGACCATTGCCCGCTGCCTGGCGGATAATATTCTCACAGTGTAAGGAAGGACCCATGAAACAGAGCTATTTTACCAAACTTTTTCCTGTTCTTGCCGAGCGCAGCAAACTGGCATCAATCTGCCAGCTGGGGTATGCCAATATCCCCCTCAGGCGTCATCTCAGTGAGCTGTTTTCCAGGCCGTATGGACAGCAAGGGGCCTTTCTTGCCGATCCAGCCTTTGAGGCTGTTTTTGGTTGGCAACCTGGGGAGCTGTCCATGGAACAACTGGGCGAAGATGGGCTTCTTGAACCCGATCTGGTCAAAGCCATGGACGCACCGCCAGAAGAACTGGCAGCCGATTATCGTTTTGCAAGCAATCTGCGGCCCTATACTCATCAGGTAGAGAGTTGGCGTCTGCTCAACCAGGAACCACCGCAGTCAGTTGTTGTTTCCAGTGGGACCGGTTCAGGAAAAACCGAATGCTTCATGGTGCCGGTGTTGAACCATCTGGCTCGCCAGCGGAAGCTGGAACAAGAGAAGCTGGTTGGTGTAAGGGCGCTCTTTCTCTATCCTCTAAACGCTTTGATCAACAGTCAGCGGGAACGCGTTAAGGCCTGGACTGAAAGTTTTGGCGGTGATATCCGTTTTTGTCTGTATAACGGCAACACACCAGAGAGCCTACCAAAATCAGGGAGGCATCGCTCTACCTGTGAGGTCTTGGACCGGTCAACATTGCGCAAGAGTCCTCCTCCCATTCTGGTCACTAACCCTACCATGTTGGAATACATGTTGATTCGCAACGTGGATGCCCAAATTTTACAGGCATCTCAGGGCAAACTGAAATGGGTTGTTCTTGATGAAGCACACACCTATATCGGTTCACAGGCGGCGGAAGCAGCGTTGTTGATTAGACGGGTGCTGCTTGCCTTCGGTGTGCAACCGGAAGAGGTTCATTTTATTGCCACCTCTGCTACCATCGGCGACCCGAAAGGGCAGGCGGGCCAGGATCTAAAACAATTTCTCGCCGATATTGCCGGTGTTCCTACCGGACAGGTGCACCTTGTCACCGGGGCACGACAAATACCTCTGATCGGAGAAAAAAAGAAAAAGCCGTTTAAAAGTCTTGCGGAACTCGAAGATATCGATCCCGAAGAAGAGGTGTCGACAACAAGGTACCGTGAACTTGTGGGGAATGCGAACGCTAACGCAATACGAAAACTGTTCACCGATCAAAGTGGAAACCCTGTCGTGAGGCTTTCAGATATCTGTTGTCTGCTTTATCCCAAGGAAGAACAATACACGCTCGATCAGCAGCACGAGGCTTTTCGCTGGCTGGATCTTCTCTCCGGGACAAGAAAGAAGGGTAAAGTCAAGAATGGGAAAAAACAGGAAGACTCAGAGAGTTTTCTGCCGTTGCGCGGTCATCTCTTCCACCAGACACTGAGTGGTGTATGGGCTTGTGCCGACCAGAATTGCCCCGAAAAGACAGGAACACATCTTAACGATGCTAGGTGGCCTTTTGGTACTGTCTACCTTGAGCCAAGAAAGCACTGCACCTGTGGCAGTCCGGCATACGAGGTTGCCCGTTGCTCAGATTGTGGAGAGGTTTATCTTCTTGCCGAGGAAAACCAGAATGAAGTGCTAACTCACCTTCAGCCTCTACAGGGAATTGATGAATTTGAACTCGATGTGGAGCAGTCAGAAGAAGATACAGAGGAGGATAATCGGGTAACGGAGACACAGCTGAACACAACGATGAAAATCAGGTATCTGATTGCCAATAGGGGCTTGGAAGGGGTTGGTGTTATTTCTCTTGATCGGGAGAGCCGGCAAATCATTACTCCCGGCCCAGATGCGCTGGACATTCTGGTCTGTGAGGATGATGGGGAGGGACTGCAGTGTCCCTCGTGTGGGAAGCAGGAGGGCAACAGCCAGCAGCCATTGTTCCGGATGAGTCGGATCGGTGGTCCGTTTCTGCTCAACACAATTCTCCCAACCCTGCTGGAATTCGCCCCGGACAGTGGTGAAAAGCCAGTCGAGCTGCCTTGGCGCGGTCATCGGTTGTTAACCTTCAATGATAGTCGTCAGGGGACGGCAAAGATGGCGGTGAGTCTGCAGCAGGGAGCAGAGCGGAATACTATACGAGGTCTGATTTATCATTTTGCCCTGCAGCATGGACAGTCAGGAAATGAGGAAATAATCGCCAAGGTAATCGAAGACAAAGCCCGTTTGGAGAGCGCTTATGAGCAAGCCCCACTTCCTGATATTAAGGTGCTGATTGATCAAAAAGAAGTGGAGCTGGCTAAACTGAAGAAGTCAAAGCCGATCCCCTTCAGATCTCTTGTGGATAAACTAATCAATTCTGGGTCCGATTTTGACAATATTTTATCCGTATACCGAGAGTTAGATCCTGCCCTCTTTGGAGCGCTGAATGGGAACAGGGAACTTGCCAGAATGCTTATAGTTAGGGAGTTTGGCAGGCGACCTAAATATAGCAATAGTTTGGAGACTATGGGAATGGTTTCAGTATGTTATCCTGCCCTGGATGAAATTGATGACGTGCCCCCCCTCGTTGGGCAGGCTGCTAATTTCAATAGAGGTGAATGGGTTGTATTTCTGAAATTGTGCCTTGATTTCTTTGTCCGTTCCGGTGGTTCCCTGCAAATTAACCGGGAATGGCGACGATGGCTTGGTCTGCCATTTCGCCAGAGCTGGTTACGCGAATTTGATGCTGAAGATTGTGGAAGAAATCAACGTCGCTGGCCCAAGGCGAGACGCAGCGGTTTGCGGGCAGTGGTAGTGCGTCTGTTATCCTACGTGTTCACATTAGATCATCATATATCTGAAGGCGAGGACCGTATTGATGCCATTCTACAGGGAGCCTGGAATACACTTATAGATAAACGAATACTGCTTCTTACAGGGGATGGCTACATCCTTTCCCTTGAGCAGCTCGCCTTAGCTCCGATCAGTAAGGCGTGGATATGTCCGGTGACCCGGCGTCTATTGGATACCACTTTGCGTGGTATCACACCTTATCTGCCAGAGCGTCCCCCTGCGGAGAATGCTGCAACCTGTCAACAGGTTAAAATCCCTGTTTATGACAAACCGTTCGGCGGTGTAACTAGCATGAATGAGCGTATTCAGCGCGGACGGGAATGGCATAGGCAGCAGAATGATATTGTTGGACTACATGAACAGGGAGTGTGGTCCGACCTTCAGGACAGGGTTATTGAAATGTCGCCTTACTATCGAACAGCCGAACATTCTGCCCAGCAGCCAGCGGCCATCCTCCATGAATATGAAAAATTTTTTAAACAGGGAAAGGTTAACATTCTATCCTGCTCAACAACGATGGAAATGGGGATTGACATTGGCGGGATAAGCCAGGTGGCAATGAACAACGTGCCTCCCCATCCAGCCAATTACCTGCAGCGGGCAGGACGCGCGGGAAGAAGAAGAGAAGCCAGATCTCTTGCTCTGACGCTTTGCAAGGCAAACCCTCTTGACCAAGCTGTTTTCGCAAACAGCCGCTGGGCGTTTGATACCGTATTGGCTGCTCCTCATGTTTCTCTGGACAGCAAGATCATTGTGCAGCGGCATATTCACTCCTTCCTGCTTAACAGATTCCTTTCTACGAAACTAGCTGGGGGGGGGCCAGATCAGGTAAAGCTCAGCTGTGGTCTCTTTTTTGGAGGGGAAGACTCCTGGGCAGAAGAGTATTGTGCCTGGTGTGCGGCCTTTTCTCCTGAGGTTGATCTCGACTTAAAGGCGGGACTGGAGCGGCTGGTTCGATCTTCTGTTCTTGCCGGTCAATCTCTGGCAGAACGAACGAGGCAGGCCGGAGAGCAGTTGAATGAGTTGATGGTACGTTGGCGAAGAGAATTGGAAAACCTGGAAACAGAACTGCAAGATTGTGTCAAGATAGTCGGTGAAAAAGCCCCTGTTGTAAAAGCGTTAAAGTTCCGTGTCGACAGGTTGACACGGGAGTATTTGCTGCGTGAACTGGCCACCCAGGGCTATCTGCCAGCCTATGGATTCCCGGCTCATATTGCAGCCTTTGATAATTTGACGGTGGATCAGTTCAAGACGTTTAAAAAGAAACAGGAAAAAGGAGAACCTGAAGACAACAAGTATCAAAGGCGGGATCTGGCTAGCAGAGACCTTGCCACGGCTCTCAGAGAGTATGCACCAGGAGCTGAGGTGGTAATGAATGGGCGGGTGTTTCGTTCTGCTGGAATCACCTTAAACTGGCATATTCCTGCCACTGTGGATGAGGTTAGTGAGACCCAGGCAATTCGTTATGCCTGGCGATGTGATAACTGTGGAGCAAGTGGTTCGTCCATCACGTATAGCGGTGCTTGCGATGCCTGTGGGGCTTCGATTAAGCAACAAAACAGCTGCGAATTTTTGGAACCTGCAGGCTTTGCCGTCGATTTCTATTCGGCTCCCCATAATAACATAAGTACCCCGCAATTTGTTTCGGTTGAATCACCCTGGGTGAATGGCCGAGGCGAGTGGCAGCCGCTTGCCAACCCAGCACTGGGCCATTTTCGTATGACATCACAAGGCCATTTGTTTCATCATTCCAAGGGGGTAAATGGTACGGGGTACGCTCTTTGTCTTGCCTGCGGTCGTGCCGAGCCTATGACGACCAGTGGCGAATTGCCGCAGGTGTTCCAGAGTCCTCACCGGAAGTTACGGCGGGCAAAGGAAGAGGGCGCCTTTTGTACGGCTGGTGAATGGTCTATTAAAGAGGGGATCAGCCTGGGGCATACATTGCATACCGATATTGTCGAGTTCCAGTTGAAAAATAGCAATGGTAGTTGGTTAAATGATCGAGTTGCTGCACGTACAATTGCGGTCGCCCTGCGGGACAGCCTTGCGGAATTGCTCGGTGTGCAGGCTATCGAATTGGGTTGTGAAATCAAACAGGGACAGCCGGAGCCAGGAGTTGTTTGTCAGTCCATACTCATTTTTGATAATCATGCTGCAGGGTATGCTTCTCGGGCAGACAATTGGTTGGCGGAACTCTTTTACAAAGCGTATCAAAAACTGTGCTGTCCTGCCGGCTGCGACAGCGTTTGTCCTCACTGTGTTCTTGATTTTGACCAGCGTTTTGTCGCAGATTTTTTGGATCGGCATGTTGCCCTTCGTTGGCTGAACAAGGAATGGCTTGATGAATTACGGCTACCAGAGGAGTGGCTGCTGTTTGGTACCGTGTCGAGACCGGAACATAAAAATATGACAGAGGCCATCTTGTATGCGGTGAACAAAAACAGTTCCAGCGGAGTGCGATGTTATACAGGGGGGACAATCGAGACCTGGGAAATTCCCAATAGCCCTCTTTGGCATCTGGCGTATAAACTTTCAGGGCAGAATATCCAAGTTGAAATTGTCCTACCAGAAAATTGCCTCGATATATTGGATAATCTAGACCGATACCGTTTGGCGGCCATGGCTGATGCACCACATATTCAATTCTTCCTTGCTGATGCAACACAGGAAGCTGGAAAGGGGACGGTGCTGGTTGAAACAGTCGGTGGAGCCTCTTGTTCACGTTGGGCAGGAATAGGTGAACAAAAACTCTGTTTCAGTGGTGGCTGGGCACAGATTGAAGACACTGACGACATTTTAGTCCGATGTGATAGTAATACTTTTCCTTCTTCTTTGCAGAATCCTTTGAGTGCAGAGGTCTTACGACCTGTAGTTCATGAACATAAGGATCGCATATTGGAGGTTTGGAAGGAATTTAACGGTTCCGTTAGCGATTTTGGTATGAAATTCTGGCAGTTCATAATAGAAGGTCATCCTACTGTAAAGGAACTGCTAACCGACAAATCGCTCACTGTTAAATCGGTGCAGTACAGTGATCGATACCTGAAAAGTCCGATCACCTCGGCCCTGTTTGTGCTTTTAATCGAAGCATTCAAAAAAATAGTTGGGATACAACGGTGGGGCAAGCCCAATGTTGCTCTGCATACTTGCGATATCAAGCCACACAGAGGAGGCCGGATTTCGTCACTCATGTGGGACGATTGGAGCGAAAACGCTATCAGAAGGGACATTCTCAAAGCACTTTTTAATACACGCGAGCTAGAGTTAGATGTTTACAGTAAAGGCATTATGGAAGTTCCCCATAAAAGGGAACTCAATGTTGAATTTGTGTCTGGGGACAAAATCTGTATTTTCCTTGATCAAGGTGTCTCTTACTGGAAGTTTCGGAATTCTCTAAACAAAGCAAATTTTGATTTTTCGTTGTCGGCATCCCAACAGGTGAAGAGATTGAATCTGATGATAAAAAATCAGGACAACTGCATTTACGAGAGTAACCAGGCAGCGATGCCGATTGCCATCAAACGATTGTGATAGTGATTTTCTGAGGCGAAGAATTAGCACTGGCTCAACGTTCCTACGGCATATGGTCATTCTTTCCTCTTTTTTGCTGCACTTGACAAATTCAAACATTGTTGTAAGGAGTTAGAAAGGCAATACCCTTGTCAGGGCTCTGCCTTTCCTTAAAGGTGAAACTATGACTCTTGAATCTACTGTTTGCCCCCATTGCGGTTGTCGTTGTGAAGATGATGAGTACTGTGCTGCTTGTGGCAAACTCTTTGATGATGATCTAATTCCTAATCGTACCATCTCTCTCCTGGAATTTCTGGGGGGTGGTCTGCGGGCAGTAGAGTTACAACCTCTTAAACGGAAAAAATTCAGGGAACAACCAGAGTTTGATCGAACCTGGACGTTTCTTCCTTCCAACATTTTTCACGAAGATTAATTATCTCGCCCCCCAAGGGTGCTTGGTGCATCTTTGGGGATCGGTCCTGGAGGTGGTGCGTTCTCCACCTTTCTTGTTGCACCAACATAATCAAAAGCTCCTTCATCTGTTAGTCTATTCCCTTGACTGTCTACAACGCCTTTAAAAACTTTACCAACCCCTTCGGTTGCTATTCCTGTAGCAGAAGTACGAATTCTTCCGTCGTTGGAGGATTCTTCATACCGATTTCTGCTTTTGAGGCTAGCTGCTTTTTCTTGTGTGCTGGTTTGATCTGGTTCACTTAAGACCTTTTGGTCTTGTGGTGTGAGATTGTCCGAAGAAATTCCAGATGATTTTCGATGGGCTGCACCAGTCGTATAATCAACAGCCCCTTTGAAAATTGCATCATCATGGGTTTTATTCTGCATGGCATTAATGGCATTACTAACTTGACTACAGGTACGCCCCCATCCATATCCATTGCCACTGAAAAACCCATCAACCATTTTGTTCAGCGCTTTTGGGTCATCCTGGGTCATGTGCGCTAAACTGCCAATGGCCTTCCGAATACTTCCTGGTGATTCATCCCCAAAATGATTCGTAGCAAAATCACGAACAAACGCAGTCTGCATGTTGGCCCCATAGGATTGTGTTGCGGCCTCAACTCTTCTGGCATCCTCAAGAAGAGAATAGCTTTCTGAAGCACCAATTTGCTTAGAAATATCTGTGAGGTAATCAAGCCCTCGAGTGCCAGTAAAAGTATCCTGTATAGATTCAGCTCGAACTCTAGCCTGATCACGAGCAAAGGCTTGGGCTGTTTGCTCGGAAACATTAAACTTCACCGCTTCTCCATCATTTCCAACAACGGTAATATTACCCTCTCCTGCAATTATGTTTTTAAATCCCCCGCCAATCGAAGAATTAAAAGAAGTTCGAGTATCCTCACTCATTGAATGCAAAAAACTAGATGAGTCGTTAAACGACCTCTGCCAATTCGACCTCATAGAATTATCAAGCCGTTCGCTGTAAGTCTGAGCACTGGCACTGGTGAGGCTATCTTTTTGCAACTGCCTGGTCATCATGTTCCAGTTAGAGGATCCGCCAAGAGTATTCGAAGCGGAGCCAATGAGTTGATTTTGCAGTGACTGTCCGATGCTGATAGGATTCATACCGTTGACCTGGGCGTAGGTCAGGCTCTGGTTTCCACCACTATCAACGTCGTACTTGGCTGTGCCTGCAGGCATAGTATCCACCGCCTGACCTGTACCACCGGGCCCAGTGGTTATCTGGGTTGTTGAGCCATCAGCATTGACCGATTCACCTTTCATCTTGGAGGCGTTACCATCAGTACCGGTTGTTACACTAACGACACCAGCGTTTGTACCTGCAGATCTACCAGAGGAAGCTTCGGCTTGGCCATACTCAGCTGCAGTTGTTCCTTGTGGAAGATGTCCTGAGTCTTGAAGGGTATTTCTAGTGTTCATAGCCGCATGATATCCACCAACATTAGAGTGCATCTTATAGGCACCAGCTGCAGCCATATTGGTAAACCGATGTTCCTGCATTCCTTCCAGCAATCCAGCAATTCTTGTCTGTTCGGACAGAGCAGAGGCATTGCCTTCCGGAGTGATTAGCCCTCCAGCCTGGGCACCGGCCCCTCTTGCAATGGAGCCGAGGTTCGTGGCGAAGTGAGCAAGAGCCGATCCGCCAAATCGAACCAGCATCATGGAGAAGATACTTGCCAGCATGATCCCGGCAGAGCGGATTACCCCGAACATGGCCATCATCTTGAGTGACATGTTGGGAAAGGATGCCATTGCATACACCCCGAGATTGGACTGGCGTACATCTTCAAAGGCATAGGCCGCGTAGTCCATGGCCGCACCGTGGATCACGGCATCGGTTACTCCCCAGGTGGTGAGAAATACAAAAAAGCCAAACATCACCGATGCAGCCCGGCCGATAACCGGTGTTGGCAGAAACAGGGCGAGAAAAGGGAGGGTGCCGACCGCAACAGCGGTCATAATTGCCCGGATAATAGGGATCCACTCATTCATGGTTATGCCGATGCCCATGCCGGTGGCTACGATCTTTCTGTCCGACTCCATCAGGACTGAGGTTTCATAATCATCCTGATAGTAAAAGTTATAGAGGATCTCAGCTATCTGGCGCTGTTGGATGAGCCGCTCAGGAGTATACGTGTTCCCCGTAACGTGGAGCATTGTGGTTGAGATCAGGGATTCGCACCTGAGCATTTCAGTTGTGCTGTTCGGATCAAAATGTGCTTTGGCACAGGCCCGTTTGATTGCCTCATCATAGTTGGTGGGATTGGCATAAATCGGCTGCAGTTGATTCCACGCCTGGGTACAGGTCATGGATTGCCCTTCAGGATTAGAGCTGTCATAATAAACCGTATAAATCGCAGGGTTCTGCGCATTGGACAGCTCAGTCAGGAAATTGGTGGAGTTGTTCCGCATGGTATCAAGGGAAATGGTGGAACCTGGCCGGAGTAGCTCAAAGGTCACGCAGTCCTTGATATAGCGGATCATCGAAGTCCTGGCATGATTATCCTTGGGATTTGACCCCCTTATAGATTCAAGAACCTTAAAGCCTTTGCCTCCAGCGGTATCAAGATACTGGGCGTTGGGGGCAGAGGCTGTATCGATAATATCCACCAGCCCTTTTTCCAGTTTATTGAGGGTTCCTGCAGTGGCAACGATCGCGTCCGGGACGTTTGGAACAATCTGAAACCGGTTGAGCACCGGATCATAGACAGTGATGTTGCCGGTTGGGAGAAACAAGGCAACATAGACCACCATTCCAGCCAGCACAGGTATCGGCCAGGTCAGACTGATCCTGCCACCAACGGCAGCCTGAGCTATCATTCCTACTGCAGCTGCCACCACACCTAAAACCGTTACAACGACAAGCAATCCCTTATATGCGTTGTCGCCAAAAATGAGCGCAACTTTGGTGAAGGCCTGCACGACAGGGTTGAAGCCACCATAGGTATAAAACTCCATATCGATGGCCATTACAGGGGATGCTGCTAGTAATAAAGCAATGGTTATTATGAGAGGGCTGATTTTATTCATGATAATCACAGCTGCATTCGTGAGGCCATGTCCTTGCCGTACCTGCGGGTAATTTCACTCACCATCTGAGTCTCGATCTTCTGCATCTTTTCCATATAGGCCATGATGGTGGTTATCTCACCTGCTGCGGCTATATAGGCGTCTCTCGATGCTTCCTGTCTTTGTCTTATTCTTCCCAGCATGATGCCTAGATCCGTGTCGATGTGGCCAGCAAACACTGCCGGGTTGCAGTTCTCGGCAGGTTGGCCACTGGCAGCTCCCGCTTTTTTCTCCAGCATCTCCTTGGCTTTGACTCCAATGGACTCTGCACGGATATACAGATCGGAGAGCATCTGCAGGCTGTAGGCTTTGGCGGTTATATCGGCCAGGCTGGTAACCATAGATTCCTTCATATTGCTGCCAATCGCTGTCTTGAGAATAGGAAGGGGAGAAAGCGGAGTCGATTCCAGGAAATCCTGCTCCGTGGTACTGAGTGCAGCTTTGGACTCAATCTTGGTAGTAATGGCGTCCAGGGTGTCGGTCACGTACTGGACCAGGTCCCTATTGGTATCAGTGATCTGACTACAGCTACCGCCGGAACTTTTGGAATAGAGCCCCCCTTCGGAGATCCCCTTAATATCGTCCGGATTATTCTGCGGGCAAGGACCTTCATAGCTCACCTTATAGGCACTGCCCGGCCCCTGAAGAGTGATATCGCCAACCAGGCCGCGGATAAGATCGGTGTGGCCGGAAGGGATTCCCATGCTGGAACCAAGGTTATCAAGCAGAGAGCCGCCAGCTAAAAAAGTGTTACGGATATCTGCATTACAGCCGCTGTTGATCCGGGTAACATCTGCGGCCTGTGGTACGTTGTTATTGGCCTGATCCTCTTTGGTGGCCATGTCCCACATTTCGGTGATACCCTGGGAGAGCTTATTCTCTTTGATTGCGGTGCCGAGTTTTTCTCGCATAACCTCAGAGGAGTGAAAACCGTTTTCATCCATCACCACCCCGACCACGCCTTGCGCGGTCGCGCACTCCTCGATCTGCATGGAGTTGAGCTTGTCTGCTATAGCCTCAAAGTTTTTGATGGTGTTGGAGCATTGGGAACAAAGGGTCTTTAAGCCGAGGTCAAAGGCAACAGCTGCGGCTCCAGAGAGGATCCCCTGGAGTTTGTCCACCAGGTAATCGGTGTTCATAAAAGACATGCCGCCAAGGAATACATCAATCCCGCCACAACCGGCCTTGATCCTAGGGGATTCAACGGTAACAGGATAGTCGTTGGTGTTTGACCAGCGGGTAGAAAAGCTCCCGGCCTGATAAAACCCCCGTTCCTGACCGTGAAAGTAGTTGGGGCCACTGATACTGCGCTGCTGCAGCCAATCATCAACCCATTGGGCATGAGCAGAGGTGCACAACAGAAAAAAGATGCCTGCCGCTATTGAGATTATTTTCCTTGCCATGGTTGTGTGCTCTCGTTGTTTAAGATCGAGGTCGCGTCAAATGCCGACCCTTTTTGAAAGTCGTACATCAGGAAATTGTCATCCCTTGTTTCGCCCTGCAGATAGCGGACTGCACGGTAGAGCTTGCGCTCGAGTTCCGTAAGCGCGACCACTCCAACGGATACCGACATATAGTCTTCCATCCCTTTTTTGATGAGCAGCAGGGTTGGAGTTGTCTCAATACCGAACCTGGCAGCAACACCTGGTTGCTGGCCTATATCCACTGGCTTTATCGTCCAGCCGTATTTCTCAACGAAATAGGTAAGGATCCCGCTTTGCTTTTCACAGAAGCCGCATGTGGGGCTGGTGAAATAGATCAGGGCATGGTCGTTTCTTGCACTTCTGATTGTTTGTCCGATCTCCTGATTCTGCATCTGTACCCTGGCGGTGACTCCCGGCTTAGACGTCGGATAGACTTGGTTGACGTTAAACAGGTTTCCATACTTCTGGGTCACATACATGGCACTGTTGGTGTAAGCAAGGGCCTTTCTTCTGGCCACGTCCTGCATGATCAGATAACGGAGTGTGTTCTCTTCCGTCGGGGTCTGGACTGCGAGGTTCTGGACGTGATCAAGAAGCTCCTGAAAATCGTCGGGGTACATTGTCCATAACGCTTCCAGGCTCACCTTTCCCAGGTCCGTTCCTCGGTACCTGTTTTCTTGTTGTTGGACTTCCTGTACCTGACTTCTTTCATGTCCCGGCTCTTCTTCCTGTAGCGGAAGTGGATCGTGGTACCAGAACCATCCTTCCTTCTGTGTTTCGTAAAATCTTGTTTCTTGTTTGTCTTCCCCCAAAGCGCATGGAGGCAGACAAACAAATCCGAGAACGAACAGTAGAACAATGGACCTACCAAATCGGCAGTGCTTTTGAGAGAAATTCGTCGTCATGGATGAGTCCGAAGTAACGTGAGTCAAAGGAACGGGGATTGCTGCCAACCATGAAATAGCTTCCTTTGGGGACAGGACAGGTGAAATCGAAGACGGGAAGAATATTTCCCTTACTGTCTTCTATCAGGGCCTTTCCAAGCCTGGTCTGCCCGCAGAAAAAAACTCCATTGACGTCCCTGGTTAAAAGATCTCCTGGGGTGCAACCAACCTCTTTAATCAGTATTTTGTTCTCTTTGAGCCCTTTGTGGATAAAGGATGTATGCTCTCCCCTCTGCAGCTCAAACAGCAAATAATCTCCATGCTTGATTCTGGTGGTATCCACCGGCACCTTAAAAAATATTCGATGGTCCAGTGAGTCACTGGTGGCAACTATGATCCGTTGGGGCAAGATCAGGCCAGCGAGAAGGCCTGCCAACAGGACTAAAGTAATACGCTGCTCCTTTTTACTGAGTCGCCAAAACGGCCGGTTATTATTTGAAAGAGAGTTCATCGCCATTTTTCAATACAACTTCCTTGAGGATGTAGACCTGATTTTTGTGAAGCTCAGCGTCCTGGCTGATATAGGCATCCAGCTTGTTGAGGCTGGTCCTAAAGTCAGCCTCCGTTAGTTCACCTGCAGCCATCAGCGCCTTTTGCTGTCGAAAGTAACCGCTCATGTCCACAATCTTGATTTTCTGAGCGAAATACCTGTCATAACTCCAGAAGGCTACCGCAACAATTATCATACAGATAACGATGACCTCAATGTAGCCAGGGGTCAGCTTCTTGTCTTGATGGGTATATCTGCTATCACTCATGCTTGCCCCTTTGTAATGTAGCGATCAGACTCTCTAAACCAGGGCTCTTTGCTTCTCGGTTTATCTGTTCCAGCAGATAATCAAATCTGGCATTTCCGGTTATCTTCCAGACCTCACCTTGACGCTCATATACAAGGGCTGGTACCTGAGTAACCTCATACTTGTTAAACAGGGATGGCTGAATCCTGACCGGTATCTCGAATCGTTCACAGACCTCTGGGTTTTCTCGTTGCATCTGATCAACACAACTCCGATCCTTCTTTGCAATCTGGATCAGGTACCGGTGACGTTCACCTGGAACAAAACCTTTCATCAACATTGCCACACCTGGTTCATCCAATTCTTCTACTGCAGCCATGTATGAGTGGATCGTTTCATCAGGTATGGATGAGGAAAAGAAAAGATACATCTTTTCGTTTACCGCCAGTTTGCCAGGGTTGGACACGTCCTGCTCCCCTGCCCTTTCTACGTCATCTGCAAAGACTTCCTTTTTGAGTCGCTTCTCCTCACACCGGATTTTTTCTTGAAACTCAGGTGAATTGAATATCCTGACACTTTCCTTGGCGGCTTTAAATCCCGCCTCCTGGTGCTTGTTGAATTGTAACTCCATCCTAGCAGCGTGCTTTCTCGCCTGCTCCATAGCCCGTTGTACGGCAATTTCCAGCTCATCAGCAGCAGAGACTGAAAAAGGCAGTAAAGTTAGCACTAAAATTAATCGCAGCAGGTACAACACAGCTGCCTCCTGTAAACGGTCCAGAGATACTCGTCATTTGGGTTTGAACCACTGCCTGCCATTGGTACATTGAGACCTGAGTTATATAATTCGGACGTCGCACCAAAGTGGTAGGCAGGGGAGCGATCAGCTGGGCGCACCACGTGGGTCTTGTAATGGCTCTTGATCCACACAGGTGTGTACTCACAACCACAGAGCGATTCATAGGGATCACAAATCATAAATACCCGGTTCATTTTATAAATCAGACGGGCTGCAGCGCTGTTATTGGCCTGGGTGATCTCGTCGTTCTGGATAGAGCCGGTCATGGGATAGGAAGAGCCACCGGAGCCAATGCACCAGGGCATGTAATCCAGGGTATAGCCGATGTTGGTTGCGGCGGCGTCTGTCATACACATCAACTGCATGGCCTTGTTTGCAAAAAGAGAAGCCTCCGGATGGATTACAATGGAGAGTTCATCATTATTCCATTGGGAGTCATACTCCGAGATCCACACTGGGTAGTCACTGCGGCTGCACAACATCCACTCCATCAGGGGGAGTGGAAAGATGTGGGCCTGGGAAAAGGTCACCTCGTTCGCAACACTTGCCGCGTCCTGGGTACCGTTTGTACCACCAAGTTCATCAAGTGCGGAACCGCCTATGGAGGAGCCCATAAATGGGGAGTAAAAAGGGGTACTGACGGTATCAACTGCTGCGAAAGGCTCCCAATAGGTCCAAATTTCCCCCTCCTCGTAGAAGATGGGTGGCGGACGTGGGCAAATACAGATGCCTAGAAAGGTAAGCTCTATCTCTTCAGAATGGATATCCGAGAAATAGTTAAACGAATCCCCACTTTTTGACCAAACATCGCTTGCCAGACTCAGTAATATAACCGTGAGAAGTAATCGACTGACTCTCATCGCTTTTCTTCCCTGATTACAAATTCAGTCACCTGGATATGTTTCTCCCGCTGCACCACCACACAGGGGACCGCTGCCAGCTGAAAGCGATCAGCAACTTCCTTGTCCAGATAATAAACGGCTCGCTTTAGATCCGAGACCAGGGATTGGGCATAGCCACCTGAAAGGAGTACCTTTATTCTGTGGTTGGAAGAGTAAGGGGACTCTTTGAACCATTTGATCTGGTCTGGATCACTCCCGTCGATCACCACCAGGCCAATTGTTAAACTCATATAGTCCAGAGGATTGAACCTGTACCCTTTGGGATAGAGCACCTTACCGTCCCTGTCTGTCAGATCACGATCCTGGGTGTAGGTCATATCGACAGTAAAACTACGATCACTCTCAGCTCTAGGAAGTCGCTGCAGTTTTTTGGGCTGGTAGTTGTGGATTTTCTCCTGATATTTATCTTTTTGCTGCTTCCACCGCTGTGCAACCTCCTGCTTTATCTCGTTTCGGATATCCGGTTCCACTATCACGTATACTGGCCCTGCAGGCTCAAGCTCAGTTATTGCTTGAGCTTCCACAGAAGCAGCTAAAAAGATAAATATATAAAAATATAACAATTTACACTTCACCTTGTTCCCTCAACATGACCATGTGCTCAATTGCCTCATGGTGGGTCAGCCCTTTATCTACTAGTTGCTCTATCATGGCGATCTCGGCAGCCTTGGACGTGTAGATAAAGTAGGCGTAGTCATTGACTACCAGGCGGCCCACACCAAGGCCGAAGGGGGTATCAAAGAAGATCTCTGAGTAGTACGGTGGATTGGACTTGAGTGATTTTAAGAGCTCCATGGTGAAGTCGTCGTAGTCGATCAGCTCCATACTTCTGGCCTGGGCAAAATCGCCTGACTCAAGCAGGATTTTAAACTGTGAGTTACCGTTAACTACCTTGCCGACTTCACCAAAATTCATCAGATCGAGCAGAGACTGGGTGACTACCATGAAACTGCCGTTGTATTTTCTGGCTCTGCGATACCCTTCGTTAATCACCGGAGAGAGCATGGCGGCTTTATCCAGGAACTGCCATGCCTCCTCAAAGATCACCAATCTGGGTCGGGAGCGGTCGGAGAGGTAAAGATCCTGGGTTACGGCGTTGATAATGAGCAGGGTAACTACTCGGTACAGGTCCGGTTGAATCTTTAGATTTTCCAGTTCCAGGACGACAAACTCATCCCTGCGGATATCAAAGGAAGAAGGCCCGGTGAAGAATTTGCCGTGAAAGCCGTGGGAGGTGAATTCCCTGATGTTGAAAGCCAGTTTTCTGGCCGATTCAATCAACTTTTTGTTATCGGACAGCTCTTCGAGGTCTGCCTTTTCCACTTCCGGAAACTTCATCAGGAAGGTGTAGACAGTATCCGCATCAGCATCTTGTCCCTTCACTTGCCAGGCCCACCTGACCGCGTTTCGAATAAGGTTCATCTCGGTATCATCGCATCTGTCTATATCCGAGTTGGAGTAGGCCATCTGCGCGAAAACAGCCGCGACGGATTTCAGCTCTTCATCCGGTTCCAGGATATAGGTAAAGGGGTTGAGGCAGACATCAGTATCAGCCTGGAAATCAAGGTACCGGGCTCCAAGCATTCGTGCGATTTTCTGGTAGCTGCCACCGATATCAATGATTCGCACCATGGCGTTGGTGGAATAGTAGTTAAAGGCGATGTAGTTGATTAAAAAGGATTTCCCAGATCCGGATGTGGCGCAACAAAGGACGTTATGATTGGCTGCTCCTCTGGCGAAGAAATCAAGGGAGACCAGCTGACCTTTACGACCGGTAAAAATCAGCTTTGGATCACCACCGGAGCCTGAGAAATCCCCTTGAACAGGTAAAATGGAGGTGATTCCGCCTACAGGTGCCACAAAATCACGCTCCAGGTTTTCCACGTTCCTGCCTGCGGTGTACATGCAGAATGGCAGAGAAGAGAGAAACAGGATTTTCAGGATTAGGTTGTCCTTCTGCATTACATAGCCTTGATTCTCCCATAATCGCCGTACCCTGGTCAGGGAATCTCTGGCTTGCTCGAGGTCATCGCTCCACACCCAGATGATGGGGATAACTTTTATAAATTTTTCCCCGCTCTCCAGCTGATCGGTTGCCTCCAAAAATTCCGTCTGTTTTCGTCTGAGTGATGGAGAGAGTGAGCCCACTGCATGTTGATTAAGAAGAAGATTACATTTGCCGTGAATCTTCATCTCCAATCCCTTCTCAAAGATGATGTTGAAGGTACAGAGAAAATCAGTCTTGATCTGGTCAGCATCGGAGACTACGCCCCAGATCCCGCCAAATAATGAGTTGGTTTGTAGTGAGTTGACCTGTTTGGGGATTATCTTGGGTGTGGTGCAGCAGAAGTAGTTATCACCTACGACCATATGGTCTTTTTCTTCACGGATGGGCGTATCTGCGGTGATTATCTGCTTTCGCAGGGGAACCTGGTCGCTGTAGACAGCGTGATTATCCTCCGTGTACCCATCTGGGTATGAATTGATCAGTCTACGTAACCACTCCAGTAACTCTTCAGGGGACATATGGTATGGGCTGAGGAGAGCCGCTTTCAGGGTTTCATTGATCTGGCGTTTGATCTCCATGAGAGGAGCAATCTTGGACGAATCATGTAGTTCCTCAGGTTTTGGCATCCCCTGACTGTTTGCGGGGATCGTCACGGCCACATAGAGCCTGAAGTTGCGTACCGGGATATTACTGCAGTTCCTGAGTCCTTTCTTTCCGGCCATCATGAAATCCACCACCTTGTCTGTGTTGGACTGGATTATCTCATCAGGCCTGGTTCTGCTGGAGCGGTATCTATCCAGGATCGGTTCGATATGTGAGTCTGCGTGGAAGGTGAGCTGAATGACGCTGTCTTTTGGGATGCCTGCCCGGAAGAGCCCTTCCAAAGCATTGATGGTCTTTGGACCTGCATAAACCAGTGGATAGCACTCCCACAGCATTCCCAGGCTGTCATCCTGGTTGAGGTAAACCTCCGTTCGTTGGTCGTATGCCACATAGTTTAAAAAAGACGAAAACGGTGTCCTTCTCGTCATCTTCTCAAGATCGGATTGCTTCAGGTGATTACGACCGCCGAGGCCACTATTTTGCAGAAAATTGAGCAGCATGATTATTCCGAAGTTTCACTGATGTCGCTGAGGATCCAGTCGGATTCTTCAACTTTGAGATACACGTATCGGGTCATAAACAGTTCATCCCCCTCACCCTCATAGGGAAGGAGCAATACGCGGAGAATTTTTGGAGGCTGCAGGATCGGTTTTTGAGGCTCATCCAATAGGCCAGCCACCATCTGATAACGCTGGTCGGATCTATCTCCCCCAGGCGTCAGCACCTCTGACTGCAAAGGGTCTTCGATAACCGGATACCTAGCCTCCTTGTATGCGCTGGGGGTATCGATACACTTGCCGGTTTCATCACTGGCTCGACACTTGAAGTCCTCCTCGTATGGATTGACGGCCTTCTCAAGTGGTGCACAGGCTGAGAGACTGAGCAAGGTCAGCATGGCTATCAGTTGTTTAAATCGTTCCACTGTCGATCTCCCTTATCTGCAGGTCTTTCCCTTCTGAAATGACCACGGTAATTTCTTTTGTGGCTCCCACCTCGATAACCGGCGTGGTCTGCCGGGCCAGATCAAGGTAGAAGTCGCGCAGGGTGTCTGCTCCTTCGGAGAGCCCCCCACCAAGGGCATACGGGACGACATCGCCGGAATCCACGGTCTGTGTTGAACCAAGTGCTGAAGTAGAGGTGGTGGTTGAAGCCGCCTTGAGCCAGTCACCTGCTCCACCAAAAATTCCGGCCACTGTCGCCCTGGCGGTTGCCGCTCCCATACGTGAGACGACTCGTCCAGAAAGCCCTACCTTGGAATCTGAGTCGGTTACGAAACCTTTTACCGGCTCGTCAATTACGGCCTGACCGTTTTTAGAGAGGCAGGAAAGAGAAACCAGCCGAACATCGGCACGTTCCTTATCCAGCCTGCCCACGGCTTCAGCTACCACAAAGCAACCTTCCACATCTCCTTTGATGTCATTGGGCAGAACCGCTGGGGTTTGGATTCGAAGCAACATAGGTTCAGGGCTGCTCTTGCTTGTCCCACTTGTAGAAGCGTCGAAACCAGTCAGAAGGCTCGCTTCCATGAAAGAAGGTGGTAGATAGACGCTGCGTCCTTTTTTTTTATGATCCTCCAGGACCTCTTCTGCATGACCGTTGGACACCACCGCGATTTCACCAATAACTACCGGTTCAGGGTTAATTGGTGCAGGAGGAGGAGCGGTCGGAAGTCTTCTGCCTTGACCGTTTTCTGTGATGGGCAGCGGCCATTCAGTTACTGTCGCTGATGGGGAAGTTGCAGACCGGCTGATTTCATCAGCGGTTGGGATGGTTACCTTTTCAGGCTCCTTGCCTTTACGTTTAGCTAACTCCTGTTCTTTTTTGAGTGCAGAAAGATCGTTCCTGAGTTTTTCCAGTTCCCGTCGTGTCTCCCGGAGTGTCGTCTTTTGGATCAGGTCCGGTTCAAGTGCTACAGATTTAACGCCCTGGTCACCAGCAAGGTTAAGGGTGCGTTTGGAGCGGAGATTGTAACCAACCATGATGAGAGCAAAGAGAATGATCCCTATAACAGCCCAAATAATCTGCTTTTTCTGTCGTGGTTCAAGTTTGTCAAAACCGCTCATCTACCACCCTCCTTTTTCTCCACCACAAAGACTCTGGTGGATTCCCCTGGGCGAAGGGTGTGGTCCTCAATGGCCACTGCAAGTAGGGATGGGCTTATATTTGATCGAAGAAAATCGGTCTCTTTTACACGGATTTCTTCAGTGGCCATTGAGCTAATGGTATAGCGCTTCAGGCGAAGACCTATACCTTCTACGTCAACATATTGCTTGAGCAGTACTTCAAGGTCTGGCCTGATGATCACCCGTTGTTCTGCTTCAGTTATTTTGTAGCTGGAGGGATATTGTTCACCGTAAGCCTGCCGGATGATATGCAGAGCCTGCTTTTCAAGCGGCATATTCTTGAACATGGCCACATTTTGTTTAAACGAATCCCCAGCAGGCGGGATCAAATGCACTGTCGTTGACGGCATATTAGTCGGCTGGGTGATGATGGTATAAACATTGCCGTCACAAACCAGGAAGAGTTCATTATCCTTTGTGGCATACTTCTCATCCGAGCCGATCTTGGTAATCTTGAATTTGATGAAGGCGTCGCTTTTAGAGAAATGGCCGGTGATATCCTTCTCTTTGGAATAGATCATGTCCTGCATGGTGCCTGGACAGACAAACCGATTAACATCGTGGTTGGAGATTTTGACCGTGGTTCGAACATCCGGAGCTACCGACTGCGCTGCTTGCACATTCGTACCGCAAAGGGAGAGCAGTATTACTGCTGTACATAACTTCTTCATTTGTTTTCCTTTCCCTGATCCGCCTCAACGTTCTTGACTTTTTCCTGGATGGATAAGACATAAAATCTGCCCTGATCGATTCGGTACTGCACTAGATAAATCCTGGTTGTGTTTTCAAGCGGGGTATTGCCGGTGTATTGCACCAGTTGTCCAAACAGCTCTATCTCCGAGTTGTCGAAGTTGATTTTCTCAAGGTAGAATGTTGAGCTGACCAATCCTTCTTCTGCCCGACTGGCCAGTGAGTACCAACGCTCCGAAGCCTGGGGAAATGACTCGGGGGCGAAGTAGTAAAGCAATTCTTCAAAGTTTTCCCTCACTGTAGCCGGGGACCAGGTCGCGGCAAGGTTGGCAATGGTCCTGCTGATATCGCGGATATATTTCTCGTTTGGTTTGCCTTGGATAAACTCGATTTGCCCGGTCAATTTGGGTGGGATCAGAATGGTGCGTTGGTAGTTCACCGCCCTGTGAACCTGGAGCGAGTTGTAGCAAAACGCTATGGTAAGGCAGACAAAGCAAAACTTGAGCAGTTTATTCTCGTCAAAAAGGGCGCTGGATTTCTGCAGGTAATCGGAGATTCTCATTCATGGAACTCCTTTTCAAAATATTCCGGGTAATTTTTCATCTCCAGAAGTCCCAGCGTATAGAGGATGTGTTTCAGAAATCCCCTGGCATGTTTTCGTTTAGTGCGGGTATAAAACCACTGGATGGCGATGAATATGATCCACATGAAGCCGCCGTAAATGAGGGCAAAGGTCAAGGTGAAAACAAAAATGATCAGCTCGTCGAGTTCAAACCACAACACCTGGATGGGTTTGCCCAGGTACTGGGGGAAGCTTTTGTTTAGCTCATTGTTGCTCATCTTGGACCTTGGTTGCCTGGTTTACTCTCTTTTTAGCCTCAACTGATAACGGCCCCAACAGATTGGACAACGGCATCTGCCTTAAGCAGAAATGCACCGCCGAGAACAACGCCTGCTGCAGGTAACAGCATTTGACGGATCGCCATGATTGCGGCGAAAACCATGCAAGCAACACCACTGACAAAACCGATAGGGCCGAGCAGGATCTGGTTGACGCCGATGTCGTATAAATCGTAGGCAAATGAACCCGTTGCCGGGGTGGTCATGGCCAGGGCGTTACCTGCAAAGAGAAGTGAGGCAATTGCCAGTACCGTGATGAGGGATTGTTTCCGATAGAATGTAGGGCTCATGGGGTTTCCTCCTGGGTAGAGTATTGGGATTGCCCGGTTCGGGCAGAACTTGTTTCAGATGGTGTAACTTCAACTCGACGGTTCAAAGGCGCATAGTGTTTACTGAGCAGATCCGTGGCCCCCTTGCCCTCGATTTTGGCAACTGTGTAGCCTTCTTTTTCAAGCAATCCTGCAACAGCTTTTGCACGTTCTTCAGATAGCCAGGCGTTGAACTCGGCTGGTCCCATTGCGCAGGTGAATCCAGTAACTGCTAGAGGTGCATTTTGAGGTACCTCAAACTCCTGTAATTGAGAAAACAATTGGGTCTGTTCTTCTGGGGCAATCTCTGCGCTGTCGATTTTGAAATGGACTGAGATTGGATTACTAAAAAGCGCACCAGGGGTAGGAGTAGGCTGAGTATATTTTTGGGAAACAACCATCTTCACCGAGTCCTTTTTTGTGGCTGTGGAAATAACAAAAGTCTCAGCTGAAACAACCTGGGCAAATGGCAGTTTGTAAAGATACGTTCCTTGTCGAATCTCCAGATCTGCCCCCAAAGATATGATGGGAAATGACTGGCTGATGGAGAGAATTGCCACCAGTTCAGCAAGTAATTTAATGGCAGATATCCCATTCTCATTTTTAGTAATCAAAGAAACTACGTTTCTTTTTATTTGTTTGCCGGTTTTTAGCAATTTCTCAGGCCTCAGCTTTGCCACTTTTTAGTAATTGATTTCTTTCGTTGTAGACTCTTCGACGTACTCGGTAGAGGCGTGCTTTATGTGCGCGGTTAAGAATGAAACCAAAGGTGATCTCCACTTCATCAAAGAGCTTTTTCAAGGGTAATCGTTCCCCTTTCTCAAGGTTACTTAAGCGGCTGTATGCATAGCGTTCCCACTTGGTTTTCAGATCTGCTGAATCAATAAGTTGCTGTCTTCTTTTTTTGGAAAATTGACACAGCTGTGCCCTCAGGATTTCCCTTCTGCCCCATATCTTTTCAATCAGTTGCAACCCCATGAGATCAGTTCCTGAAAGTGGGTTGTTTAATATTTTGTTCTTTACCATCCAGCGCAGTATTTTATGTGAGAGCCGGGATTGTCCGGCATACGTTTCGATGTCCATTTTCAATCCTGGTTACAGCATCATTGATAAGCCGCCTGACTCCTCTTGTGGAGATACCGAAATGCTCTCCAACCAGATCGGTATTCACAGGTGACGGTTGACTGAGTATCCATTTTGCGACCTGCCTTTGGCGGTTGGTCAAAGAGGCAAGAGCGGCATCAATGACATCTTGGTCCAGTTCCTGAGGCAGCGTTTCATCTTCATTGGGGACATTGATTATTTCAGGGTCCAAATCATCAACGACCTTGATTCCCATGGTCATTTGAATGCAGCGTGAACGAAATACGACTCTGAAATACCGGGCCATACAGGAGAGATCTTTTTCACTTTGAAACAGACTGGAGATTGTCTGGTAGGCAACAAGCAGGGCTTCGCTTTCCAGGTCCTGGGAACTGCAACCCATGTAAGGGATGTATTGTGCGGCAATACACTTTATCAGCATCGGATTGGATTTGATCCATAGAGATGCGAGTGACCAGGTATCAGTGCATTTTGCCGAGATTTGAACTCGTATTTCAAATTGTTCTGTTTGCATGTGTCGAGATCGCAATGGCATATTTTTCTAAAATCATGAGCGAAGTTTGGATGTTCGTTTGATTACATGGACTTTGTCTTTTTTGTCTATTTCCCATGATTCAAGCAGGTTGATGTTTGCTAACTCGTGGAGCGCGCGACGGAGTTTGCCGCGAAAATCAGAGAGTCTGCCGTAACTGGATCCGCAGAGAAGCTTAAGGGTGCTTACCTTTATGGGATATGGGGCTCTATGGCTGGCGTAGAATCCATGCAGCCATTTGGCAAGATCAGTTTTCAGTAGCCGTCGTTGCTGCCATTGCATCTGTGTCCAGCCTGCGTCAAAGAGTCTTGCCATCTTGGGGTTGATCTTGAGCAGATAGCAGCCCTCGTCTGAGCAGTAGTAAAACTCATCCACCAACGATCCTGCATAGGTGTAGGACCTTTCGTTAAATTGATCTTTTATCTCAAAAGTTATTTCCACGGCAGATCCTGTAAGACGTCTGAATGAATCTTTGAGCCATTCTCGTCCTGATTTGCCACTTGCGCGGCCAATGGCTCTGAGAAATCCTTTGCCGGTGAATCGTGTATGGTCTTTAGTCGACTTTTCAAGAGAGACGAGATGCAGGGCATAGAGGAGGACATCGAAATCACCCTGATCAAGCCGCCATCCGGTATAGCGAATGCTGATTCCTTTGATCGAAGCAAGCAGCTCACCTTTGACAGCCCTTCTACGACCTCTCTGGACAACACCAAACAGGGCGGAGCGCAGGCAGATATTCGGGATACCCCGCACCTGTACAGGCCAGTCAGGCAAAGGTGGGTATCTGGTCGCCTCTTCAATTTTCTTTCTGACTTCAGGGGAAAAAAGTTCGAGTGCATCAATTCTCTTGTCATCTTCAAGCCCCATGTTAGAAAAATAAAATTACCGTTAGACAGGCGTTCTCGGCTGATCCTTCTTCAATTAAGTTCATCCTCTGCAGCAGTCACTCTGGCTCCGAGTAGATAAAATCATGGACTTTCTGCCTTAATTCGTCCGGCTCCGGCCACATCCAAACAGTTCTCTCAATACCGGTGACAGCCTCCAGTTTTGGAGCAAGCTCACGAGGGCAAGGTTTTCTGCCCCGGACGATATGACTAAGAAAATCAGGTCTGATTCCAACCTGATCAGCTATAGCTTTTTGAGTTGTATGCCTTTTCTTTGTCATCATAGACAACATAACTGCCGAATGAAGACCAATATGTCAATATTAAAATTGTCTTTTCCGTCAATAATTGTCTTTTTTATTTGATTTATTGAACATATGGTCTATTGTTGACCTATGGATCAATCAGCTTCCAATCAATTTCGCACTGCACTTATTCATCTGTTGAAACAGGAAGGGCGTGGTGCGCAGGCTCGACTGGCAGAGAATCAGGGGATCGACCGAGGTTATCTCAGCGCGATAGTCAGAGGCAAAAAGCCGGGATCGGAACAGATACGAAACAAAATTGCCTCACACTTCGGCATGGTCTACGAGGAGATACTTATTCTTGGACGACGTATCATGGATGGGGAAGAGTCACCGGTGCTTGGCGGCGAGCCGGATAAGCAACAGGAAAAAGCTATAACGCACCTTGCAGATAATTCTTCTGATATATCCACCGCAATCATTGAGATACTTGGGTCAGATACCAGCAATGCGAAATTACTGACGGACCTTATAGAGGCACTGCACGGAAAGGTGACCGTTGAGAGGAAATGCTCAGAATTGACGACAGAAAACGAGCAATTAAAAGAAAAAATAGAGGAATTTGAAGCACGAATAGCAAGATTGGAGGAGGCTGGAAACTGTGATGAGCCAAGGCCTCTTAAAAAGACCGCTTAACAAAAGTCCGAAATTCCAGGAGTCAGTCTGGGAAAAAGAGCAAGCGAGTAAAAAAATTACCTCGTCTAAAACGAAAAATAGTGAAAGACGGCAAAATATACAGACTCGTTATTTGCCTGGAAGATGATTGAAGGCAAGTTGAAAGGTTGCCGATGTAATTGAGGGGTTAGTCATCGTCACCTGGTGTCAACACTGACGAAAAATGCTTCTATAAAAGATTAAATATAGATTAAAGATGATTAGGCGTTGATGGTCATTTGGCTCAATCTCCTGCTGGCAAAGGGATTGAGCCGATTTTTCATTTCATAAACGCGACCGCTATGCCCCCTTTGTGCGACCGCTATGCCCCCCTCTTTACGACTGCTATGCCCCCTGATGCGACCGCAATGCCCCCGCCTTACGACCGCTATGCCCCCCTGATGCGACCGCAGTGCCCCCTTTTCTTTTTTAAATGCGACTGCTATGCCCCCTTATTTGCAGGAAGCTGCACCCCGCCAAACCCAAAGAAGCAAATTGGGGAACCTCTTCAACTGATCACTTTTGTGGGTATGAGGTGACGCTTAATTTATGGGAAGGAGGCGGGAGGCGTATTAAAAAGGGATCCCGATAAAGCTGAGCCACACCGATGTGTCAGGGACAATCTCTATATTCACAGAGCGCCAGTCATTAGAAGATTACCGGCCAATTTTCAATACTTTTTGCAGCAAGAGAATCATATACAATCCTAATCTGGCTGACAGCTCAAAAAAAGCCACTTAGTGGTACAGACCGTACTTGAAGGCTTGTTATACACAATCAGGAAAAAGTTTAACTTTTGAAATTTATCCGCAAATAAACCCTGCCAATGGGCATCTCCCATGTACAGAACGCTAAGTGAGCCGTCCAGAATAATCTGAAATTATCTCTTATTCCAGCTCGAAAAGCACCCCTTCCCGACTTCCCGAGTGGGGCAACAGTAGGCGTAGGCTTATGCCGTTCAGCGCAAAATATTGGCAACTCGCCTTCTCCCCTGGCTCTGCAAAAAGAAACCACTATCAATTCATGTATATTCAAATTCCCGGAATTCTGAAAAATATTTGAATTAATGCGGCGACAGAGGTATCGTGTAACCTCTTGAATTTGTATGACAAGTAATGACTTGCGCCACAACGTAGCAGGTCAGTTGATGATTTATAAAGGGAGAACATGTGGCGTTGCAACAGCTACAAGCCACCTAAAGAGCGTCACATCTTCTATAGACAATAGGTCAACATATAGTGGAAAGATGTTGACTTTGGTCGGGGAGGATTTTCTACGTATTCTGTGCTGAAACCTTCACAGGAAACACCTTTCGTTTGAGCAGGTGCCCAAATTGGTTACCTTCTAGTTGGCAATGTTAAACCCAAAGCTCAGCTGCCGAAATTACCTGATCAGGAACACGGTCAACGCTATAGTCTCATAGGTGACTTAAAGTTGCCAGTTGATATTTGTGACCTGGTATTTGAGTCCTGTCCAGAGCCGAGATAATCAAGAGTTTCCTTTTAAGGTAACATGATGCATGTTGCCTGCGGTCTTCCATCAAATTTTCCTAAGCGAGGAGTTGGGCAAGATGGTCTTGTCGAAGCATCATTTTTTGAGACAAGGCCATATATTGATTTATATTATATAAAATTAGATTACTCTAATGACCAGCATAAAGCCAATTTTTGAAAAGCGTAGAAGGTAAGTCATGGCAACAGCAGAACACATAAAATCATTGATTCGCTCTAAGTTTAGTGACGATACTGATCGTTTTCACACCATCGCTCTTCAAGTGGCAGCTCATGAAGCTAGACAGGGTCACAAAGCCTTAGCGCAAGATATCCGTGACATAATTGATATGGAGCGGAAGAAAAAAGGCCCCAAGCTGTTTCCCTTCCCTAAAAATATTCAAGGCTTAGTTCTTTCGGAAAATCCGACAGTGCCACTCGAGGCCATGGTTACCCCTCGCAATATCAAAGAACGTATAGAACGAGTAATCCATGAATACCGTCAACAGAATAAGTTAAAAACACATGGCCTGAAGCATCGTCGGAAAATATTGCTTATTGGCCCCCCAGGAACAGGAAAGACCATGAGTGCTATGGTACTTGCTAAAGAACTCCACCTTCCCCTTCACACTATTCAAGTAGACCGGCTTGTAACAAAGTTCATGGGAGAGACAAGTGCCAAACTTCGACAGATTTTTGACATGATTCAGCAAGAACATGGAGTATATCTTTTTGATGAGTTTGATGCCATTGGAGGAGATCGTTCAATGGAAAACGAAGTTGGCGAAATGCGTCGTGTGCTCAATTCATTTTTACAATTTATAGAGCAGGACAGTTCTGACAGTTTGATCATTGCCGCAACGAATAATCCGCGATTGCTCGACAGAGCCCTCTTTCGCCGTTTTGATGATGTACTCTACTATGACAATCCTCAAGAGGCAGAAAGAAAATCCTTGATTGCTAATGTACTTGGAACATTTATGTCCACAAATTTTGCCTGGAAAAAAGTTCTTCAAACAAGTGATGGATTAAGTCACGCTGAAATCGATCATGCTTGCAGAGATGCCATAAAAGACGCCATTCTTACTGACCGCAGAAAAATATCAGCGATCCAGCTTTTGACGCCCCTCAAAGAGAGGCGGTTGACTCATGAAGGTATCCAAGGATAATCAGGATGCCCATTCATTACCCCCATATCAATATCACGAATTACGAGCAGGAACCCTTTACCCCAACCGGTGGAGGCAATGGCAGACAACGACCTCCTAGAACGCGTTATGATCACAGTGTATTTTTGAAAGAACAATTACAGCATGCCTGGTCAGAAGCGGAAAACGATGTGATTGTTTATCATTCACAGCGCAACGGTATCTATCTCGAATTCAAGGGAGAGCAAGGCTATGAGTTAGTCACTAAAAGCCTTGAAAACCTGCGAGGCCGAAAACAGGAAAATTGGACCCGCCTACTGAATGTTCGCAGGGAAAGAGTTTCAGCAGAGGGAAGCCAAGAAACGTCCGATGTCGTATATGCCACCGTTTATGTACCAAACTCCAAGAAGGAACTACTTTTTAAACAAATTGAGCGTTACGCTACTGAGGATAACGCCAGATCCGGCCGCCCGAAAAACGCTGATTTACTTGAAAGTATATCAGCTATCCGCAAGGCTCTTGAAATCGAGTCTTTCTGGCAGGACTCCATAAATTTGATCCCAACTGATGAGCCACAGTGGTGCGAAGTCTGGTTAAGCTCAGATCGATCTGAAGTGGTTAAACGCTTCGAAGCACTACTGGAACAACACCAGATAATTTTCAAACAAGGCAATATCCGTTTTCCTGAGAGAACCGTTAAAATGGTTCATGCCAACAGAAGAGAGCTGGAAACAATTACACGATTTTCGGATGATATTGCCGAATACCGTCGTGCAAAAGAGACGGCAGCTTTTTGGTTAGACCAAGAGAACAGAGTTCAAGCCGAGTGGGTGGAAGATATTCTTGACCGGCTTGAAATACACCGAGATTCCAAGGTTGCTGTTTGCATTTTGGATACGGGGGTGAACAATGGCCATCCTCTGCTGGCTCCTTGCCTCAAAGACGAAGACTGCCAGGCAGTCGATCCGGAGTGGGGGTGGCATGACCACGACAAACATGGCACTCTTATGGCAGGTGTATCAGCCTTTGGCAACCTGCAAGAAATTTTAAGCCATAATGAAGCAATCCCTCTGAAACATCGCCTCGAATCAGTCAAAATATTACCTCCTGATGGTGCCACAGATCCTGAATTATGGGGATATGTCACCTCACAAGCGGTTTCAAAGGCGATAATCCAGGTAGCAGAAAGAAAGCGCATTTGTTGTATGGCGGTAACCGCTGACGACACCAGGGATAAAGGAAGACCTTCCTCCTGGTCCGCCGAGCTTGACCAAATATGCTCCGGTACTGCTAATGATGAAAAACAACTTTTTATCATTAGCACCGGGAACTGCAATGAAACTAGAACTTTAGCTGAGTGCTGTGACTATCCTAAAACTCAAATAGATGAGTCTATCCACGACCCGGCACAATCATGGAATGCGTTAACTGTAGGGGCCTTCACAAATCTCGACCATATCAGTGACTCTACACTGCAGGGATATGATCCCATAGCCCCAGCGGGTGGGCTTTCTCCCTTTTCTACCACATCTTCAAATTGGGATGATAAGTGGCCAATTAAGCCTGAAATCGTCATGGAAGGAGGAAATATCGCTAAAGATGGTTCAGGTTTTGTCACTGAATGCGATGATCTTTCCGTACTATCAACTTTTCGTGACCCTCAAGAAGCCCATTTTCATCCCTTCAATATGACCAGTGCCGCCACTGCACAAGCGGCTTGGGTTGCGGCTCAGATTCAATCTGAGTATCCAGATTATTGGCCAGAGACAATCCGCGCCCTCATAATTCATTCTGCGGAATGGCCTGATACAATCAAAAAACAATTTCTTTCTGACGATAGCAAAACCGCTTATAAACGATTACTCCGGATTTGTGGCTATGGGGTACCAAACTTGGAGAAGGCCCTGTATTCTGCAAGCAACAGCTTAACCATGATATCTCAGGCAGAGATACAGCCCTACGACCAAAAAGAAAATGGTGGTTATTGCACCAAAGACATGCATTTCTATGAACTGCCTTGGCCACAGGATGTCCTCCATAGTCTACCAGATGATACTGAGGTTCAAATGCGCGTTACCCTCTCTTATTTTATAGAACCTGGTCCTGGCGAAATAGGTTGGCAGGACCGATATCGATATGCGTCACATGGGCTGCGCTTTGAATTGAATTCTCCTGGAGAAGAAAAGAAACAATTGATACGCCGTATTAATGCAGCGGCTCCAGGTGAGGAAAATGGGCACCCAGGCACAGACTCTGCCGCCGATTACTGGACCCTTGGTCAAGCCCGTAATAAAGGGTCAATTCATTCAGATATTTGGAAGGGCTATGCCTCTGACCTTGCGTTGTCGAATTTGATAGCTATCCGACCAACCATTGGTTGGTGGCGTGAGCGATCCCATCTCGGCAAGTGGAACAGTAGAACTCGTTATTCTCTGATTGTATCCATCACCACCTCATCAGAGGAGGTCGACATCTACACCCCCGTTGCGGCCCAGATCGGAATATCGATCCCGTTAGAGATTAACGGATAATATCTGAGCCACTAGGTTTCCAATGTCAACAACTTGAGAGTCCTACTGTTAGTCTGCGGGGAGACACCTTGCCGCAGTGGCAGAGGTTAACATCGGCAATGTTAACCATTTAAGCAAACCTGCAACTTTACACTATTCCTGTGAAGGTAGACCTGGCTTTTTGCTAAAATCGATCAGAAATGGAGCAACTGGAAGGTGTAGCTTACCAAAAAAACTTCTCAAAAATGTAACAGCACTCTAACCTAAGGCGCCTATGATGCCATTCTATGAGCATATGGGTAAAACCCTAACAAACAAATTTCAATTCGCAAATTTCAGAAACGATCCCCACTCTTCTCTGTTTTTTAAATCGTTAGGATCCGTGATCACTACTCCATAAGATGAAAAAAAAAGCCACCCTCATTTCTGAAGGTGGCTTTTTTCTTTATATGGTACGCCAACCAGGATTCGAACCTGGGACCTACGGCTTAGCTTACCACTTCGGATTTCCCCGCCTTGCCTGATTGCAAGTTCGTGGTCTGGACTATCCCTTCATCATATTCAGCGAATTGCTGAACTTAGATGCCAACCGTCTAGTCTCTACACCTTCCCATCATTTCTGGGGGGCTTGGCTCGGGATTGCCATTCTACTTTTGAGCAGTGAAGGTTTCCCCGAATTTGGCTGGTTCTACTCTTGAGGTTTCCCCCAAGGCACTCCAATTGAAGGCCGTTGCTCTATCCAGCTGAGCTATTGGCGCATATTTAACTCTTTTTTTGTTTTATACCTTATAGTTCCCTACTTGTCCCGCTAAAAAGTTACCTAATGGTTACTTGTCTTTTTTCAACCTCTCCAACCCCTTAGCATCACTGCTAAACTACTGATATCACTCGGGATTAGAAGGCCGTTGCTCTATCCAGCTGAGCTACTGGCGCACGTATTTTCGCGAGCAATGTACAGGGGAAGCCCAAAGAAAGCAAGCACAAACGTAACTATCCAGCAGCGCGCCACCTGCGCACGATCAAGCAGGAAAATAGAGCACTACTGTACGTATCCAGCCTGTTTGTACGCATCTGAAGACTACTAAGCAGTTACGCAGAAACGACCATTACGTCCTCACTCTTTTCCAACGTTTGCTTTGCCCAGATGGTGTTCCTATTCGCAATCCGTTTTTTCCCAAACCGTTCCGGTTGCACTATCCTGGACAGTAACTCCTTTCTCTAAAAGTTGCTCTCGTACAGAATCGGCAGCGGTCCAGTCCTTTAATTGCCGTGCCCGTTCTCGTAGCCGTATGAGACGGTCAATTTCCGGAGTTATCGGGCACTGCTCAAGCTCCAGCACCCCCAGAACGTTATTGATTGAGCGCAGAATTTCCAAAATATCGTTTTTCTGTTCTTTATCAATATGGCTGGTATGGAGAATTGGGTTTACCTTTTTGATAAAATCAAAAAGGCCACCGATAGCACCAGAGACATTCAAATCATCATCCATGGATTCTGAAAAGCGTTGCTCAAGTGCTGTAATATAGGTGGCAACCTGGGGATGTGGCAAACCTGCCGGCAGACACAGTAACTTACGAATAAAGGCATCTATTCGTTTTAAGGCTGATGCGGCACTCTCCAGACGCTTAAATGAAAACTGCATCGGCTTGCGGTAATGCACACTCAACAGGAGAAAACGCAGTTCCCTGCCACTGTACCCTTTGTCCATTACATCTTGAAAAGTGACCACATTACCGGCGTCTTCAGACATTTTTTTCCCATCGCGAAGCAGCAACCCGGAATGCACCCAGTAATTCGCCAGGGGCTTACCGGTAAGTGATTCGGCAATGGCAATCTCATTTTCATGATGGGGAAACACAAGATCCTGACTTGCGGTGTGAATATCCATGGTCTCGCCCAGATAACGAGTGGACATGGCAGTGCACTCTATATGCCATCCAGGACGGACATTCCCCCAGTCTGTCTCAAAAAAGATCCCCTTTTTCAACTCTGCCAGGGTTGAACGTTTCAACAGAGTAAAATCACGGGGATTATCTTTTTCGTAGTTGTCCAGATCTACAGTTGTGCCGACCTTTATTTTCGTGAGATCCGCCCCGGATAATTTCCCGTAATTTTTAAATTTTGAAATATCAAAATAAATAGAACCATGCTTTTCATAGGCATAGCCTTTATGGATCAATTCATGGGCTATCTCTATCATATCGCCGACATGGTCTGATGCCAGTGGATATCCGGATGCTTTTTCCACGCCCAGGGCATCTGCAGCCTGAAGAAACTGATCTATATATTGTGAGGTATAGGATTTTAAATCCATCCCTGCCTTCTCGGCACCGGCAATGGTGTTATCATCCAGGTCGGTAAAATTCATATATGAATCCACCGTATAATCCCGGTACCTGAGATAACGAGCCATCATGTCTGAAACCACAAAACGCCGCAAATGAGCAACATTAGGTTGCTCGTAAGCAGTGGGGCCACACGCATACATGGTCACGCGCTCTTTATTAACAGGTTCAAACACCTCTTTTGTACGCGACATGGTATTAAAAAACTTGAGCTGGGATGCCTTTTCAGGAGTTTTTTTCTGCTGCACAAAAAGTGGCGTACTCAGATACCGCTCTCCGCCATCGGGTAAAATAACAACAATATACCCCTTGCCAATTTTCTTAGCCCATTCAATGGCGGCAAAAGCTGCAGCGCCACTGCTCATACCTGCAAAAATCCCCTCTTCAGCAGCCAAACGGCGCACAGTGGAAAAGGCGTCTTCATCTTCCACATTGACGATGGCATGCGGCAATTTTTTATCAAAAATACCGGGCTTATATGATTCCTTCATATTTTTCAGCCCTTGTATCTTGTGTCCCAGGTAGGGCTCAACCGCAACCACATTGACTTCCGGATGATGGTCTCTAAAGTATTTTGACAAGCCCATTGCAGTGCCGGAGGTGCCCAATGTAACGATGATGTCGGTAACCTGTCCGTTGGTCTGTTCCCATATTTCGGGACCGGTCGAGTTGTAATGCGCCTGCCAGTTGGCGGGATTATTAAACTGATCCGCCAGGTAGTAGATATCTGGATGTTCTCTGGCCAGGGCATACGCCTTTTCAATGGCACCGTCGGTTTTCCTCTTGGCCGGCGTAAGTATAATTTCCGCACCGTAGGCCTGCATAATCATTCTCCGCTCAATGGAGGCCGATTCAGGCATTATCAATTGACAACGATACTTCTTGGCAGCACAGACCATAGACATACCGATCCCGGTATTGCCACTGGTTGCTTCCAAAAGAATTTTATCTTTGGTCAGCTCGCCACTTTTTTCAGCAGCCTCTACCATTGACAGGGCAACTCGATCTTTTATTGAACCGCCTGGGTTACACGATTCCAGTTTGCCGAAAATTTTTACCCCTTCAACAGGGGAAAACCCTGTCAATTCAGCCAAGGGGGTATTACCGATCAATTCTGTTATTTTCATTTTACTCTAACCTTAGGAGTTGTCCTGAAATACCTTGCACATATCGCATCACATCTTCAAATCGTCTTTGGCTATTCTTCAAGCACAAAGTCCTCAACGTAGCACAACCCACCCATGCGGCTTTGTTCAATGAGATTATCCGAATCTAAACTTAAATATGAGCGCTATATGGTTCAACTTATTTACGGACAGTTCCTTAATAAACAACGTAAAGGCAACTCTACTTGCTAGTCCCTTTCCCGGCACTTCCGGCAGATGCTCGCCATAACTGATAGAGGGATTGTCGACACTGCTCATTGGATACGTTTGATACCATGTCCACAAACCGCTTTTCTTTTTGTTTGTCAATGGGCTTCTTGGGAGGTGGGGCAGACGGTGCTTCCTCTTCCTGGATCGCAGGGTGCACCGCAAACCGTAAATCGTTGACCACAGCGGTGGGCACGGCCTTCTGAATGGCATCCAGCAAATCCATCTTCACATACTGCATCTGCTGCATCCATGCCGAATTATCCACATAGATCCACAACACATCACCACGAAAAAAGGCAGGATAAGTTACTTTACCTAGCGGATAACCAAGAATATTTTCCCAGTTTCGCACAAAATAAAACAACGCCCATTGGTTGTGCCAATTCTTGGTGCTATAAATTTTTTTCAGGTCCTTTGTTCGCAACGATTCGGTTCCCTTGAGTTAGAACTGTGTACTGAACCACATAAACCTTTCCGGCAGCACCTTATTTCCCACACAATGGTGAATATAACCGCTTCTTCACTGTAATTACAATGCCTACCATTATAAATGCTCTAAACAATCAAAGGCTCCAGGCCAACGGACCATTTCACAACGCCCTGCAATGGTTGCATCTGCACTCACTCACGGAGAGCCTGCGTTGACCAGGTATTAATTACAGCACTCAAGTAACTTTTCAGGCTTGATGGACTTGTAAAAAGTCCATCACACAGTGAAGATGGCTAAGTACAAAAGTTCGACATACAAGGCGCAGGTTTTGCCCGAGCCTTTGACTATACATATGGTATGTCAAATCCTCGGGCAAAACCTGCAACACCCTAGATCGGACTTTTTACGACGCCATCAGGCTTGACTTTGAAAAATATCAGGTGCCGCCAAGTTTTCGATTCGGTATCATGATTCCGGTTGCCTGAAGTAGAGGTATTTACGGCGTGTTTACATGAAAGGAAAGTATGAAAGTTAAAAATTACATGCGTAGCGAGATGCACATCCTGGAAGCAGGTGAAAATATTCGCCGTGCTGCTGCAATTCTGACCAGTCATCCGCATCACAGCATTCTCTTGCTCAACCGGGAAGGATTGCCCGAAAGAGTCCTGACCCAAGAGGATATTCTACGCGCCTTGGCTGACGGTTGCATGCCCGACGAACCGGCAAATCGCTTGATTGGCAGGCAAGTCGGAAAGGCATGTCTTAACGATGAACTGGAAACCGTAGCCCTTATGCCGTTTGATTGCTGGGTTGTCTATGATGCAGAGCATCTAGCAGGTTTGCTGCAGAGATCGGACTTTAGCACTACTCTTTCGAATTTCCCTGTCAATTTCATCTCCCAAATGGAACCAATCATAGACTGTATCGATAAGCCTATTCTTGTTATCGACAACAACAGCAATATCCTCTTATGCAACAAGGCTGCTTGTCAGGTAATACATCGTTCCAAACCTGATATTATTGCTCTTCCCGTTACAACGCTCCTTACTCCGTCCCATCCAAAAAAACATTTAAATGACGGCAATTTTGAACTCACCCAAAAATTCACATTTGACGATAAAACGTATGTTACGAACTGGGCACCTATAATAATTAATAAAAAGATAATCGCTTCGTTTGCGATTCTACGCGATATTACAAAATATGAATTCATGTCAAGTGAGCTTGAGCGAGTTCGGCTTATGTCCAAAGAGCTTAATGCCATCATTGAATCCTCATTTGACGGGATATATGTGACTGACGGAGAAAGTAAGACGCTTAGAATCAACAAAGCATATGAACGTATTACCGGCATAAAAAGCAATGAAGTTGTAGGCCATACAATGCAGAACCTGGTGGCCAAAGGTCTCTACAACGACTCTGCAACATTACGAGTACTGGAAGAAAAACGGCCAATAACTATTGTCCAAAACATTATGAAAACGGACAAGACTATTGTTGTCACCGGCAATCCAATATTTGATGACGACGGCAATATTTTCCGGGTTGTCACCAATGTGCGGGATGTTACCGAGCTGAATCAGCTTCAAGAAAAAATCAAGAAGATGGAACAACTGCAGTCTCGATATGAAATGGAGCTACAGCAATTGCGCAAGGCTGCCGGCGATCACAAAAAATTTGTTATCAAATCTCAAAAGATGCTGGAGATCTACGACTTGGCCCTTAAGCTCGCCAAAGTAGATTCAACCATCCTCATCCAAGGTGATTCAGGTGTCGGCAAAGAAGTTTTTTCAGAGATTGTCCATAACCATGGTGCCAGGCGCAAAAAACCATTTATTAAAATCAGTTGTGCAGCCATTCCTGAAAACCTTCTTGAATCGGAGTTATTTGGATATGCTCCAGGGGCTTTTACCGATGCAAGCAGGGACGGCAGGGCTGGGATTTTCGAAATGGCAGATGGCGGCACGATTTTTCTAGACGAAATCGGCGAAATGCCCATGGGACTGCAGGTAAAATTATTGCGTGTTTTACAGCAGAGAGAAATCGTCCGTATAGGGGGAGCAAAACCCATCCAGGTAGATACTCGCATAATGGCTGCCACCAATCGTGACCTCGAAGAGATGATCAAACAGCAACAATTTCGCAAAGATCTTTTTTTCCGACTCAATGTTGTACCTGTATTGATTCCTCCTTTGCGTGAAAGAAAGGAGGCCATCAGCCACTTTATTTACTTCTTTATTGAAAAATACAACCGTAAATATGGTTTTAGCAAACAGATTACCTCCGAAGTCATCGATGCGATGATTGAATATGACTGGCCGGGGAATGTACGGGAACTCGAAAATATGATTGAACGACTGGTTGTAATGGCCCAGGGAGAAGTTATTACAGCACGTAACCTGCCTGAAAAAATGAAAGCCGCACCACTACTGCCCAGCGTATCCTTACTTGACGGCAAGCCCCTTAAAGTGGCCATGGCAGAATTTGAGCATCGAATTCTGAGCACAGCCATCCAGAAACACGGAACCTCCCGAAAAGTAGCAGCAGCCCTCGGGATTAATCAATCAACAGTTGTTCGTAAGGCCAATCGCCTTGGTATTCAAATCAACAGGTGATAAACAGGTCGTTGCATCAAATTACACGATACTGTTCGATGCCCTAAAGCATCAACCCGATGCACCAATGCATCAACACGGAAATACTAGAACTTATTCATCAAAAACAAAGAGTTAAACAGAGAGCCATACACATACCAACAAAAAAACGATGCCGTTTCGCATCAAACAAGAAAACAATTTTGTCTTTGTGACCACCTCTCTCTTGTTTTTTCTTTATCCCGTAGAACGTATTTTGTCTTTATGCCTCAGTGATGCACCTTTCTGAAATGAATACATTTTCTTTCACCGCCTTCCTTAGCCGTGACTGTGCCCCAGGTCTGCTTTAACCCCTGAAAATTAACACTTTAGAACCGAAAGCCCCTTTCGCTTCTTATTATCTCAACCTCTAAAAAAAGAGTAACCAGCCAATACTCTTCGCCCCCATGCCATTCCTAAACAATCAAGCTTTTCGTTGAAAACAGCTCGTGAAAAAGCATGGTTGCGCTTTTCGGATCAATTCTTGCTGACAAGGAGGACAAGTACAAAAGTTCGATCGACCGAATAATCTGCGCAGAGATGAAAGAAAAATTGAATTTTAATGACTCAACACAATGAGAGGAGGAACGTACATGAGGCAAAAAAGAGAGTACGGAAAAAGACAACCAGGGGTTCGCATGGGGTTGTTAACCCTGCGCCTGCCGTTCATACATTACCGGTTTGAATGGGCGGATTACCTACAGGGCTTGTTGATGTGCACGGTTTGCCTTGCCATTATCCCCGTCTTGACAGGTAAACTGGGGATGTCTTTTGAAGTGGCACTGGCCATTGTGATTTTCAACGGAACCCTTTATCTGGCCCATATAACTTTCGGTGACCCGGTAATACCGGGATGGGTAACACCAGCCATCCCCTTACTGATTACCTATGTGGAGACCTTTGCACCAGGGGTCGAGCGAATGCAATCCCTGATTGCTTTTGAATTGTCGTTCGGCCTTTTTTGCATCTTTCTCGGTGTCACAGGAATGGCAAAAAAGTTCGTCTCGTTCATTCCCAATGCGGTTCAGTCAGCTATTTTGCTGGGGGCTGGTTTTTCTGCGGTCATGCTTGTATTTAAACCGGGTGAAGGCTTGAAAAGTTTTGATTCTAACCCCTGGACTATTACGATCTGTATCGGGATTGCTTTTTACCTGCTATTTTCCGAGCATTTCAAAAAGCTCAGGCGTCAGAACAAGATAATGTACTACTTGGGTAATCTCGGCATGATGCCTGCTTTGGCTCTTGCCATATTTGTCGGTCCTCTGCTCGGAGAACTTGCCTGGCCCACCTACGATAGCGGGATATTTACCCACCCGGACTTCGCTACACTCTTTAAAGATTTTACCGTGTTCGGGGCAATCCCCTTTCCACCGCTCAAGATGTTTATTACCGGTATTCCAATGGTGATAAGTACTTATGTAGTCGTTTTTGGTGACGTTATCCAATCCCAGGCATTGCTCGACGATGCCCAGAAATATCGTCCTGACGAAGATATCAATTACAACCCAAATCGGTCTCATGTGATTTTTGGGGCTCGAAACACCATCATGAGTTTTATCGGACCGGATATATCCATGTGCGGTCCTCTCTGGGCTGCCATGCAGGTTGTCGTCTGCGAGCGTTACAAGCACGGGCCCAAGGCCATGGAATCAATCATTGGTGGTGCCGGTTCTTTTCGTTTTGGAACCTGGACAGGGTACTTTCTCGCGCCAATTGTTTCCACAGTAAAACCGATTCTTGGCGTCGGCCTGGCATCTACCATGTTAATTCAAGGGTATGTAAGCGTACGGGTAGGCGTGTTAAAATCCAGAGGATTTAATGACCTCGGTATTGCCGGTGTTGCCGGAGCAATCCTTGCGACCCGCGGTGCAGCCTGGGGGCTTGGATCGGCTATCATTTTGACTGTATTGATCTATATGAGCAGTTTCCGCAAAGCCTATGAAAAGGAAGAGCCTGTCTTCCCTTGTGACTCACCGGAAACCATTGCCAACGAGATCGCTGAAATAATGAAAGAAGAACAATAAAGGTTATGCCTCATGGCCCATATCGTCGGTTATCGGAAAGAGTCATTTAAAGGCATTCCGACCTCCCATATTTTCCTGATTATTATCGTAACGGTTGCGCTGATCGGATTCATGCTTAATCCCGCAGACAACTGGAAGGATAATATTCTTTCCATGCTGGGCACTGTTGCTGTGATTGTTGTTATTGTCGGGTTTGCACTGAACAAAGTGAACCCGATGGGGTGGAAACGATTGTTTAAGAAAGCCGAATTCGAGAGACTGGTTCAGGCCGACCATACAATTCTAGCTTCGTTGCAATCCCTGAATAATGATCATTACGTCATGTACGATTTTAATTTTGAGCTTTTACATGTCGAATTTCTCGTACTCGGCCCACAGGGTATCTTTGTTGTCGGAAAACTCACCTCATCCGAACCGCTCAGAGTAGACGCCGGCACATTAATGGCGGGAAATGAACCTCTGAGTAAGCAAACCGGCAACCTGTGGCGCATCTGCCACCTGATCAATATTGTCTTAAAAAAAGGGTATAAGGAAGAAATTATGCCTCAGCCGGTTCTGGTCGCAACTCACTGTGATTCTGTAGCTATAGCGGAATATGATGGGATAGCCATCATGGGACCAGGCGATATCGCATCTCATATCCAGCATCACGCCCAAAACGACATCCAGCGTGAAGTAGTGCAGGGGTTTGCCGGCTACCTGCACAAACGATATTTCAAATAAATGTTATTTCATCAAGTTCCGGGCATTTTTGTATAGGCAACAATCAGCCTATGGGCTGACCGGATCTTTTTCCATACTTGAATCCACAGCTGAAGTCGCCTGCACAGAGAGCTTCAGCGTGAAAGGAGCAACTATAATGTCAAACATCACCCTTTTCAGGACAACCGAACGTATTGTCATGGGGGCTGGATCAATCAACACCCTTGACCAGGAAATAAAAAATCTTGGCGGCACCAAACCCATGCTAATTACCGATCCCGGCTTAGTGGCGACCGGTATAATCGATCGTATTGAAAAACTTTTAACCAAAGGTGGCTTTGCGTTTATACGTTTTGATAAAGTCGAGGCAGATCCACGCTTTGAAATTGTCAATGAAGTTGTCGATCTTATACGAGCCAATAACATTGACTGCATTCTCGGCATTGGAGGTGGGTCATCCCTTGACATTGCCAAGGTAGCTTCCGTCATGGTCACCAACCCAGGAAAGGTTGAAGAGTATTTCGGCATTGACCTGGTCAAAAAACCAGGGTTGAAAACTATTTTGGTGCCAACGACCGCTGGTACGGGAAGCGAAGTCACACCGATTGTCATCCTGTCTGATAATCACGAAAAGCTGAAGAAAGGAGTTGTCAGTTCGCATCTGTTACCCGACTGTGCACTCCTTGATCCGGAACTGACAGTAGGACTTCCACCTGCTGTTACGGCTGCAACGGGTATGGACGCTCTGATCCATGCCATGGAAGCCTACACATCGATTAATGCCAACTCAACCACCGACATGCTGGCTGTCAGGGCCATGGAACTCATTTTCGGCAACATCCGAACAGCATACGCCAACGGTAATGACATCGAAGCACGAAACAAAATGCTGGAAGGGAGCATGCTGGCCGGAATGGCGTTTGCCAACGCCGGCGTAACCGCCGTACATGCGTTTGCATATCCCATCGGCGCGGAGTTTCATATCCCCCACGGCATTGCCAACACAATTATGTTAACGCCGGTGATGGAATTCAACCTCATAGGTAATCTTGATAAATTTGCCCACATAGCACGCATTTTCGGTGAAGGCGATGCCGGCATGAGTCCAAGAAAGCTAGCCGAGCTTGGAGTAGCGGCTGTCAGAGAACTGGCTGCGGATTTGAATGTGCCGCAGCACTTGAGTGCGTACAATGTCAAGGCGGATGATGTTCCGGCCTTGGCAGAAGGCGTTATGAAAGTCACCCGCCTGCTCGCCAACAACCCAAGAACACTGAAAATTGAGGACGCTGAAGCAATTTATCGCAGTGTGCTTTAAACGGTATCTTTAACAGTTTCAGAACCTACAACTATCCTTTATTGGTTGTCAACGCAAAGGCCCGAAACGGGCCTTTGCACTTGAATGAGAACAGAGCTACTACGTAACACATGGAACATTTGGCAGGGAAAAGGCTTGCAACATCATCGTATGGTTGGAAACGCATTATTGCTATGGCGGCTGAAGTTCCATCAAGTAGAATCAGGCGGTATTATACAACGAAAAAGCCAAACCCTCTTTTTGAGTATTTTAAGGGCAGGCATTTAAAGATGTAGCTGAAACAAAGACAGTAAACGTGATGCGGCACAATCAACGAACGGTAACATAATGCCGACATCAAAGCAGTGAAAGTTGTGAATGAGAGAGTGCTAGCCCCTTATTAACATCGCCACGTTTTCTCGTCCTTATACATTTTGTTATTTCAATTAAAAATATTTGAGGGATTTACAATGTTGAATATAAACGATTCTGGCCTGCTGAAAGGGCAGTCATTTATCAATGGAGAATGGGTTGATGCTGATCTTGGCGAAACCATAGAAGTCCACAATCCAGCCACAGGCGAATTGGTGGGAACCGTCGCTAAATGCGGCACTATCGAGACACGCCGCGCAATCGAGGTAGCGCAAAAAGCCATGGTTGACTGGCGTGCCAAATCTGCGAAGGAACGCTCCAACTTACTCCGCTGCTGGTTCAACCTGATGATGAAACATCAGGAAGACCTGGCCAAAATCCTTACCGCCGAGATGGGCAAACCCCTGGCAGAAGCTAAGGGGGAAATTGTATACGGCGCCAACTATGTCGAATGGTTTGCAGAAGAAGCAAAGCGTGTCTACGGCGATACGATTCCTGGTCCGGACAGCAGCAAGCGGCTGGTATGTATTAAGCAGCCAGTAGGTGTTGTTGCCTGCATTACCCCTTGGAATTTTCCCAACGCTATGCTGACTCGAAAAATAGCACCCGCCCTTGCTGCAGGTTGTACGGTTGTTTGCAAACCGGCAACAGCTACCCCCTTATCCGCACTGGCAATAGCGGAGTTGGCATGTCGGGCCGGCATTCCCGCCGGAGTGATCAATATCGTTACCGGTATAACCCGTGAGATTGGTGCAGAACTCACCTCTAATCCTATTGTGCGCAAATTGACCTTTACAGGCTCGACGCAGGTGGGCAAAAAATTGATGGCAGAGTGCGCAGCTACGGTAAAGAAGACATCCATGGAACTGGGGGGCAATGCTCCGTTTATTGTTTTTAACGATGCTGATCTGGATGCCGCAGTCCAAGGGGCCATGGTGTCTAAATTTCGCAATGCAGGACAGACATGCGTATGCAGTAATCGTATTCTCGTGCAGGATGAGGTGTATGATGAATTTGCGCAGAAGCTCGCAGCGGCAATGCAAACCAGCCTCGTTCTCGGCAATGGCATGGACGAAGGCGTGACCACCGGCCCACTGATTGATCAAAAAGCAGCAAACGATGTATTGGCCTTGATAGATGAAGCAAAGGAAAAAGGTGCCGAAGTCCTGCTTGGCGGCGGTCAACCTGCACTTGGAGGCTCTTTTGTACAGCCGACGATCCTGACTCAGGTCACGGATAACATGCGGGTGTGCAAAGAAGAAATATTTGGCCCTGTTGCACCGCTTGTTTCATTCAAAACAGAAGAAGAGGCTATCGCGATAAGCAACGATACCGAGTGTGGCCTGGCAGCCTATTTTTATTCTCGGGATATTGGACGCGCCTGGCGGGTCAGCGAAGCGCTCGAATACGGTATCGTTGGTATTAACGATGGTGCAATTTCCAACGAAATGGCACCATTTGGCGGGGTGAAGGAATCCGGCAACGGACGCGAAGGTTCAAAATATGGAATGGATGATTACCTTGAGATAAAATATCTCTGCATGGGTGGAATCGACAGCTAGCCAGTGTTAATATGTAAACGATAGTGCGCTTTTACGTCTTCAAAGCGCACTGTTGCTTCTTGCTTATGTCTTGACAGAGTACAGATTTGATGCGATTTTAAAAAGAACTATATACATAAATGAGTCTCCATCAAAATTTCATATAAAATTCGCCATACAGCCTCACCCTGTTAAAAGACATGGGCCATTCATTTTATTTACGAAAAAATGACTATATCATCACCCACCAGATAGATAGTGGGGGGTATGCAAACGTGTATTCCATCCGCTATCCCGGGAGAAATAAAAGGTATGCTCTCAAACGTTTTTTCAACAGGTATCATATCCGCACATTTCTCAACGAAACAAATGCTCTCACCGCACTGAAAAACAATCCGCATACCCCAACTCTTGTAGATGCCGGCTTCAACAATGATCACCTTGAGATCATAACAGAACTCATAGATGGTGATCGTTTGGACCACTATATCCAACGCCATGGCCCTTTATCAGAAAAAGAGGGGTTATCCTTATTCAATCAGCTCTTAGACTGCCTCAAAGAGGCCCATTCTAAAAACATCCTCCATAAGGATATAAAGCCATCGAACATACTTATTACAGAAAAAAACGCTTATCTTATTGACTGGGGAGTATCTGAACTCAAAGGTAATGGTAGATGCGAATCCATTAGAACAAATCACGAATACGTGGCCCCTGAGTGTTTTTACGGCCAGCATGACAGTTCAACCGATTTTTACAGCCTTGGCCTCCTTCTTTTCGAGGCTCTTTCGGGTAAACGTCCCTACCAATTTGCAACAATTTCTGCTCAGCACTATCGCTGCTTAGCCCATTGCCTCGAGTCGCTTAACCTGGACTCGATTACTTCAGAAAAAATAAAAACACTTATTCGCGCATTAACCCACAAAGATCTACATAAAAGGCATGTAGCCTACTCAGCACAAGACATTTTAGAAGGCTCAATTTCTACTTTATCTGGATCCCTCGCCCCTTTCTATGCTCCCGAGCAAAATGATGCAAAATACCTTCTGCTCGCAGCAGATGCCGAGATCCCTTATGCCCTGCACACTCTAGCGCTACGATTATTCCGCCTGGGCAAAGATAAAAAAGCGTTGCGCATGCTGACAAAGGCAGCTGAACAAGGATACGCTAAATCACAATACGCTCTCGCCCAACGACTGGAACACGACGACGTTCATGAAAAAGATATCACCAAGGCTCTGCACTTGTATCAAAAGGCGGCCGAACATGGGAGTACGCAAGCACAAAACAAGTTGGGTCTTCTCTACCTCGACGGCATCTACCATGACAAGGATCTTGAAAAGGCTCAGTACTGGTTACGCCAAGCTGCATCTAAGGGTAATTCGAAGGCGCAAAACAACCTAGGACTTCTCCTTGAAAAAGAGTTAAGCAGCCCAGCTCAAGCTCTTTTATGGTTTCGGTCGGCAGCAATACGCGGTAACACAAGAGCACAAAACAACCTTGGCCGTTGCCTGCAGAAAGGTATTGGCACTACAATTGATAAAGGTAAAGCGTATTATTGGTATAACCTTGCCGCTCAAACCGGCAACAAACGAGCGAAACGCCTCCTGTACGCTCTGCTCAAAGAAATAACTGTCACCGAATAATTTTTTCACAAATCCAGTTCATTGGCCGCTTTCTGTATTTTTAAACAGTTACTTCCACACTACAAGGCACGTTGCTTTATTGATAAGAATATACTAGTTACAAGTGGCGAGATAATTCATTCATGTTTTCATACGCTCCACAATAAAAAAAAAACGCTAACTAACCATCATTGACCAACACTAACGCCCATACTTTATTTAGTTTAGGAGATTAACGCATGCAGACGTTCTTGCATCAAGTGAAGTCAGCCAGCCTGGCAACGATGTTCATCTTTGCTTGCTTCTCTGCAACACAGGCTGAAACATTACAAGAAGCCGTTCAGTACATGCTGGGTTCCAATCCGGACATTTTAACTCTTCGGCATAACAGGCTTGCCAGGGATCAGGAAGTGAAACAGGCTCGCTCAGGATACTTCCCTGAGCTTAACCTGGGGGCAGGTGCCGGTAAAAATGAGGTCTACGAACCATTTGATGATACTCTTTCCCCTTATGAGCTTACCTTAGGCCTTCGGCAGAATGTCTTTGCAGGCTTATCTACAAAAAATGAAGTGGCCCGCCAAGAAGCCAGAGTACGTTCACAGGCATATCTTTTACAAGCCACATCGGAAAACTTCACTCTTCGCGCCGCTGAAGTCTATTTTCAAGTCTTAAGACATAAAGAACTGTTAGCACTGGCAGAAGAAAACCTGCTCATTCATCAACGAATAGCTGACCAGATAGAACTGCGAAGCGAGTCAGGCATCAGTCGTAAATCAGACATCGATCAAGCTCGTAGCCGGCTGCTGCTGGCTGAGTCCAACCTAATTCTAGCAGAAACCAACCTCCTGGACGCAGAGACAAACTACCAGGCTGTGATTGGTCACATGCCCCATATGCTCACCATGCCTGAATCTTTTGATGACCTTTTGCCGGCATCACAGGAAATCGCCTCACATCAGGCCATAAAGGCGCATCCGCAATTAAAATCTGCAAAAGCTGACCTGGAAGCCCGACATGCACAAAATGAAGTAGCAAAAAGTCCCTTTATGCCTATCATTGATCTGGAAGTCGATCGAATATGGACAGATGATTATGGCTATACGTATGATAACCGAGATAATTTAATTGGAATGGTAAGATTGCGGTATAATTTCTTTAAAGGCTGGAACGATACCGCCCGCAAAGCAGAAACCCTTGAACTCATAAATGAAGCAAGGGAAATCCGCAACCATACTCAGCGTCAAGTTGTAGAAAGCATACGTTTATCCTGGATGGCCTACCAAGCAGCCATTAAACGGATAGAATATCAAAAACTGCGAGTAACGGCGACGCAGAATACAGCGGCAGCCTACACTGAGCAGTGGAATATTGGCTCAAGAACACTTCTTGACGTACTAGACTCCGAAGCAGAGCGTATTGATGCCCAACAGGACTATGTCAATGCTATATACGACCGACACTACTCCCAGTACCGTATACTCAATGGTATGGGCACGTTGGTTCACGCCCTGCATCTCGAATGGCCTAAAGAGAGCTTTGTTGACGAAGAAGAGGATACAGATAACTAAGCGTACACTTCAGAAAATATCGACAGTATCGGCGATGCTGTTGAGAGCCTGTTTCTATTGTACGATTAAATGATTACCGCATTACGCCTTTACATCACCTCCAAGGCCCCTCTTATCCTGATCGCGGTATTTGCCCTTGGCCATGTTTCTCCTGTGAATACACAGGAGAAACTTTTTCTTTCCGAAACACTCCTGCAACAAGTTGAGCGAGAACATGGCCAGAGCTCACGGGTCCGCCTTCTGAAGTGGCTTCATCTGATAGATCACGCTTCTGTGGAGAATGAAAAAGAAGTGCTTAAAAAGGTTAACCTTTTTTTCAATCAAATGCGATTTGTCCCCGACCACGTTCAATGGAAACAATCCGATTACTGGGCAACCCCTGTGGAATTTCTAGCCAGTGGCGCTGGTGACTGTGAAGACTTTTCCATTGCCAAATACATCACCCTCAAGACCATCGGCATACCTGAAGAAAAACTGGCCATCACCTATGTAAAGGCGATTAAGCTCAATCAGGCTCATATGGTTTGCACATACTACGCATACCCGGGCGCCGAACCACTGGTTCTCGACAACCTGACACCATCTATTTTACCAGCATCAAAAAGACCGGATCTGTATCCTGTATATACCTTTAACGGCTCCAGCCTCTGGATTGCTAAACAAAGGGGTAAGGGCAAAAATATCGGCCATAGCGGCCGACTCAAAAAATGGCAAAATGTAATGCATCGCATGACCCAAGAATTCAATTAAGTGGGTGCAAAAAATGACTCTCTATCGCCAACTTCTCCTGTTCAGTTTCACAATTCTTTGCTTCCTTTTGGCAGGGATATGGTTCATAAAGCTCAACTCTACTAAATCTTTTCTTATTGACCAGCTAGAGTCCCACGCCCAAGATACCGCCACCTCACTTGGCCTTTCCATATCCACTCATTTTAAAGTGAAAATGATGGACACCCCTGCAATGGAAGCAATGGTTGATGCTATTTTCGACCGAGGTTATTACCAACAGATTATTTTAAAAGATCTCCATGGCGATACAATTATCACCCGAAAAACAGCAGTAAAGCTTGAGCATATACCCCATTGGTTTACAGAACTCATTCCCCTGACAACCCCCAATACAGCAGCGCAGATAATGGATGGTTGGCAGCAAGTCGGCTCCATTGAGGTAATGAGTCATCCTGGCTATGCTTATCAAGCATTATGGGATTCTGGGACATCAACGGCAGCCTGGTTCGGAATTGCCTTTGCGGGTATCATTATCATTGGCGGGATAGGACTTCGCATTATCTTAAAACCACTGACTTTAGTTGAAGAACAGGCTTTGGCTATCTGCGAAAAACAATATATCACCCAAAAGAAACTTCCTCGAACCAGGGAGTTATCGAGAGTTGTCTCGGCAATGAACCAGATGACGGAAAAAGTACAAGCAATGTTTGCAGAGCAGACAAAAATAGCAGATCAACTACGAACTAAAGCATATATAGACCCATTAACAGGCGTTGGCAATCGTCGATACCTGGAAGGACAAGTGGACAGCCGGATAAGCCGCAAGCAGCAACCTGCCGAAGGTTGCTTACTTATGATACATATCAACTCTTTGGAACTGACCAATAGAAAACATGGCTACACTAAAGGGGACAAACTTATATCCACAGCCGCAGAGCTGATGGCACAACATTCCGCTACCATTGAAAATGCTGTTTTAGCACGATTAAACGGTGCGGATTTCGCCCTACTCCTTCCAGCCCTAGACCGGCACTCTGCGGAAAAGATCGCCCAAACAATCAGCCAAACAATGCAGCAGCTCCTACAAGACAAGCACGAGCAAAAAAATGACCCCGCTGCCATTGGCGGATATTATTATCGTAAGGCAATTGACTTCCCGCATCTTCTCGCCGGTGCTGACGAAGCCCTACGACAGGCTCAATCATTGGCCAGCGGGGCAGTTGTAATCCGTGAGATGAATCCCGAGCAACCGACCATACCTTCCGGAAAGGCTCAATGGCTGAAGCTGTTACAAAGTGCTCTTGCAGAGAAACGCTTTTCCCTATATGCCCAGCCAACAGTCAGAAGTACCAGCACAGAAGACACACTGTATGTGGAAATTCTTTCCCGTCTCCAAGAAAAATCAGGTGCTGAACACAGGGCGGGAATGTTTGTCCCCCTGGCGGAACGAACACAGCAGATACACAAGCTGGACAAAATAATAATTGAAAAAGTACTCAGCAATACATCCCTGCTCGAACAGCAGGCAAGGGTAGCGATTAACCTTTCCCCCATTTCTCTTATCAACATCGAATTTAACAGCTGGCTACTAACAACCCTTGAGAAAAGATTGAAGACATCGGACCTGCCGTTAAATTTTGAATTTTCAGAAGGTATGCTGCCACAGTATCAGGATACTATCAAAAGTTTTGCTGATAAGGTTCAACCAATGGGCCATTTTGTAGGAATTGACCATTTTGGGAAAGGATTCCTTCAGTTTGGATACCTTAAATCACTCCGTCCTGATTATGTGAAAATTGACAGAGCATTTACCAATGAGCTTACAGGCCAAGACAGCGACAGCTACTTTTTTATAAACTCACTCTGTAATGTAGCACATAGCCTTGATATTCTCGTCATTGCCGAAGGGGTGGAAAGCAAGGAGCAACTAGCATTGTTGCAAAAAATCAATCTAGATGCGTATCAGGGATACTTTTTCAAGCGTCCATATAGGTTGAATCTAGAAGAAACTAATGATATGCATTAAAGGATCCGATCAATAAGCAAAGAATCCGGCTGTATATTTGCCCGTGCCTTTTTGCGGGAAAGAAGCTTAGCCTGAGCAGAATGGGGAAGTTCCGTCAGCATGATGAGACCTTTTTTGACAAGGAGCTCCACCAAGTCATCAACAACCCGAATCATGTCCTGATCAGACAGGGCCATAACCTGTTCTTGAGTTTCCCCTTTTGACTCGGCCAAAAACTCCATTACCTCATCATCAATACTTTGCTTTTCTTCCAATGCAGGAGTCTGTTGAAAACGGTGAATAGTAACTATTTTCCCTTGAGCGTCTCTTTCAACATACAGCATCATATATCCCCATTTCCCGCGTAGGCGTTGCTACAAAAGGTAAAAAAATGATATCCTTATTCAAAAAATAAAAATTCTGCTAAAGTTATTCGTAGTGTAGCATCTTTTTTGCTAATTACAAACGAGTGCTTTTTAAGTCAGAATAAGCTCAATCAACATTTTTCACACATAACCAATTGTTTTTTTATATATTATCTCTAGAAAATTTTCAGAGCCCCTTCTATTCAAGAAATAGGTAAGCATCCGTTTAGCTCAACAATTATCGAAATGAAGAAAGTCGACCTACTCCAACGCGATGAAGTCATTCTTACGTCAGAAACAACTTACAATACCTAATTGAGGTTTCAATGGACAGCACTTGGCAGTTTCCCAGTAACAGTAATACCCTTAACGACCCGTTATTGGACTGTTTGCTCATTGTTGCCAAACACCATAAGCGTGATATTTCTGCAGAAACACTTCGGTCCGGCTTGCCCCAAAACAACAATGTACTCACCGTCGAAAATTTTCCTCGAGCTGCTGTTCGAGCCGATCTCTCAACCAGACTTCTCAAGCAACCATTACAAAAACTACCGAAACTCTCGCTTCCTGCGATCCTTCTCCTGAAACCTTATGATGCATGCATTGTCACCCAGGTAGACTACGACAAGCAGTTTCTCCATATCATTTTCCCGGAGGCAGGTGATGGAGAAACTGTGGTTTCCTTCCAGGAGATGGAAAAGACCTACAGCGGGTACACATTTTTCCTTCAGCCCAAATATAAAGACACAGAAACGAATATTGCTGACAGGATTGGAAATATCAAAAACTGGTTTTGGGGGCCGATATTCTCTTCCTGGAAAATATACAGGGATGTTTTCGTTGCCTCTTTTTTGATTAACCTCTTCGCCCTTGCCACCCCCTTTTTCATACTCAACATATATGACAGGGTCATTCCCAACAGCGCCCTTGACACACTGTGGGTTTTGTCTTCTGGAATAATGATCATTTACCTGTTCGAACTCATCATTCGGGGACTCAGAGGATACTTTGTTGATGAAGCCGGTAAAAAGGCAAACCTGCTTATTTCAGCTGCACTCTTTAAAAAAGTCCTTGGCCTGAAAATGGAAGTTGTACCCAAGGCAACAGGATCATTTGCTAAAAAACTACAGCAATTTGAAAACATTCGAGACTTTATAACATCGTTTTCAATTACAACACTTATTGACGTTCCGTTTGTTTTTCTGGGGCTTTTTGCGTTGTGGTACCTTGCCGGCAACATAGTCTGGATCCATGTGGTGGCTATAGTCACCCTGGTGATCTACGCTGCCCTTGTCCAGTTGCCGCTAAAAAAGGCTATCCAAAACACTTTTAAGGCCTCCGCTCAAAAAAATGCGGTTCTCATTGAAGGACTTAATGGGCTGGAAACCATCAAACTGCTTGGTGCAGAGAGCAGACTACAGCAATCTTGGGAAGAATCAGTCAGTTTTATTGCGAAATGGAGTGCACGAGCCCGTTTTCTATCAACTTCGGTTAGTCATGTTTCTGTTTTTATACAACATGCTGTTCTTGTCGCTGTTGTGATAGCAGGTGTTTACTTTATCTCAACCAATCAGCTCAGCAAAGGTGGCCTTATCGCCTGCATTATTCTTTCTCGAAGGACTGTTTCTCCCATGTCCCAAGTCGCCAATTTGGCGACAAGGTTCCATAAGGCAAAAGAATCGCTACTTGATCTTAACCATGTTATGAACCTACCGGTTGAAAGACCAGAGGGAAAAACCTTTCTCTACAAATCCAATATTGAAGGATCCATTGAATGCCGCGATCTCTCTTTTACTTACCCTTTTCAGAAGAATGAAATTTTGCATAAACTTAACCTGCAAATACAACCCAAGGAGCGTGTGGCTATCATCGGCCCAACGGGATCAGGCAAGACAACACTGTTGAAAATTCTATTGGGTCTCTACCAGGCATCTTCAGGAATGATTGGCATAGATGGAGTAGACGTTCGACAAATAGACCCGGCTGAATTGCGCAGATTTGTTGGTTTCGTGCCCCAAGACGTCACCTTATTCAGGGGAAGCGTAAAAGATAATATCCTTCTCGGAACAAGGGGAATAGACGACAATCAACTGCAGAACGCAGTTGAACAAGCAGGGGTTATAAAATTTACCCAAAAACATCCAAAAGGGCTGGACTTAGAAGTTGGTGAACGGGGAAAAAACCTGTCTGGTGGACAACGGCAGAGTGTTGCCCTGGCCAGGGCCTTCATTCATGACCCTCCCCTGTTCGTTTTTGACGAACCAAGCAAATCTCTCGATAACAGAACAGAGATGCGACTCAAGGAAAATCTAAAGACTCTTCTTCAAAACAAAACCCTTTTAGTCGTTACCCACAGGGCCTCGCTCCTAGACCTTGTGGACAGAATAATAGTCCTTGATAATGGCAAAATTGTTGCCGATGCCCCAAGAGATCGCATAATACAGGATTTACAATCAGGCGCCTTAAGTATCTAATAATATATTGATGGACAATATGGCTAGCCAAAAAACAAAGCAATCATCTACACTTTTCCATTCCAAACATGCATCTGAGCTGGATCTTGTTACAGATATTCGTACAAGTATACTTGTTCAGTCGCCTAAAGGGGGACGCTTTATACTCTGGGCAGTTGTTTTACTTTGTATCGCCGGCACATGGTGGGCTGCGGTTTCGGAAGTAGAAGAAATCACAAACGGCAAAGGCCGTGTTATCCCATCAAGTTATATTCAGATTATTCAAAATCTGGAAGGCGGCATTCTTCAAAATATACTTGTTGCTGTTGGAGATAACGTCAGCAAAGGGCAAACGTTGCTGCAAATTGATGCGACCCGTTACGCCTCACAATTTTCAGATAACCAGAGACAGATAAGCGCACTGGATGCCAAAATAGCCAGGCTGCAGGCAAAAATATCGGGCAGCAAGTTCAATGTGCCGACCAACATCCCTGCTGAGTACATGGATACAGTTACTCGGGAAAAGGATCTTTTTGTAACAGAAACCGAAGAATTCAAGACCAAAATAGCCATCCTCCAGGCTCAATCAAATCAAAAAGAGCAAGAGCTAGAGGAGCTTAAAGCACACATTGAGCAATACAGGCAAAGCAGGAATTTTCTCAAAAAAGAACTCAGTATGACGCAACCTTTGGTAAAAAAAGGGGCTGTCTCAGAGGTTGAAATTTTACGACTCCGCAGAGACCTCAATAATCTTGAAGGACAATTAAGAACTGCAGAACTTCAAATCCCTATTATCCGCTCTAAACATGCAGAAGCAAAAAGAAAAATACACGAGACACAGGTCTCTTTTCAAAAAGATGCAAAGCTGGAAATGAACAAGGCTATTGCGACTAAAAATACCCTACTGAGCAATGCTGTAACCATACAGGACAAGCTCACGCGTACTGACGTTAAATCCCCTGTAAAAGGGATAATAAATCAAATCCTTATCAATACGGTTGGCGGGGTCATCCAACCAGGGATGGATTTGATTGAAATTGTTCCCCTTGACGATACACTTTTGATCGAAGCAAAAATAAACCCGGCAGACATTGCTTTCCTTCACCCAGGACAAACGGCAATGGTTACATTCTCTGCATATGACTTTACTCTGTATGGAGGACTTTCAGCTAAACTTGAGCATATCAGCGCAGACAGTATCCCTGATGAAAATGGTGATAGCTTTTATCTGGTAAAAGTTCGAACGGACCAAAATTATTTGACGAAAGGAACCAAACAGATGCCGATAATCCCTGGTATGCCTGCCTCGGTTGACATTATGACAGGAAAAAAAACCGTCCTCAACTACCTGCTCAATCCGATATTGCGAGCAAAAAAGAATGCATTGAGGGAGAGGTAATATGTTTTTGATCCTGTGCAGCTCCAATGCTCCAATAAGGGAACGATGGGAAAAAATTCTCTCCCAAAAATACACGGTCTATGAGGCCACAAACATCGAAGCCCTACGCCAACTTTCTGCAGAGTATAAAAAAGAAGGAACCATCATTCTGGCTGACTCCAATTTTTCACCCTTAAAAAATTTACTGGAAGCATGGGCTGTTGATACTCAGCCAAAACTATTTTTTCTCTCGCTCAAGCCTCAAGAAGAGGAGGGAATATCATTACTACAGGGAGGTGCCGTAGGATATGCCAATTCGTATATAGCCGAGCCACTCCTGTTAAAGGCAGTTGATACGATTGAAAAAGGGAAAGTATGGGTTGGGCAGAGCCTGATGCTCTCTCTAATACAACACACGTCCCAAACAAAAAAGAAGGGGAAGCGATTAGGTGGTCTTCCTTTAGAAGGAATATCAGCCAGAGAACAGGAGATAATAGAACTGATTGCCCAAGGCATGTCGAACAAAGCTATTGCCTCCCAACTCTTTATATCAGAAAGGACGGTAAAATCTCATTTAACTTCAATTTTTAAAAAAACAGGAACCAGCAGCAGACTCCAGGTTGCCATACTCTGCGAAAAATAATTTTTGTTCAGTGTCAGCCCTTGAAGGGCTAAACAGTAACAGAACAAGGGCAAGGCAAGGTTTTTTATTTTCGCTAAACAGTTAAAGGTTTAAAATAACGGCGTAATCGAGAGCCCAACTTATCATGCATCAACAACTCAGATAGTTCAGACATGAAGAAGTTCTTAATGTATGCAATTCTTTTTTTGCAGTCCTTCTTTTTTCTATTGGTACCGGTAGCTTATTCAAGCAGTATACTTCCACAAAGGGTCAATCAGATTATCATTGTTACACATGCAAAAATAACAACAACGCCGACCTTTTATATTATTTTTTCCGCTAAGCCGCTAGGTGCGAGCATCTCTCAATCAGAGTTATCACGCTATTTACACCAGCAAACAAACCCAGAAGTACTTGCTTTAAAGTTTTCTGGTAAAGCAATCAATAAAAATGGAAGAGTAGAATATTTTTTAGGTGATCGTTTCGACTCCCAAAAACCGTGGAATGATGGAACTCATTTTCACTGGCAAGACTGGGGCAAATTTGCTCCGGACATATGGGATAACATTGCAATAGCGTATGAGCCGGCCAAACAAGATTCAAGTGAGGTAGTTATCGCAAATGTAGCTGTACGACGTGGCGGACAACTACTGTTGGATACAAGAAGGAAGTACTCCTATCCAAGCAAAAACAGGATCGCGACTAATCTTCCAAATATAAATTTGTACCCCAAAAAGGGTATTTACCCTCTTTTACCTTTGAGGGACGTAATGAAGCAATTCCGTGAAGGTTATTATGAACTGAGTGGAGATATTTTAAAAACAGCTTACAATGACCTAGGCCAGACAGATAAAGATAAATACGCGAAACGTGGAAAAAACTGGTGCTCAGAGTTTGCGGCATTTGTTTTGAGAGAGAATAATCTAGATGCTCCTGATCCGAACAAGAGTGATGTCCATTGGCGAAATCTCTATGAGTATTTTAAAAAAAATGGACAAATTTACTCCTGTAGAGAAGTTGACAACTGGCCAGATGAAAAGAAAAAAAGATTAATTACCCCAGGAACAATTGTATCGATGTTAACAAACAATTGTAATTCTACGCATACAGCTATATTTACTCAATGGATACCGAAAAATGAGGGGGAAATATCGAAGTATACCGCTATCTCTGGCAATAATAAAGGTATGGTGTGGTTTCATCGAGAGCTAAGTATACTCAATGAAGAATGTGTCCAATCAAACAACAGAAAAATTTTAGATAATTTTGACAAGAAATGTTTTTTTGGGGCTCATAGTGGCCACTAGTCGACCCCTCCGAGATTATAAACCCTTTTGCCAGCAATGCCCCATCGAGAGTGCTAACATATTCATTAATCGGATTAAAATTAAAATTCTACATACAATCCTTTTTGGTTTAGCTTAATATAGAAATCAAGCTGTCAATTACTGAAAAGGTTTAAAGAATATTCCCATATCATGTACGTTTTCAAATAACAGATTACTATTTAGAACTGGCTATATACTCGACACTTTATCTAACGAAAACTCAATACTGGCGTATTTTTTGATTATATCAAAATAATTTTTCTCTAATATATCTGAAAAAGGATTCAAGCAAGAACAACACAGTAAACCTGTTGGCGCGCAATCAATTGTAAAAAAATGAATATCCTTTCTATATTCTTTAAGAATTAAAAGAATTTTCCAGACATCTCCGGTCCACCATTTTGACGTTTTTGGCTCTTTATTTTTATCCCCAGTTGAATTTAATATTCTTGATGTCATTCTTTTATTTGTTGACAATATATCATGTATTAAAATTAAAGAATCACGGTGAGATTTTTTTTCAACATTAATAAAATCTCTTAACAAATATTCAAAAAGATGCATGCCATCAAGAAAAAAATCAATAGGATATTTTACTAAAAATTTTGGATTATAATTTTTAAAAAAAATAATCAGACGTTACTTGAAAAAATAAAGACAACTTTCTACCGCTAGTAAAAACATTTTGATTAACAACAAAATGAGGATCAATTAAAATTGAATCACAGCTAACATATTTAAAAGAATTACCGTTACGAGTACCTATTCCTAAATAACTACTGGGCAGACAAAAAGCATGTAACTTAGACAAAAACTCTCTATAATTTACTCCAGTATTTTCCCCACCATATGAACTAAAATACATTATAAATTTTCCCTACAAATTTCACGAAAGATATTTAAAAAAAATTATCATTAAATAAATTGTTCAAACGAACTAAATTACCAAGTTACTAATTAAAAGAAGGTCTTTTAGTAAAAAATAAATTATATTTTTCAATATAATCATCAAGAGTTCTACAAAAAGCTTCCAAATCTGGCGCAATCCCTACCTTCCAGCAAGGTGTACTAACATTGTGATATTGCAACATTGCCTTACTTAGCATATCAGCTACAGCAGCACTTCCTCGTCGATAAGGCATTCCATGGCTCATCCACCAATGCACTTGTGCTGCAATCCCTAAAACTGTCTTCAACTTAACAGCTGTATTCCGCTCACTTTTCAATTCAACACATAAATTAAATAAGTCATCAATATGTTTCCAAATTAATGGCAAGTTACTCAATCTCGTATGTAACCAATTATCACTCCTCGTCTCTGTTAGTTCAATTGGCGCTTCAGTTGACACTCTTCTTACCCATAAGTTATTGCACAGATCAAATATTGCAGGAACTTCAAAAACTTTTCCCATTCTCAGTTGCTCACGATACCCTTGGTACATAGAAAATGTATGAGGTGTATAATTACGAGCTACGGGGGTACAATTGCGAGTTCTAGGAAGACCAACTGGAATAGCCTTAAACTTAGATGCCAACCAGCGCTCGCTCTCATATTTAAACGCATAACTACGGTGAGATAGAGCAAGAATAAAATCACATATATCATGTGCACTCAATCGTTTGTCGACAGGGAGGGCATGTTGACAATAAGATACCAGTACTGCTGGTTCAAGATATTCTGGTTCTTTATTTTTTGGAAGTAAGCGATGGAACTTAACGTATAAAGATTCAATCACGCTCTTCTCTAGACCATAGCTCATTGCTAAAACAGCCGTTGCTATTGCCATATCCATACTATATGCCCAACGCATATCATGATTAACTAATTTATTCTTACCAGCAGCACCTCTAACTCTCAAATTAACAAATAATCGATGCATATTTTCCATAAATAATTCACCAAAAAATCACAAGCAATGTAATAAAATCAAGGGAATATTGAGTGATAAATAATTCCAACAGTCCTTGTAGGTTACTCTTGACCATGTACTTAAACATGCCTGAATAAATCGATGCAATATCAGAACCCTCTATTTTCAGAGATTACCGCGAACAACCTCATTGACCAGGCACGCCCCCTAGTCGACCACTCGATCCATACTTGTACGTAAAATTCCTCGAACCTATCTTCACCGTCGCACGGGCCAAGCCGGCGGCCCGCACAACCAAATGGCCAACCTTCTGGCTTTTCATACCGAAAAATTCTCCACTCTGGCACGAGCCTTCAATTTGGTACTGCTACTCTTTTATCCCCGATTGGTCTATTTTCGACACCCATTCCCTTTGCGATGAATGTGTTCACGGTAGCCTAACGCTTTCAACGCATCCAGATGTTTTACTGAACAGCTCACTGAGTTTGCCCAAACACCACGGCTTGTGTTGTCACCAATAATTTTTTCGAAGACATTACTGTCATGAACCGAAGCATCAGCTCCATCCATCCAAGAATTGGCTTACGTTTAACATCAACAAAGACATGATTTTTGAGCCAAAAAGAATGGGCCGTTATTCCTTGTCCAACGTGCATCAACGTCCTTTCTACGGGGCTAGTTTTCACTCCACTCTTATGGCATTTTCCCTTCCTTTATTTTGCTGTTTTCGTTAAGATTTTTCTGCTAAATTGAGACCTTTAAAATAGAGATATACGCTATCTGGCCTTTATGCACCGTAACAGCCTCATTCTTGCAAATGCACTTCAAACTAAGCATACAGTCCTTCAATCACGCCGGCAGTAATCAAGTCTTAACAAAAACGCCATATAAATGTAGCATCCGGCAATTCGCTTCCTTTGTGCGGCCCGAGGAAAAGACAAAAAGAATGCCTGTAAAAATTTGGCATTCGGTTGCATCGTCGGACAGATCGCACAGAGACAGAAGAATTAGAATTTTAATAAGTAATATAACATCATACCCCTTAAAGCCGACCGGAGACTTACCTGGCGCCTGCTGTGCTTTTCCAATGGCAGAAGGAAAAATGTCTCACCCAACAACCTGATCTATCTTTTCGACTGGACCACTCTTGAAGTCGATCTTGTGCATTCGTTTATGGGACCGAAGAATCCTGGCTGAAATATATTACTAGGCGCTATCATTTGAAACGGTTTAGCTGAAAAGATGGAAGAATATAGCGTAAAAACAATATTTCAGCCAATTTAGCGCATACAAGAGCCCATTTTACTGCAATCATTATTCAAAAAGCCCTTTAAATTAACCTTTATTGTCTTTGAACTAAAATTATCAGATCCAACTCCAACCTTAAACAGATTCGCTCTACTCTATTAAGCAGCTTTCAACTCAACTACTTTTTCATACTTAAGTACGATGGAAAACGGAAAACACGTGTAATATAATATTTATCATATTAGTCAAAAAATATTATTTGCAATCTATTGAATTAGATTTTGATAACAATCGAGGCATCATGGAAGCTGGAATAAAAGTTGGACAAGTATACATTCTCTACGGCGAAGCAAAGGCAATCTCGCCAGATGGAACAGAGCGAACGCTTGAAGTTAACAGTCCAATTTACGCAAACGACCAGATTAGTACCAGCTTTGATGGCCGCCTCTCCATTTTATTCGGAGACGACCTGCAAGGTCGACTAGACCTGGGCAGAAACAGCCAAGTACTCATTGACAAGGACGTTTTCTCAACGGAACTCCCCGACACCACTGATATAGTCGCTGAAATTGAAGACATTCAGGACGCTCTACAAGACCCAAACTTCGACCCAACCACAGAACTAGATAACCCTGCCGCCGGTGGCGGAACTGCTCTCGCAGGAATAGGCGGCGGCCACCCTTTTGTTAAAGTAATAGCAACTGGCGATTCTCTTCTCCCGGATAGCGGTGCAGAAACAACAGGAATAGAAAGATCCTTTCAGGAGCCCGAACCAGGAATAATCGAAATAACCGATACGGATACCGACACCGATACAGATACCGATACCGATACCGACACCGATACGGATACTGACACAGATACAGATACGGACACTGATACCGACACAGATACGGATACCGATACAGATACGGATACTGATACCGATACCGACACCGATACAGATACCGATACCGATACGGATACCGATACAGACACAGACACCGATACGGATACAGACACAGACACAGACACCGATACCGATACTGATACCGACACGGATACGGATACAGACACAGACACAGATACCGATACGGATACCGATACGGATACAGACACAGACACCGATACCGATACGGATACTGATACGGATACAGATACCGATACTGATACCGATACAGATACTGACACGGATACTGACACAGACACCGATACTGACACGGATACCGATACAGATACAGATACCGATACTGACACAGATACTGACACAGACACCGATACTGATACGGATACAGATACCGATACTGACACAGATACGGATACTGACACAGACACCGATACTGATACGGATACAGATACCGATACTGACACAGATACGGATACTGACACAGACACCGATACTGATACGGATACAGATACCGATACTGACACAGATACGGATACTGATACAGATACCGATACGGATACAGATACTGATACAGATACAGATACCGACACGGATACTGATACCGATACGGATACCGATACTGATACCGACACGGATACGGATACAGACACAGACACAGATACCGATACCGATACTGATACAGATACCGACACGGATACTGATACCGATACAGATACGGACACTGATACCGATACCGATACTGATACCGATACTGATACCGACACGGATACGGATACGGATACAGACACAGATACCGATACGGATACTGATACGGATACTGATACCGATACTGATACCGATACTGATACCGATACTGATACTGACACGGATACTGACACAGACACCGATACTGACACGGATACCGATACAGACACAGATACGGATACTGATACAGATACCGATACCGATACCGATACGGATACCGATACGGATACGGATACGGATACAGACACCGATACCGATACTGATACAGATACCGACACGGATACTGATACCGATACAGATACGGACACTGATACCGATACCGATACAGATACTGATACTGACACGGATACCGATACCGATACGGATACCGACACCGATACAGATACCGATACCGATACCGATACCGACACCGATACCGACACCGATACGGATACTGACACAGATACAGATACGGACACTGATACCGACACAGATACGGATACCGATACAGATACGGATACTGATACCGATACCGACACCGATACAGATACCGACACCGATACCGATACTGATACCGATACTGATACCGACACGGATACAGACACAGACACAGATACCGATACGGATACCGATACGGATACCGATACGGATACAGACACAGACACCGATACGGATACCGATACGGATACTGATACGGATACAGATACCGATACGGATACTGATACGGATACAGATACCGATACTGATACCGATACAGATACTGACACGGATACTGACACAGACACAGATACTGACACGGATACCGATACAGATACAGATACCGATACTGATACAGATACTGACACAGATACTGACACAGACACCGATACTGACACGGATACCGATACAGATACAGATACCGATACTGATACAGATACTGACACAGATACTGACACAGACACCGATACTGATACGGATACAGATACCGATACTGACACAGATACGGATACTGACACAGACACCGATACTGATACGGATACAGATACCGATACTGACACAGATACGGATACTGATACAGATACCGATACGGATACAGATACCGATACGGATACTGATACTGATACAGATACCGACACGGATACTGATACCGATACGGATACCGATACTGATACCGACACGGATACCGATACCGATACCGATACTGATACAGATACCGACACGGATACTGATACCGATACAGATACGGACACTGATACCGATACCGATACTGATACCGATACTGATACCGACACGGATACAGACACAGACACAGATACCGATACGGATACCGATACGGATACAGACACAGACACCGATACCGATACGGATACTGATACGGATACAGATACCGATACGGATACTGATACAGACACAGACACAGATACCGATACCGATACTGATACAGATACTGATACAGATACCGACACGGATACTGATACCGATACAGATACGGACACTGATACCGATACCGATACTGATACCGATACTGATACCGACACGGATACGGATACGGATACAGACACAGACACAGATACCGATACGGATACTGATACGGATACTGATACCGATACTGATACCGATACTGATACTGACACGGACACTGATACCGATACCGATACAGATACTGATACTGACACGGATACCGATACCGATACGGATACCGACACCGATACAGATACCGATACCGATACCGATACCGACACCGATACCGACACCGATACCGATACTGACACAGATACAGATACGGACACTGATACCGACACAGATACGGATACCGATACAGATACGGATACTGATACCGATACCGACACCGATACAGATACCGATACCGATACGGATACCGATACAGACACAGATACCGATACCGATACAGATACTGATACTGACACGGATACCGATACCGATACGGATACCGACACCGATACAGATACCGATACCGATACGGATACAGATACCGATACGGATACAGATACTGATACAGATACCGACACGGATACTGATACCGATACGGATACCGATACTGATACCGACACGGATACGGATACAGACACAGACACAGATACCGATACCGATACTGATACAGATACCGACACGGATACTGATACCGATACGGATACCGATACGGATACGGATACGGATACAGACACCGATACCGATACTGATACAGATACCGACACGGATACCGATACCGATACAGATACGGACACTGATACCGATACCGATACAGATACTGATACTGACACGGATACCGATACCGATACAGATACCGACACCGATACTGACACGGATACTGACACGGATACTGATACCGACACCGATACAGATACAGATACCGATACCGATACCGATACGGATACTGATACCGATACAGATACTGATACCGACACCGATACGGATACAGATACCGATACTGACACCGATACAGATACGGATACCGATACCGATACTGATACCGACACGGATACGGATACAGACACAGATACTGACACGGATACTGATACAGATACCGATACTGATACAGATACCGACACGGATACTGATACCGATACAGATACGGACACTGATACCGATACCGATACAGATACCGACACGGATACCGATACAGACACAGACACAGATACCGATACGGATACCGATACGGATACCGATACGGATACAGACACAGACACCGATACCGATACGGATACAGATACCGATACTGATACCGATACTGATACTGACACGGATACTGACACAGACACCGATACTGACACGGATACCGATACAGATACTGACACAGACACCGATACTGACACGGATACCGATACAGACACAGATACGGATACTGATACCGATACCGATACGGATACAGATACAGATACCGATACGGATACCGATACGGATACGGACACAGACACAGATACCGATACGGATACCGATACGGATACCGATACGGATACAGACACAGACACCGATACCGATACGGATACAGATACCGATACAGATACAGATACCGATACCGATACAGATACCGATACCGATACAGATACTGACACGGATACTGACACAGACACCGATACCGATACTGATACCGACACCGATACCGATACGGATACGGATACCGATACAGATACCGATACCGATACTGACACAGATACTGACACCGACACCGATACCGACACGGATACGGATACCGATACAGATACCGACACCGATACGGATACTGATACAGATACCGACACGGATACCGATACAGATACCGATACGGATACGGACACAGACACCGATACCGACACCGATACAGATACGGACACCGATACTGACACGGATACTGATACAGATACCGATACAGATACCGACACCGATACAGATACTGATACTGATACCGACACGGATACAGATACCGATACTGATACCGATACCGATACTGATACCGATACCGATACTGATACAGATACCGACACTGATACCGATACGGACACTGATACCGATACCGATACCGATACGGATACCGACACGGATACAGATACGGATACGGATACGGATACCGACTCGGATAACGACTCAGATAATGACTCGGATAACGACTCGGATAACGACTCAGATAACGACTCCGATAATGACTCGGATAATGACTCCGATAACGACTCCGATAATGACTCCGATAACGACTCGGATAACGACTCCGATAACGACTCAGATAATGACTCGGATAACGACTCCGATAATGACTCGGATAACGACTCGGATAACGACTCCGATAATGACTCCGATAATGACTCGGATAATGATCATGGAGGAAAACCTGGCAATCAGGATTGCAACGATGGTAACCAAGGGGATGACCATAGCGGAGGAAACGGCTGGCAAGGCTTGTTTACTCGCGGCAATGGTTATGGTGAGGATCCGGACTCAGAGGACCAACATGATAACTTTGAAGGCGGAAACGAGGATGACATGCTCATTAACCCATTCGAAGATCATGAATAATTAGACATATCTCTTGCAAACGCCCCGCACTATCAGTGCTGGGCGTTTTTCATTTCACACAAAAGCACTCCATGCAACCATCTTGCAAAAAACACGAGAATAACTTTCTGAAGGAATTTGAAGCTGAACAGCTTCTGCTAAAAATGATCCGCAACTCCCTTTCCCAAGGTGTAGAGATTGCGATGCCCCCCAAAAACTTATCCTTTGAATTTAAAAAGGAAATTTCACAACTTTTCATAACCCTCTTCGAGGAAGGGAAAAAACCGATTCGATGGGGAAGCAGGAGGGAAACCCTAGCAGAGAGCATCAATAGAGTTGTAAAAAAACTGCGACAAAATGAAAGGTTTAATCAGTTTACAATTACTAACCCACTAGCCTGCCGCATACTCTTTGAAATAGTTATAGACAAAAAGCGCTGTGATCCAAAAAGGACGACTACTCTAGGCCTCACTGAAAACAGGCTTGAACCAGGCATTCACGGGCTTACATTTAACTGGAATGGACGTACCATTTATTATATGCCGACAGACGCCTACACAAGAAGCCAGATGACAATGCCACAGGTGTACAATCATCTGGCAAAGCGAATAGGACTTATCCCTGAAATTAAAAGTAAAAAGGAAAGAGCCTCAATCGTTCGGAATCTACCAACAAGGTTCTACCGTATCCAGAGCAAGGCATTTGTAACTTATAAAAGCAATATACTTCCCTTGTACAGGGGGCTTCCCACCCCACCTAAGGTAAACAAAAAAGCAGTACGCGATTGCATTATAGAAGGCGCGAACTGGATTGTTACCAATCAAAAAGAAAGCGGAAAATTTCTTTATTATTACGATGCATCCACGGGAAGCACTCAAGATTTTCAGCATCCCAATAGTGATTATTACAACATCTTACGTCATGCAGGAGGGACAATTACTCTTTTGCAGGTTTACGATTTAACCAACGATAAAAAATATCTTTCAGCTGCACGCAAATCCGTCGAGTTCTTGATCTCTACCTTTCAGTATCATCAAGTAGGAAACGATGTAGCATGCTACCCATTTTTTAACAAAAAATCGAAACTCGGTGGTGCCGGCATTGCTTTAGTTGCACTGCTAAGATACCAACAGGCAACACACGATACGGTTTACGAAAAGAAGACAAAAGGGCTCATCCTGCATATACTTTCCCGAATAGAAGAAGACGGGGAAATGATAGGCTATTTCATCCATCCCCTTTACAATGATGGTAAGGAATTAATAGCTCCCTCAGAAACAATGAAGACAGAGCTCTTCTCCTTCTATTACCCAGGAGAAGCCTTACTCGGACTTGTTCTTTCTCTTCAGGTGATGGAAACTCTTGAAACAAAATTAAGAGCAAAGATTTACGAAAAATGCGAACTAGCTTTTAATTTTCTGATAAAAAAGCGTCCGATAAAGTACAGCCACCTATTCCACAATCTTCCCTCAGACGGATGGCTGATGCAGGCAGTTGAATCGTGGATTCTTACAGGGGGAAAAGTACAACAATCATATATAGATTTTGTGCATAACGACAGCTTGGCCATGATCAATCACATGTACAAAAATAACAACTCACCTTATCCTGATTACCCCGGCATGTTTTACTATACATACGGAGAACACGCTTACCCTGATGGAGCTCGATCCGAAGGACTGATTGCTGCATACTCGCTGGCACGATTCCTGAGTGACAACAAAAAAACCGACCTCTATTTTCCCTATCTGAAACTAGCTGCTCAAGCATTATTATACACTTTTAACTCTGAAGAATCCTCCTACGCACATAGATTTCCATCTGCGAGCAGAGGCAGTTTCCGGTTTAAGCTTACCCGACAATGGGTACGAATAGACTCAGCTCAACATGCAATCTGCTTTTTCACAAGACTCCTCCCCTACCTTAAATAAAAAAAGGCGGCCCATTGCAGGCCGCCTTTTGTCAACTATGAAAAAATAAAAGGTCTATAGAAGAACGACCTAGTAGTTATCCAGATAGTTCTGCAATTCCCAGTCAGTGACCGCGGTTCGGTACGCATCCCACTCTTTTTCCTTGCCTTCAACATACTTCTCGAAGATATGTTCGCCAAGGGCTTCCTTGGAAATAGGATTAGCCTTAAATTCTTCAATAGCTTCCTGAAGGTTTGCAGGTAAACTATCAATACCAGCGGCTTCCTTTTCTGCAGGAGTCATTTCAAAGATATCAAGATCAACTGAATCCGGTGCCGGCAAATCATTTTTAACACCATCAAGACCGGAACTGAGCATCATTGCAAAGGCAAGGTATGGGTTACAGGTAGGATCAGGACAACGAACCTCTGTTCTTGTTCCCATGCCACGGGATGCTGGAATACGAATAAGGGCGGAACGGTTGGAAGCAGACCAGGCAACATATACCGGTGCTTCATAACCAGCTACAAGCCGCTTATAAGAGTTGACTAAAGGATTGGTTACAGCAACAAAACCTTTCGCATTTTTGGCGATACCGGCAATATACTTATAAGCTACTTCACTCAATTGCAGGGGACCATTTTCATCATAGAAAGCATTGGTTCCATCCAGGTTAAAAAGAGACTGGTTGGTATGCATCCCGGAACCGTTTATACCAAAAATAGGCTTGGGCATAAAGGTGGCATGGTATCCGAACTCATCAGCAATAGATCGAACAACCCATTTATATGTCAAGGTATTGTCTGCGGCTTCCAGCGCATCGGCATACTTGAAGTTAATTTCGTGCTGTCCTTCTGCAACTTCATGGTGAGAGGCTTCAATTTCAAAGCCCATCTCTTCCAGAGTTTCAATAATCTTACGACGACAATTGATACCGGTATCTTCAGGGTCTACATCAAAGTAGCCGGCAACATCATTCGTATCGGTGGTGGAAAAACCCTCTTCATCCTTATCAAACAGAAAGAATTCACATTCTGTCCCGACGTTCATCGTATAGCCCAACTCTTTGGCTTCAGCCAGTACGCGCTTCAAGTTCACTCGAGGGCAACCCTCAAAAGGCGTTCCATCTGATTTATACACGTCGCAGATGATTCGAGCCGCGTTACTCCCTTGTGCGTTACGCCAAGGAAGAACGGTAAAAGTGTCATAATCAGGCTTCAAATACATGTCAGACTCATTAATGCGAACAAACCCATCAATGGAAGAACCGTCAAACATCATTTGACCATCAAGAGCCTTTTCTATCTGACTCCTTGGAATGGCAACATTTTTCATAAACCCAAAAATGTCTACAAATTGAAGGCGGAAAAAATTTACATTTTTTTCCTCAATAATTTTCATTATCTCATCGCGGGTCATAACTCATCTCCTTAAATTTAGGTAATTAATTACATCCGGAATACACCGAATTTTTTCCAATATATTAAAAACTGCACGTTCATACAGCAGATGATACCTCTTCCTCGTCCACACCTACACAATCATGCAAGGCCGCTCTGACCTTTCCAAGAACCAGCGGATCAAGCAATTTTGAACCGTCCTCGGTTGTCACATAAAAAATATCAATCAATTGTTCAATTTCCGTTGCAATACGAGCCCTGCCGATAGTCAACTTAAAGTCAGACAGAATCTGAGTTAACAGATAAAGGGCAAGGGGGGTGTCGCTCCCATACACCTCAATGATGGTAAAATTTTGAGAGGTGTCATTATCGATAACCACCTTATGTTCCAACTGCTGCACGTTTCCCGGCCGCCCCATACCAAAGGGTTGCTTTTTATTTTGCAGCCGAGCGCCAAGATCCAGCCGGTAATTGATTGCCAGATTAAAATCCCGCTCAACAGCAGGCCAGTCATGTTCTTCAAAATCATTCCCTACCGACGAAGTCACCTCCAGCACATCAACAACCGTATTATCAGGCCAAGTAAAGATATGGGCTGCTAAAACGGAAAGGTTATGCAAAGCAAGTACACCGAACAGCTTAGTCAGCAGCCCTGCCCTGTCTCTGCCCATCACCAATAACGACCAGGAAGGGCCTTCATTTGAAGAAAAAAGTAATACCTGCTGCTGCAGACGGTTAAAGTACTTTTGATGAGTCTGCAAATGCCGGCTCACTTGTTCCGGCGTAAACGCCAACAGGTAATCATCAGGCAATGTCTCAATATGCAGACCTGCGATATCGGAATCAACAAGTTTTTCACTTAACTGTTCTCTTAACCAGGCTGCGCCCTGCTCTTCACTCTCTCCACTGCCATCTCCTTGATCACACCCTGCATCGAGACATGTCTTCACCCCAAAATACAGGTCCGAAAGCAAACTCGATTTCCAACTGGACCATGCCGAGGGACCGGTCGCTTTAGAATCGGCAATGGTTAGGAGATACAGCATGGTAAGCCGATGGGTATCACCTATCATCTCCGCTGTCTGTTGGATGAAATCCTGATCACTTAGATCTCTGCGCAGTGCATTTTCCGGCATAAAAAGATGGTAGCGAACGAGAAAAGCAAGTGTGGCAAGCTGCTCCTGATTCAACTGCAGCCTCTTGCCCACGGCTTCGATCATTACCGCTCCCCGTTCGCTATGATCAGCCTGCTTACCTTTGCCGATATCATGTAGCAAGGCGGCCAGATAAAGTAGGTGGGGCTCCGGCAAAGAAGCAAAAAGCTCACCCATTTCTTCCCGTAATTGATGCAACTCCGCCACCGTCTGCAGGAGGTGCCTGTCTACAGTGTATACGTGATAAAGATCATGCTGCGCCAGCGACTCTACCGATCCGAATTCAGGGATGTACAATGGAAGCAACCCTGAAACAAGCATGCTCTCCAGCACGGAAAAAACGTTCTTACTCTCAGTTAAAATTGCAAAAAATATGCGCCCTACCCGCTTAGAGGCCCTGAACCGGTCATCAACCAGATGGAGATGACTGGTTATCGATCGTCTGGCGAGATGATGGAGTGGTTTTCCTGTGCGTCCGGACTGGAGAAAAATTCGCATCAGCAGATATGGGTGCTCCGTCAAATCCGCTTCAGCAAAACGCACATAGCCACCGCGGAGCACAATAAATTTTTCCAGCTGCTTTTCTTGCCCTTTTTTCTCTACAACACCGAGGAGCTCCTGGACATGTTCAAAAAAGAGATCCGTCACCACCGCAATTGTTTGCAAATGACCATACACATCACCCATAAAATGTTCCACGGCGAGCATTCCATCTGCTTCCCGGTAACCAAAGGCATCAGCCATTTCTTCCTGATAGTCAAAGATCAGCTGATCGTCCTTACGACGTCTAAGGTAATGCAACCTGTTGCGAATCTTTGTCAGCATATTCCAGGATGCTTCAAGGGACCGGCGATCTTCAGGGCTAATCATTGCAGAGGCCTCGATTGCATCAAGATCCGTCAATCCATACACAGCTTTCGCAACCCACAGCATGGCTTGAATATCACGCATCCCCCCCTTACCCTCTTTAATATTGGGCTCCAGGTGATAGGCATGGCTGCCGAATTTATCATGCCTCTCTTTGCAGAACTGCTCCATTGTGCCCACAAAGGCGGAACGCTTTCCTTCAAGAATTTTTTTCCCGTACGCCTGCTTAAGCTCATCAAAGAGCGGTACTGATCCGGTTATCAAACGCGCATCAAGCAGGGCCACCTGAAAAATAAAATCTTCCCTGGCAAACTGAAGAGTATCTTTAATCGTTCGCACGCTGTGGCCGACATCCAACCCTTCATCCCATAACGGGTAAAGAACCGATTCCGACAAGGACTGGATTTGTTTTTTAGAGCGTCGGTCATGCAACAAGAGAAGATCTATATCGGAGAATGGATACAACTCGCTTCTGCCATATCCCCCAAGCGCAATAACAGCGACCTGGCCCTTCAGTTTAAGAAGAGCCGATGCCTCCTGGAAACACTCAGTAATAAACGCATCAACTCGTTCAGTATACTGCCGAAGCAACGTATTACCGCTGAGCCCTTGCCGCCAGAGTTCTTCCAACGCATCCTGATGTGACCGAAGAGATGTCACCATCATACAGCCTCGTTATCAACCTCGCCGGTTCTGACCCGTATAACTTGTTCTATGGGCAGCACAAAAATTTTCCCATCACCAATTTTTCCAGTACGAGCTGCCTTGACAATAACCTTAACCACGTCATCTACCGCGTCGTCCCGCACAATAACTTCCAACTTTACCTTAGGTATAAAATCGACAACATACTCGGCACCTCTGTAGACTTCGGTATGCCCTTTTTGGCGGCCATATCCCTTCACATCCGTAATCGTCATCCCTGTAATGTCGATAGCGGTTAATGCCTCTTTGACCTCATCGAGTTTGAAAGTCTTAATAATGGCTTCTATTTTTTTCATAAGCGTACCTTTTTCCCCTCTTGCAGCTGGTTATCAGCGTATTAGCAATCAAACTTAATTTTGCTGGATTCCAGGTAACTATTCAACGAAGATCTAAAAACTGTCAATCGACCGCGAACTGTAACTGTTCAGCAGTGCTCCAAATATCCACAAGCTGACCGATCAGCTATACACATCGGTATGCTGGACGGGCAGATCGTGGAGAGTTGGAGTGCTGATGAATAGTTACGATGTTAGTTATATGCGGTTTCTGAGTGTTCGGAAAAATCAAGTCCTTGCGTTTCTTCTTCCGTGCTTACACGAAGACCTATCAACATATCTACAACTTTCAAAATAATCCAACTCACAACAAAAGCGTACCCACAAACAACCAGAATACCAAGCATTTGAATAAAGAGCTGAGTGAAAGATCCCGCGATAACCCCGTCAACCCCTCCCGGGTTTACCGAGGTGGAAGCAAAAATACCTAAAAGCAAGGTTCCGGTAACACCTCCCACCCCATGGATACCTACCACATCGAGAGAGTCATCAAATTTCATCTTCGCTTTAAAATTAACAGCATAATAACACACTACTCCTGCAATCAGCCCAATAAAAATAGCACTGTTGGGACCGACAAAACCTGCAGCAGGGGTTATTGTAGCCAAGCCTGATATAGCTCCGGAAGCAGCACCAAGCGTGGTTGGTTTTCCTATTTTCACCCATTCCATAAGCGTCCACATAGCCATGCCTGCCATGCCTGCCAAATGGGTTGCCACAAAAGCAGTGGCCGCGACACCATCTGCCGCAAGAGCACTTCCACCGTTGAAACCAAACCAGCCAAACCATAACAGGCCGGTGCCGAGCATGGTCATAGGGAGACTGTGCGGCATAAAATGGGTGTGACCATAGCCTTTTCGCGGGCCGATAACCATAACAGCTGCAAGAGCTGCCATGCCGCAAGTTGCGTGCACAACCAGGCCACCAGCAAAATCCAAAACTCCGATTTTACCAAGCCAGCCACCACTTCCCCAAATCCAATGACAAACAGGATTATAAACAAAAACTGCCCACAAAACGCTAAAGCCGACAAAAGGAGCAAAGCGAACACGCTCAGCAAAAGCACCGGTAATCAGAGCCGGTGTGATTACCGCAAACATGCACTGATAGATCATAAAAACTGTTTGCGGTATGGTTGTCGCATATTCACTGCTTGGTGCATTAGTGACCCCTTTGAGCGCAAAATGGGAAAAATCTCCAATAACCCCACCCACATCGGGCCCAAAAGACATCGTATAACCTATATAGACCCATTCTAAAGAGATAAGGGAAATCATGATCAAACTTTGCATGATGGTGGCTAACACATTTTCAGTTCTCACCATACCAGCATAAAACAGAGCCAGCCCCGGCGTCATCAACAAAACCAGACCAGCAGCAGCCAAAATAAAAGCTGTATCAGCAGCGTTAATCATTACTCCCCCCTTAACAAATTTCAACAAACTTGTAATTTATTTTCTATTTTTCCACACAAAACAGGTCGCTTTTCCAGCCGAAAGGCCGTCTTCCACTGGATCGACCCACCGACTTTCTAGAAAAACTCTCCACCCAACAGCCTAAAAAAAGGTACAAAAAAGGAGAAAACCCCCATTTCCTCCATCCTCAAAACACAAACAAAGTAGCTTCACAAAAGCAAGCTCCACGCTGTCTACCCTTGTATGCGCTTCCTTACATATATCAAACAACATGCCAAAACGGCCAATAAAAACTTAACATATCGTAAACATTGCACAATCAAACAAAAAGCACCAAACCAGCTACATAAAAATTGTACATTTATGTATAACAAAAACCCCAAACATACATTTTCGTAACATTTAGCGCGGATTTTTCATCAAATAAAAAAGGGGACAGATTTATTTCTTACTTGCCAATTACCTGCCTTTTATGTACTGGTATCTTATGCCAAGATCAGCACGAATAGTTCTTCCATACACGCCACATCATATTGTCCAGCGTGGACATAATCGTCAAATCGTTTTTTCCTCCGACGATGACTACAACTATTATCGTGAGAATCTTATCTATTTTAAGCAGGAGCTTGGATGCAAGATCTACTCCTACTGCCTGATGACCAATCATGTCCACCTTGTCATTGATCCTGGTGCAAACCCAGAGTCTCTTTCCCTGTTGATGAAACACGTTGCCGGCCGTCAGACAAGGTATGTCAACAAGCTGGAAAAACGTACCGGTAGTTTATGGGAAGGGAGGTATAAATCCAGCATCGTCTCACAAAAGGAATATTTAGCAGCCTGCTGCCGCTATGTTGAGTTGAATCCGTTACGTGCCGGCATGGTAACTCATCCTGCCGAATACCAATGGTCGAGTTACCCCTGTAAAGGGGAAGGGAAAAAGGACCTGGTCGTCGATCTCGATACAAATTATCTGGCGCTGGGAAGTAGTGAAAGTGAAAGGCAGGCAGCATATGCAGAGTATGTTTTTGGAACTGTGCCCGATCATGAACTCAAGCTTATCCGTGATTCTCTACAACGTGGTCAATTGACAGGAACCCACCGGTTTCGTGAAGAAATTTTCTTAAAGCACGGTATTCGTTTCTCCAACAAGGGGCCAGGGCGCCCGAAAAAGATTAAAAAATAAATCTGTCCCCTTTATTCTTTATACTGAGGTAGGGGACTGATTTTTTTTCATGGTTTTTTATGAAAATTAATCTGTCTCCCGGGTTTAAAAGAGAAATAAAATCAGTCCCCTGTCTGCTTCGGTAGACAATTTAAAAAAGAAATAAAGGGGACAGATTTAATTCTTTTGCTTTTATTTTTAGGACTGGAAAAAAAAAGGGATACTTACTATTGTTGAAACAGTATTTTATTGAATAATCAGAGTGATGAGAGGCTAAAGCAAGGTACCATCAGGCAACCTGCTCTCTACCGCCTCATCTTCGCAAGACTGAAAACACCTCGAAAAGGCCGCTCCATGAGTAATGAACGAAGGCATCACATCAGACCGGAATCATTAAATCTGCTCGATTATCTTGTGGTTGACCAACAGGGCCGCCAAGGTGAGTACTCCATGGCGCGGACACTTAATGTCAGCGAAGGAGGCATCCTCATGGAAACCCACATCCCACTGCCTCAAGGGCAGCAGGTCATGATTACCTTGGGGCTTGGAGAAAATCTGGTGAATATTATGGGAAGAATCATTTATACGACATTTGATTCAGAGCGCCACCAGAATGGGATTGAATTTTTCCATGTTGCAGAAAACGACCGGGCCATACTCAATGAATATGTGCACGCTTTCCATGAACATTACAAGGGCTCCCAGCAACCAGATCTTGAGCCGGAAGATGGCGTTACCAACTAACCGGGCTAACCTGGATTTCTTACTCGAAACCCAGGTTAAGCTCCACCCTTCCTGGCCCGAAGCGCTAACGACCGTATTCGTCGTCAAACCTGACGATATCGTCTTCACCAAGATAGCTGCCGACCTGCACCTCAATGAGTTCCAGCGGAATAACGCCGGGATTCCCCAACCGATGTCTAGTGCCACTGGGTATATAGGTGGACTGATCTTCATGGAGCAAGATCGACTCATCACCATTTACGATCTCTGCCGTCCCCGATACAACAACCCAGTGTTCATGGCGATGATGGTGCATCTGTAACGAAAGTTTTGCTCCCGGGTTAACAGTAATGCGCTTAATCTGAAACCTGTCGTGCAGCTCCAGAGTAGTATAAGAACCCCAGGGACGGTAAACGGTTTTATGAACCTGAAATTCTCCCCGCTTTTCCTTTTTCAATCGATCAACAATCTTTTTCACATCCTGAGAACGATCCATAGGGGCGACAAGAACGGCATCAGCCGTTTCAATCACCATGGTGTCTTTTAATCCTACGGCGGCAACCAGCGTGTGTTCAGAGCGTATCAATGAATTTTCAACATCTTCAAGAATAACATCGCCGCTGGCGACATTTCCCTGCTCATCTTTCCCTGCAACCTCCCACAGAGTGCGCCAGGAACCAATATCGCTCCATCCGATGTCTGCTTTCACCACTGCAGCATTACTGGTTTTCTCCATCAGCGCATAGTCAATGGAATCTGCAGGGCAATCTGCCATTAATTTTTTATCAAATCGAAAAAAAACCCCGTCAAACTTGCCCTCGGAAACGGCTGCCTCCATGCACGCAACAACATCGCCGGCATGGAGGCCCATTTCTTCAATAAGGGCGTGCGCAGTAAAGGCAAACATGCCGCTGTTCCACAGATAGTTGCCCCTGGCTATATATTCCTCAGCCTTTGCAAGATCCGGCTTTTCCACAAAACGTTCAACCTCTGCCCCTTGCCCTTGAGCAATATAGCCATACCCAGTCTCCGGATGGTCGGGTACGATACCGAAAGTGACCAATTTACCCTGCCCGGCGAGCTCCACCGCCGCCGCCACGGCCTCGACAAAAGCGTCCAGCTTGGTGACCAGATGATCGGCAGGCAGAACCAAAAGAACATCATCTGCAGCACCATTTTGGGCGACAAACCTGGCAGCTCCGCATATAGCCGGGGCTGTATTCTTACCAACCGGCTCAAGTACAATATGGTACTCGGGAAAAACACCAAGCTCTTCCACCTGGGTTTTCGTCATAAAACGGTGTTCTTCCCCCACAACCACCACCGGTGGCAAGATATCGGGAAGCTCGGCCACCCTCTTCAGTGTATTCTGCAACAAAGACAGCTCGCCGGTAAGATTAATCACCTGCTTTGGATATAATTCACGGGACAGGGGCCACAGCCTGGAGCCTGTGCCCCCTGCAAGAATAATGGGTTGAATAGCCACAATATACCTCTAATATTTGTATGTTAACTGCGTATACATCAACCGCGTATAAGCTGCAGCAACTCTTGGGTTATCTTTTCAAGTAATTCCGCATCGCCACGTGTTTCCACATTTAAACGAAGCACCGGCTCAGTGTTTGATTTTCTCACATTGAAGCGATACAAAGGATAACTGATGGAAATCCCGTCAGTGTAATCAACCTCTCCATCGGCATATTTCTTTTCGATAGCTCTTATCACCTGGTCAGGATCCGCCACGGTCGAATTTATTTCCCCACTCACCGGGAATGCGGCCATTGCGCTGTCTACCATTGCGGACAGCTTTTGCTGCTGCGTACTCATCAACTCGCACACCAGAAGCCATGGAATCATGCCTGAATCACAATAGCCGAAATCACGAAAGTAATGATGGGCAGACATCTCTCCCCCATACACAGCATCAGAGGCACGCATTTTTTCTTTGATAAAAGCATGGCCGGTACGAGTCATGACCGGAACCCCGCCGGCGGCCTCAACAACCTCTATGGTATTCCATATCAACCTGGGGTCATGAAGAATCGTTGCCCCTGGATGCTGTTGAAGCAGAGCTGCTGCCAGCAAACCAACAATGTAATACCCCTCAACAAATCGTCCATTTTCATCATAAAAAAAGCACCGGTCAAAGTCACCATCCCACGCAATGCCGAGATCGGCTCCATGTGCACGGACCGCATCGGCAGTAGCGGCTCTTTTTTCAGGCAGGAGCGGATTGGGCACACCATTGGGAAATGTACCATCCGGTGTTTCGTTCATTCGGATAAAGGTAAAAGGCAGCGACGACTCAAGCAGATCAATGATCGGCCCGGCACATCCATTTCCAGGATTAACAACTATTTTCATGGGCTGCAGACGATCAACAGCAATTGAGCCCAACAGGTGACCTATATACGGTTGCTTATCCTCCCTCCGGACATATGTGCCAATGCGGCCGGGCTCAGTCCGTAAAATGGTATCTTTCCATTCCTGGTCCATCACCCTGGCACCCATATCAACGAGCCCCGTATCTCCGGAAACCGGCCTTGCCTCCTTCTGAACGAGCTTCATGCCATTATAATCGGCAGGGTTATGACTGGCAGTGATCATAATCCCACCATCAATGCCGTTTTCCACCCCGCTAAACGCAGCGTGATACACTTCTTCGGTCCCGCACAGCCCAATATCGACCACATCTACCCCATATTTTTGCACAGCCTCACACAAAGCTGCAGACAAAAGAGGGCTGGACAATCGCATATCACGGCCGACTATTATTTTTTTAGCGGAAAATTGTTCAACAAAGGCAAGCCCGATAAAAGCTGCCAGCTTTTCGTCCAACTCGCTTGGCACTTTGCCGCGAATATCATAAGCAGTAAAACAGGTAGGCACGTTATTCAATGGAGTTACCCTTGGTAATGATATTTGAAAGAAACGAGAAAATACAGTATGTACCGACATAAAAGAGTCTGTTGATTTACTAGGATTTTCGTTCAAGGTCGAGGCATGCTGAAAAAATAACCACAGGCATATATTTGATATTCCGAGGATTATTTTTTCAGCAGAACAAAGAGATTGGGCGAAAAGACAGTAAATAAACAGGCTCACAAAAGCATATCAAGCATATACTGCACGCTTAAAATAGAACGTATCACATAAAACGTATCACACTTCCGGCATTTATTGCAAAGCATAGATGAGTCCGTTGATTTACGAAAATTTTCGTTCAAAGTCAGGTAAGCGAAGACTCCGAGAGTTTGGGCGAAAAGGCAGTAAATCAATTGGCTCATAGATTAATAAGGAAAGCGTCCCCCAAAAATGGGGCGTGCCCCTTAAAAACAGGAGAAAGCACGTTGAAAGGCATTATTCTGGCAGGAGGCTCTGGAACCCGCCTCTACCCTCTCACTCGGGTTATAAGTAAACAACTGATCCCGGTGTACGACAAGCCGATGATTTACTACCCGCTCTCGGTCCTGATGCTTGCGGGCATCAGGGATATCCTTATTATTTCCACCCCGCACGATCTCCCCCGCTTCAGCGAACTCTTTGGTGACGGCAGTCACCTTGGCTTAACCATCGAGTATGCCGAGCAACCACGCCCCGAGGGACTTGCCCAGGCCTTTTTGATCGGGAAATCATTTATTGAGAATGATTCAGTCTGCCTTGTTCTGGGCGACAACATCTTTTTCGGCCACGGATTTGCCGAAATTGTCACCAGGTGCAGTCACCTTAAGGAGGGGGGAACCATCTTCGGGTACCTGGTCAAAGATCCTCAGCGCTACGGTGTGGTCGAATTTGATAAAGACAACCGGGTTATAGGCATAGAAGAAAAGCCTGACCGACCAAAATCAAAACATGCGGTACCCGGCCTCTACTTTTACGACAATCAGGTTGTTGAAATTGCTGAATCCATCAAGCCCTCTGCCCGGGGCGAGCTGGAAATCACAGACATTAACAACCACTATCTCAAGCAAAAGAAGCTCACCGTCGAGCTCCTCGGCAGAGGCTTTTGCTGGCTGGATACCGGCACCCACGAATCCCTGCAGCAGGCCTCCAGCTATGTCCAGGCAGTTCAGGATCGACAAGGGTTAAAAATAGCGTGCCTGGAAGAAATTGCATACCGCCTCGGCTACATTGACGGGAGCCAGGTAGAACAGCTCGCAGCATCTATGATGAAAAACCAATACGGCCAATACCTGATGGATATTGTGGCCGACCTCCAATAAGGATACCTTCCATGAAACTTCTCATAATCGGCGCCAACGGACAACTTGGCCAAGACTGCCTGCAAACACTTACGCCTCAGCACACTGTTTTGTGCTGTGATGTGCAGGAGGTCGACATTACCGATGCGCCCCAAGTAGCAGGCCTTTTTGCCACCCACCAGCCCGAGGCTGTTATCAACTGTGCAGCCTACACCGCTGTTGACGCCTGCGAAACCGACCAGCAACGCTGCATGGAGGTGAATGCCCACGGACCGCAACTGCTGGCAGAACAATGCGACAAGTACAACAGCCGGATCATCCAGATCTCAACCGACTACGTCTACGATGGGAAAACGTCCGGCACCGCAACCATACCTCGAAGACGCCGAGACTACGCCCCTTTCAATGTATGGAAAAAGCAAACTCAAAGGCGATGAGGCTGTCCAAACCGTGCCCAACCACCTGATCGTTCGCACAGCATGGCTCTATGGTTTTGGCGGACCAAATTTCCTCAAGACCATGCTGCGCCTGGCTATTGCAGATCCCAAACGTACCATGCGGGTAGTCAATGACCAATACGGCTCATTAACCTGGTCGCACCGCCTTGCCGCTCAGATTAAAGTCCTGCTTGAAAACGAAATAACGGGCATTGTCCATGCCAGTGCGGAAAACTACTCCACCTGGTATGAGGGAGCACGCTTCTTTTTAGACTGCATGGACGTTCCCTACTCCATGGAACCATGTACCACAGCCGATTACCCAACCCCTGCAGCAAGGCCTGCGAACTCTATACTGGAAAACAATCGACTCAAGCAGGCAGGCATCAATGTCATGGCAGACTGGAAAGAGGACGTCCAGCAGTTTGCAAACCAGCACAGGGACGCCCTGATCCAAGAGGCTGAAGCTGCCTGTAAATAATTTACTTTTCTTTACCGTTGCTGCTTTTCTTGGCAGAAGAGGTGCCTTTCTTTGGGGGTGCCTCTATGGCAGGTTTTTTCGGTTTAAAATATTCGCGCAACCGCGGGTCATTGATCAGCGCCTGCAGCTGAACAGCACCTAATTCCAGATATGGTGCGCTTAAGGACTTTCGCAGCACATCATTTGAACCGGAAAGACTTGAGGCAAGAAACATATACAAAAGCGAGGTGACAACAGCCCCCTTGACCAAACCGAGCCCCCCACCAAGCAGCCGGTCAAACCAGCCCATCAAGGTAATCTCCATTACGCGGCGAAGCAATTTGCCCAGCAGGCCAAAGGCCATTGCCGCAACAAGAAAGATACAGACAAAGCTGACAATAAAAATCAATTTTGGATTTTCCAGAAACTGTGCCGCAAAAGGTGCGATTTCGCCGTGGTAATGTGCTGCCAGCCAGTACCCACCCACCAACGCACAAAACGCAGCCAACTGACGGACAAAACCTATCCACAGCCCCCGCACCAAAAAAAACAACAATATCACGCCAACAATAGTATCAAACAAAGAAAAATCGGTAAAAACAGGCATAGTAGACAGGGTTGATTATATTTTAATATCTGATTACGTACAAAACTCAGCCAATTTTTTTGGGCCCGGGAGACAGATCGGAGTCTTCGCTTACCTAAATTTCTCAGTACTTAGGTAGGGGACTGATCGAAGTCTACGCTATCTTTTTTTCATGGTTTTTTATGAAAATTAATCTGTCTCCCGGGTTTAAAAGAGAAATAAAATCAGTCCCCTGTCTGTTTCGGTAGATAATTGGCTGAGTTTCATGGGTAATCAGATTTTAATAAGTTATACTCTGACCGACGACAGCGCACGATAATAAATACGTTGAAAATTACAATCTATAAGCATAAACAAAGGGATATGTCAGCAAAAAGTCAGGTGCGGTTTTTCCAAAAAATGGAGCAACTTAGCAACCAATATACATCGCTCGCAGCAGACAATGCAACCATTGCCCTGGCAGATCTTTCCCTGCTGGACGACCTGCACCCCGAGGAAAAACTTCCGGCCTTGTTTGCAGCAAACCTCTCTTCTGCTGAAATGCACAAGCTGGCAAATTTCTCCTACAAGAAACGATACGCCGAGTGGCTTGGCGGCAGACTGGCTGCTAAATATGGCCTTGAGCTCTTCCGAAAAAAAACAAAACAAACACCTCTTGCCCCAAACACCTTCTCAATATTAGCAGACGAACATGGGCGGCCTTATCTGGAAACGGAATTTTCCACCCCTCTCTCTATTTCCATCAGCCACAGCAAAGGGTATGCTGCGGCATATGTTTCACCCAGGCAATCCTGCGGTATTGATATCCAACAGGTCACCTCAAAAATGTTGAATGTTGCCGAAAAATTCACCACCGAAACCGAAAAGTCGCTTTTCCGCGACTCGGAAAAGCACCTCCTCACCCTTACCATCATCTGGGTTGCTAAGGAGGCGGTGAAAAAAAGCTTACTCCATGACCAACCCATAACCTTCACAGGCACAAAGGTGGTGAAAGTTGAAACAACAGGCGCAGGGGCGTGGAAACTACACTGCGATGTTACTGGGAATTGCCACTCGTCCACCACAGTGAAAATCGCAACCTTTAACGACTTTGTAATCGGATGCACGGAGGGACAACCTCATGCCTGAACTGCCGGAAGTAGAAGTTACCAGGCTCGGCCTCCTGCCCCATCTACCCACCCTGAAAATCATCAACATATGGTGGAGCGGAAAAAAATTACGCACCCCCATGCCGCTTCAACTGCTCCAACGCAGCATCAAGCAACAGGAAATATCGACCATCGACCGCAGGGCGAAATACCTTCTTTTCAGAATGACAAACAAGGCAGTGTTGGTCGTCCACCTTGGGATGACCGGCAAACTGAGCCTTCTGCAACAAGATATCCCTAAAGCGAAGCATGACCATTTGGCGCTGTCGCTGAGCAATGGCAAAGAATTACGATTTAACGATAGCAGAAGATTTGGCAGCGTAACGGTCTGGCCGCCGGATAGAGCCGAGGAAATGGAACGCGATTTTTCTGCCAAAGAAGGGATGGAACCACTAGGAAAAGAATTTACACCTCAATCTCTCTTAGCACTGGCAAGCAACAAAAAACTAGCAATAAAACCCTTTCTGATGAACAGCAAATACGTTGCCGGGATTGGTAATATTTACGCCAATGAAACCCTTTTTAAAGCAGGCATCCACCCCAACACCCCAGCGCAGCACATCACCAAAAAACAGTGGCAAAAGATTGTAGCAGCAGCCAAGTCTACCCTTAAACAAGCAATTGCAGCCGGCGGCACAACCATTTCAGACTTTCTAGGGTCAAGCGGACAACCCGGGTACTTCCAACTTCAGCTCAATGTATATGGAAAAAAAGATACCCCTTGCCCTCAGTGCCAAAGCCTTGTCCTCAAAACCGAACTGGCAGGAAGAGCGACATTCTGCTGCCCCCGGTGCCAACCAAAGCAGCAGCCGGCAAAAAAACCTTGTCGCAAAAAAAAGACATAACAAGTTACTGATGTTGTGTCTCTTTTAAAACCACAGCCCCATAGTGTCGCAAAAAAGATACGCAAAACCCTTCACATCGGGTTTCCCTCGCAGCATTACCAGCAATAACGACGCAACTATTCAGCGAAAATCTAACCCGGATTTCTCATCAGCCGCGTAGGGTGGATAAGCGCAGACTCCGTGGGTGCCTTTGACGACTTAAAAAGTGAGGGCACTATATTGGGACTCGGGAGACAGATCGAGTCTTCGCTTACCTAAATTTCTCAGTACTGAGGTAGGGGACTGATTTTTTTTTCATGGTTTTTTATGAAAATTAATCTGTCTCCCGGGTTTAAAAGAGAAATAAAATCAGTCCCCTGTCTGTTTCGGTAGATAATTGGCTGAGTTTTGTACGTAATCAGAATACCATATGCCTCGAAGCTGCAAGTCGTCAAAGGTGCCCAAATTTGCGTGGTTACGTATGACCGCTATAGCTGTCCTATGCGGTCATGCGTAACCGGGTACAGAGGTAGCGCAGGCTCCGCAGTGTCCGCCATCACCATCACACAGCAACCAGCAACAACAACGCAACTGTTCAGCAGTGCTCCAGATGTGCACGATTAGGTTTGAGAACCATAGTAAAGCTATGTTCTCAGGCCTAATCGTGTGCAGATGGAGTGCTGCTGGACAGTTGCGTCACGACTTAAAGAGTGAGGGGACAATATGATGCCTATTAAGCAACTTATAAAAATCAGTCCTATTCCGATGAGCAAGCCGAGCAGCCTGCGAAACATTACCACGCGTTGTCTGCAGTAACTGGATCAAATACTGCTGCTCAAACTGCCGCCTGGCCTCTGCCAACGGAACGATTTTCTTCTGATTTGTTTTAATGGCATCATACAGTAACTCTTCGGTAATAAACGAAGAAGTCGCCAGGGCCACGGCGTTCTCCACCACATTATACAACTGCCTGATATTACCAGGCCACGAGGCATCGAGCAGGGTCTGCATGGCCTCCGGGGTAAACTTTTTCAACTGCCCATCGCCCCTGGCAGTTAAAATACTCACAAAATGCTCTGCAAGGAGCGGGATATCCTCCTTACGCTTATGCAGAGGCGGCAGCTCTAAACTCACCACATTTAACCGATAGAACAAATCTTCACGAAACTGATTTTCCAGAATCGCCTCTTCCAGGTTCCTATGGGTCGCGGAAATAATGCGTACATTGACCGGCACCGGCTGAGCACTCCCAACAGGGCGAATTTGACGATCCTGCAGAACCCGCAATAATTTAACCTGGATATGCAGCGGCATATCGCCGATCTCATCAAGAAACAGGGTTCCCTCATGGGCAGACTGGAACAGCCCGGCATAACTTTTCGATGCACCGGTAAAAGACCCTTTTACATGACCGAACAGCTCGGATTCCAGTAAACTTTCGGGGATGGCCGTACAATTTACAGGGATAAACGGCCCGTTACGGTAATTACTGGCCCTATGCAAAGCGATGGCGAGTAACTCCTTGCCGGTCCCGCTTTCCCCGCGGATAAGGATAGTTGAATCTGTTTCCGCCACCAGTTTCGCCCTGGACAGCAACTCTTCCATAACCGTACTACGGGAAATAATATCCTGTCGCCACTCCTCCCGCTCTCCCCGCACCTCACTGCGAGGGCCAGCTGTACTTTCAATAGCTTTTTCAATTTCCTCAACCAGTTCTTTCCCATCAATGGGTTTGGTCAAAAAAGAAAAAACACCCTGACGGGTCGCCTCAACCGCTTCAGGAATAGAACCGTGAGCAGTAATAATGATCACAGGGATCGATTTATTTTGCTTTCGAATTTCCTCGAACAGGGCCATGCCGTCGATACCCGGCATACGTAAATCCGTTAAAACCACATCGGGCTTTATCGCTGCAAATGTTGCCAACGCCTCTTCTGCGCATTCTGCTACAGAGACGTCATACCCGTTGGACTGAATCCTTAATTTCCATAACCGGAGCAGATCGGCCTCATCATCAACTAACAGGACCTTATATTGTTTATCACTCATTTCTTCTTGCCTTGCAGATGTAAAGAGGTCTCATAACTCTCTGTTTTTAATTATATTCTCTATATTCTTGAGCTGTTCTATCTGTTTTTCCAGCTCACTGATGCGTTTGCTATCCTGTTCAATTTGCTTCTCGAGAGCAGCACCAGTGTCAAAGAGTTCGCGATTTTCCTCCTCCAGCGTCTCTTTTTCATCCATCAACCGGTTACGCTGGGACCAACGATTAATCTTTTCCTGATTAATACGCTCCACCAAGCGATACAGCCCCTGCAGACTCTGCCTTTCCTCAGGATGGAATTCGATATATTCCTCGATCATGCCCATTCCGCGCTTAAACTGCTTGTAGCTTGCATAATGGTGCAGACTCAAGCAGATAAGCTGCAACTGGCTGCCGGACACGTCTTTGTCCACCTCCAAAGCAACACGCTTGTAGTAGGCCTTAAAATCATTACGGGAAAGCTCACGAGACTCCTCAAGGCATGCCAGCAGGCTGTCACAGTCTGTTGGCGAAAAAATAACCGTTGCCGCTTGCTGCCCCTTGGGGGCTGACGAATGAGGAGACAACCCCGCACACCCGGCAAGCAACAGACAAAGAAAAAAAAGACTGAAAAATTTCCACCATTTCATACAGCTACACCTTTAACACAGGGTAAAGTTACAGAAAATCGAGCTCCGGAACTACTCGGGAGCAAGCGGAGCGTACCACCGCATCCTTGAATATATTCTTTACTAATTGCAAGTCCCAGACCAGAACCCTTAACCGTAGACTGCTGAGGTGGTTTTCCCTGAAAAAAGGGAAGGAATATCTGGGGCCGGTCCTCCTCGTCTATCCCAGGGCCGGTGTCCTCGACAATCACATTAATTTTATCGTTCTTTTTCCGCATATAGATATGGATCGCCCCATTATCCGGGGTAAATTTAATGGCATTGGCCACCAGATTATCAAACACGGTTTTTATCTGCTTGGGGTTACAGGAAACCTTCACAGGTTCCAGGGCAAGATCAAGCGCTATATTGCGGGCAAGCATGGGGTTGTGATGATCAACAACCACCTCGTTTATAAGCATGCCAAGGTCGGTCTCAACCAGGTCAATCGGCGCCTCCCTGGCTTCAGCCATATTAAAATCCAGGATATTCTCAATCAATCGCTGCAACTTATGGCAGTTATTATCTAAAATAGTGACCACTTCTTCCTGGCTGGAACTTAATGGCCCGACCAGCCCGTCTTTCAACAATCCAGCCCCTTCTTTGATGGATGCCAGGGGGGTCTTCAACTCATGGGAAATATGCGCTATCATCTTGACCTTTTCCTTGTCAAGGGTATCCAGGCGCTTGCGCAGCCAGTCCAGTTTCTCACCCAGCGCCTCCAAATCCCGAGATCCAGACACGACTATCGGGGTTGAGAAATCTCCCCCTCCCAAGCGATCAATCCCCTTGTCGATCTGGGCGACCGGTTTGACAATCAGAGCAATAAAAAGGACAATGAGCAAAACACTAAACCCAATCATTCCAGATACCTGCGATATCAACGCTGTTTTATTGCGCTGAACATTCTCCTTAATACTGTCCACCTCACTGCCCATTAACGCATTGCTGAGCTCTTCCAGCTGCCCGGCCACAGCAACCACTTCGCTGTAGAGCAAAAGGGCTGCCTCCTGTGTTTTGTTTCTCAGTTCCGGCCCGCCGGTAGACAAATTTAAAGTAGCAACCAGGTGTTGAGCCTTTGCCTGGAGACTTTGGATAAGAAATTGCAAGTCATCATCCTTATTACTTGCAGAAAACTGACGGAGTACTTTCTCCAGTTCAGCCTCAACCGCGTTCACATTCTGCAGGTGACTGGCCTCGCCAAGCACATTATACAGACGTGCAGAACGTTCTTGATCATGCAATAAATCAATGAGTTGACGTGATTTCTCCACCCGGTTGACAGAGCGAAAAACAGCGACCGCACTCTGCTGAACCAAACCGTCTAGAATCTGTACCGAACTAAACAGGGCAACAAGCAATGGCAAGGAGACCAGAATAAAGCCGAGCAAAAGAAGGGAAAAAAAGGACCGAGGTCGATAAAAACGCACTAGGGGGTTCTCCGAGAATAATATTTTTTATTCAGATATGGGGAAAAAGGGCATTCTCGGATGGCCTCCTAGCCTGCATTTCTCATCAGTTCAGGCGGCGACAGGTTCAAAGTTTTTGGCCGTGAACAGGTAGCGGAGACTCCGATAGTTGCCTATGTTCACTGCCAAAATACTGCCGAAGATGGCGTCGCCTGGGCTGACCCTTGGTGAACATTGAGAAAAATTGGCGCCTTTGTTCGCTGAGTCCATCCATTTGCTTTGAAACAGTATTTTTGAATTTTGAAAAATGTTCATGAGAAGTGTGGGCTAGTATTACCTGCTGAGATAGATATGATCCAAATACATCAAACGAGGCTCCGGTTGGCGGACAACAAAAAAGCCGAGATTTTCAATCTGCCCCATATCCATATTTCTTGATTTGGGTGCTTGCTCTACTTCCTTCAGCGACACCTGCAAATCATTCCACCCCTGATGCAGGGTAAATTTTTGGTGAAATCGATCAGAAAAGGCCGAACCGCTCTCCTTGTGCCGTGTGTCGTGGATGCGGCAGTGGAGTTTAAGTGGCTGCTCTAGAGGATTATAAACACTAAAATGCAATATGCTGTAATCGTACCAGTTATGTGGGAAATTAAACAAGGTGGTGCCGGAGTAGGTTGCGGTGGTCAACCGGACCTGGGCCGCCCGCTTACCATGCCGCACAATTTTTTCCTGAACTTTGAGTTGCCTGGAATTCATCCAGCGCATCCGTTCCAGAGGTGTTTCAAAATCTGCAAGCACCGGAAACTGCTTTCGCGCAACATGTTCATCAACAAGGCTGCGGGTAAGCGGCCACAGAGCAAAAAGCAGGCAAGCACAAACAAAACAGCGAAATGGCCATACCCACCATCTTGCCGCTGCTGCTTTATACTTGAAAGTGATAAGAGTATACCCTACCAGGCAGCCAAGCTGATTACGCAGTATATCATACACATCAGGGGATCTGTGACTGCTGTACATTTGCAAGAATTCGACCAGCACGCCCGCCACCAGCACAAGAAAAAACACCACCGAAAGGTGTTGCAATTCATGCCACTGCCTTTTCCAGCGAATTAAATAGGGAAACAAGAGGATGGTGACAACACTGAAAAAAAAGATATGGCCAAGGTTCCAAGCGGCCTTGTACGATTGGGGTGAATGATAGCCGGGACCACCGAAAAAAAAGAAAGGAGCCACCCCGCCAAGGATGACGCATAAAAAAAGGGATACTTTCATTCAGCAAGTCTAGCGTTCATCGTGTCAGCATATCAGCGCGTATACCCCTGTTCTTCCAAATACAGCATAATTTCCTGCACCGCCTCTGCCGGGGTCAATTGGCTGGTGTCAATGGTCAGCTCAGGGTTCTCCGGAACAATATAAGGATCAGAAACACCGGTTACACCCTTTATTATCCCCTTGCGCGCCTTGGCATAGAGCCCTTTTCTGTCTCTCTGCTCACACACCTCCAGCGGCGTGGCCACATGCACCTCTATATACCCGCCATACCGACTGATGAGCTCGCGATTAGCAGTACGAGGGGCCTCGTAAGGCGCAATCGGTGCACAAAGAGCTATCCCGCCGTTTTTGGTAATTTCACTGGCAACAAACCCAATACGGGTCACATTAAGATCACGATGCTCTTTGGAAAACGTCAACTCGGATGACAAATTTTTACGGACGATATCACCATCCAGCAAGGTCACCGGACGATCTCTCATCTCCATAAAACGAACCATCAACACCTTGGCAATGGTCGATTTTCCGGAACCGGAAAGCCCCGTCAAAAAGACGGTAAATCCCTGGCTGGATCTCGGCGGGAAGGCTTTCTGCAGCTCTTTAACAACATTGGCATAGGAATACCATTCAGGTACCTCGCGCCCCCACTCCAGCCTTCTTTTCAACTCTTCCGAGGTGATGGTTTTTACGGATTCATCATCCTTCACATCTGCGAGAAAAACGTATTGCGCCTTGTCTTCCACATAACCCATGGCCCGCTCAGGCACCATGGCAATGCCCGTCTCTGGAGCCATCTCCTCTACCAGTTCCTGCGCCGCGTATTTCGGGTAAAAAGGTTCATGATCAGAACCGGCAAAAGGGTCGCCATGGGTATCGGCAACCATAAAATGGCTGCATCCAAAATTTTTCCGAATCATGGCATGCCACAATGCTTCCCGCGGCCCGGCAAAACGTTCAGCCATTGGAGTAATGCCAAAGAGTATCATATTGGCAGGAAAATGTTGTACAAACTCCTGATAACAGTGCACCTGGGTATAATGGTCTCTTTTTCCAGGATGCTCCAGCCCTACCACGGGATGGAGAAACAGGGTGGCACTAATATCGCGGGCTGCAGCTAAAACCATTTCACGGTGGGCACAATGCAAATACTCCCTGGTGTGGAAGCCGAGCACCCTTCGCCAACCGTATTGTGTAAAACGACGATGGGTTTCAGAAGGCGTTAGCCGCAACTCCTGAAAATCATAATGGATCGGCAACGTAACCCCTTCAACCGTTCCACTGACGTACCAATCTCCAGTCTGTTGCAGCAACGATTTCACTCCTGGATGCTGCTGAGCATCAGCCGTCCCATACACCGCCTCTGCTTCATGTATTTTATCCGGCTGCCACACGTCACCAACCGTTAATATCGCCAGTAAAAAACCTTCCTGATCATTAAGGGCAACCTGTTGGCCACTGGCAAGCTTTGCAGCAGTGGCAGCATCAACATCCAAACAGACGGGAATGGGCCAAATATCGCCATTGGACAGACGCATCCCTTTAATTACATTTTCGTAATCCTGCTGATTCAGGTAGCCGTTTAAAGGATAAAACCCCCGGTTAAGCAACAGCTCCAAATCACACAACTGACGTATGTTCAAATCAAGCGAAAACAGGTCAACAGCTTGTTTACGCAGCTGCTCAGCTCTTCTAAAATGAACGATCAAGCTCTCAGAGAATTCCGACGATAAACTATCCACAGCCCCTCCTTAACAAGGACGTTAAAATAATAGCCAAACAAATCAGAAACTGATTACCCATGAAACTCAGCCAATTATCTACCGAAACAGACAGGGGACTGATTTTTTTTCATGGTTTTTTATGAAAATTAATCTGTCTCCCGGGCCCAAAAAAAATTGGCTGAGTTTTGTACGTAATCAGAAATCAGAAAGATAGACTAACACTGATGTGTAAAAATGGGTCCTTACAAATCGCGGTAAACATCCTTTCTATAACCTACCTTTACAATTAAAATCACTAGACAATCTTCATGGATTTCATAAATTATTCGATAATTACCACACCTTATTTTATGAAAAGCATTATTACCGCTCATTTTGGTGGTTGCTGGATCCGGCAAGCTCGAACACATTTCATCGATCTTCCTTTTAATTTTTACCAAATCCTTCTTGGGTATATTTTTTACATTTTTCCAAACCGAAGGACGAAACTCTACAGTGTATACCACGTGTTAAAGACCCAGTTTCTTCCAAAAAGCATCTGCAGAAATGTTCTCACCAGGGGCTTCAAGAGCTTTTTGGGCATCTTCAATGTCAATATGATCCTCAATTTTCTGAAGCAACTGAAGCTCTTCAATAGAGATCAAAGCAGCAATTTCTTGCCCCCTTCTAGTCAAAACCACAGGTTCTTTTCCGTAAGCAACGGTATTAACAATAGCCGCAAAATTTTTTCTAGCATCAGCGGTTGTAATAGTTTTATTCATAGCTTGTCCCTTTATGTACTTTTTGTACACATTGTACAAGAAGGATTTTTAAAATCAATCAAATAAAAGGTATAGCACAATCAGCGAGTGAGGCATTCGTAGATTTCACTAAATAGCTACCGAGCACATTTGCGCCCCAAAAAAAAATCTGATTACCCATGAAACTCAGCCATTTTTTCTTTGGACTCAGGAGACAGATCGGAGTCTTCGCTTACCTAAATTTCTCAGTACTGAGGTAGGGGACTGATTTTTTTTCATGGTTTTTTATGAAAATTAATCTGTCTCCCGGGTTTAAAAGAGAAATAAAATCAGTCCTCTGTCTGTTTCGGTAGATAATTGGCTGAGTTTTGCACGTAATCAGAAATAAAAATGCCTTACTCCATTTTTTTTTACACCACACCAATCCAGAAAAACGCTTAGTCCTGCAACGCAAATCCCAACATCACCACGTCCTAACTCACTGTAACTGCGATTTTTAAATTTGACAACACACTTTTCCATACCATACGATTATTCGAAGTAGGAAGCTAATAAGTCGTTTTATCCATCATTTCATCAGGAGGTTTACATGAAAAAAATCACCCTAACACTTTTCTTTGTTCTCTTTTTTGCTGTGGCAGCTCTTGCCAAGGTAAATATCAACACCGCAACGGTGGACGAGCTCACTTCCCTGCCTGGTATCGGCCAGGCTAAAGCCGAAGCCATAGTCAAATATCGCGACCAGGCCGGAAAGTTTAAAACAGTGGAAGATGTCACCAATGTTAAAGGTATTGGCGACAAAATGCTCAAAAAAATAAAATCTGAAATCACTGTCGGTTCGTAAAATTTGCTTCCCATGCTCGGCCCAGAGCATGGGAACATTCTCCCCCTCGACTAACCAACTAAAAAAACATAACTTCAGCCGCTCCCCTGGCTTTGCTTACGGCAAATATCTTTCTATACCCATTGCCCCGTGAAAAACGCCAAGAATATCAATGTATTCGTCGGTAATGATATACGCTATTCGATAATGACCATAAAGGAGAATGCGGATTTCCCCTTCCGGTTCGTCGCGATACTTGTAGCCGATCTCCGGAAAATCGGTCAGTATTTGCGCCTTTTCATAGATGCCGGAAACAACTTTCTTAGCCGCAGAGAGGTTGTCTTGCGCTATGTATTCATAAATCTCGCGTAGCCATTGCTCGGCCTCATGTGACCATCTTATTTTTGCCATAGCTTGATACACCGGGCCATGTCATCATTGGAAATCACCCTACCGGAACGAACATCCCCTAAACCGTGATCTATCATCCTTTCAAAAGCCAACTCCCGCATAATTTCATCGTAGGTGGCATCTTCCGGCTGAGACAAAACGACTTGGGCTATTTTTTCTTTAACTGTTTGCGTCTGCATACCTCACCTCTGCTTAGTGCCTGGCTTCGCTCGTGGTTGCAAGGCGGTTGATCTGTTGCTGAGTCAGAATAGCATCTAAGAGAAATATAATACCTTTTCCCTAGTTTCTAAAGCCTTTCGTGAAAGCCCTTCTAGTTATGCCTAAACCCTGCAATTGGCAATTTCGGAGTCTACGCTACCTGCCGGAGATTTTAGCCCAGATTTCTCAGCAGTGAAGTTTTTTGCAGATCGAGGCGCAGACGTATATGAATACTTCAAGCCTTCGATAACAAAGCAGATGCGGTAGAATTGCCAACCCCAAGGCCGCCAATGTCAGAAAAAACCTAAACAGTGAGTTTAGATGAATAACAGCTACACGTTCAATAAATTGTCATGATTGGTAAAACCTTTCTTTCTCTCGCCCCACACGAGTCTCCCTCATTTTTCATGTTTCACCTAAACCAAAAGGCCAACAATCCAAGATCGGACTGCATAGCCGACGAGCACCTTCACTCGTTCAACCATCATTTTCAACATCACCTGGCACACATCATGCTATGTTAAAAAGCGTTGCCTGATGCCCATATAAAAACCCAATAATAATCTTCTACCTCTCCAGCCCTCATCATGTTCTACAATCCAGCCCAAATTCTCACCACGCTTATCTGCTGCCTTTTCGCCACCATGGCAGCAGCCGCCGACCATTCCATCCATATCGAATGGGGCTACACCCCACCCAGCGAGCCATCACTTTCAGGATATAATCTCTACCAGGAAGGCACATTAGCCTGTTCCACCCGCAACCCTGAACGCACAGCCATGGACTGTCAAGTGTCGCTGGAAAAAGACACCACCAATTTCACCCTCACAGCCACCTTCAGCGATGGTTCGGAGAGCCCACACTCTACCCCTTTTCCCTTTACAATTGCTGACGATGCAGTTGCAGCAGGCGATACCCCATCAACCACTGAAACGTCCACTTCTGATACCACAGAAACAGCGCAGACCGTTACTTCCGATAGTTCAGGTTCCAGTGCCACTTCAGCCACCGATACATACACAAGCACAACAACCAGTAGTACCCTTGGGGCGAACAATGTATCCTTTGCCATTGAAATTGGTGAAGTAGAAGTGAATCACAACTGGAAGCGAGTCGAACTTGAGCACTCCTTTACCAATCCGGTCATCATCGCAGGCCCCCCAAGCTATAACGGCAATGCACCGGGGGTGATACGCCTGCGTAATATAGACTCCACTGGATTTGAAATTCAATTTGCGGAATGGGACTATCTTGACGGCTACCACGCCACAGAAACAGTGAGCTACCTGGCCGTGGAAAAAGGCCACCACACTGTGGATGGCACCACCATAGAAGCAGGCTCCTTAACCGGCACAACCAGCTTTAAAACAACCAGTTTTCAAACGACGTTTTCCAATACACCCATAGTAATGACAACCATTGCCTCAATCAACGAACCGGAAACAATAGCCGGCCGCATCCGTAATGTATCATCATCCGGCTTTCAATATTACTTCACAGAGCAGGAAGCCAATGCCAATACCCATACAAAAGAAACCGTAAACTACCTGGCCTGGGAGGAAGGTAACGGCTTAATAGATGCAATCAACGTTGAAGCCTCTTACACTGCCAATGCAATCACCCATGATTGGGAATATGTAGACTTTCAAAACACAACCGAACAACTCCCCTTCCTTTTTGCAGACCTGCAGACCACAAACGGCAGCGACGTCTCTGCGACGAGAATGAGGAATCCAACAGAGACAAGATTCCAAGTAAAAGTAGAAGAAGAGCAATCAAAAGACAGCGAGGTTAATCACACAACAGAAGTAATAGGGTACCTGATATTTACAAGTGGAGCACAACGCTGAAATTGAGCAAAAAGGCCATTTATGGACGGGCACTTGTTAACAAACTGTGCACCAGTTCCTCCTGTGCCCATCCAGCTGTAACGCTCAAGAAAAAACGATTTTCTACCTTGTAATAGCCACTCGCCATACCATATACTAAAAAAGCAAAGGGGATGGGTACCACTCTCCCTTCTCATTGCTTTACCAAACGAACACTTAACCTCCCGCTTTCTTTAGGAAAATCATTATGGTTACTAAACAACGTCTCGGCGAGTTTCTCATCCAAGCCAGCCTCATTACTGAAGAAGAACTCGCACAAGCCTTAAAAATGCAGGTCGGCGGCAATCGCAGACTTGGTAGAATCCTCGTGCAGATGGGTGCAATAACAAGTGACCAGTTGCTGGAGACCCTTTCAGATCAATTTGCCCTTCCCATACTTGATTTAAATCAAAATTTTTCAGAAAAGGCCAAAACCATTTTACCGCGCTACCTCTGCAAAAAATATGAAGTTTTCCCGCTTGGCACCATCAAGGAAAACATTCTCAAATTGGCAATGGCTGATCCATCAGACAGCGAAGCCATAGTGGACATAGAAAATTTCACAGGCAAAGCAGTGCAACCATGCCTGGCAAGACAAAACGACATTAACCAGGCAATAAAAAAACACATCCCCCTCTCTGTGCGTGACATCTTCAACCCCCAAAGTTATGCCCAATGGGCAAAAATAGCCTCCACCGTTGCCCTGGTAATGATTGTAGCAGTGGCAGGATTCACCTATCGTTTCTACAGCGAAACCAAATACGGCACCATCACCAAAACCGCAGACTCTATTATTTACAAAAACCATGACCTCATGGTCGGCATAGAGCACACCGGCAGCACCACCCTCCTTGGACGAGGCGCCTATACAACCGGCTACTACTCCATCTCCTTTGATTCACCCGAGGCACTCGCCAAGTTTATTGATCATAAAAAAGACGACCTCTCCACCTCCCAATACGAATGGATAAAATGGGCTATTGCACACCCCCGCTGACCGACAGACGACAGAATAAAATGTAACCAAGAAGGACTCAATTACGATACCGTAACATAAAAAACAACCTCAAAAACAACTAACCACTTAATATAAAAAGACTTTCCCCACAGCGCACAATTGGCACGCTAAATGCTTCCTGACAGCAGAAGACTTTTTTCATAGCCCCAATTAGTGTCTATTCAGAAAGGAGGATTTTGGTTCGAGAGCTAGGCATGTTGAAAATTTTACCACAGACATATAGTCAATATCGAAGTCTCACTTCGTTCGCTTATCTTCGAGGATAAAATTTTCTACATAACGCCGCTATCGGGCCTAAATACCCTTTATGGATGGGCACTAGCTAACGGAGACTAACTTCTCAGAGTTTAGGAAGCCCGATGCTAAAAAAACTATTGCAAATACTCCTCACTATCACCTGCTGCACTTTTGCCACCATGGTTGCAGCTGCAGACCATTCCATCCACATCGAATGGGGCTATACGCCGCCCAGTGAACCTGCTGTAACCGGCTACCGACTCTACAAAGAAGGGACCTTCACCTGTGAAACCCAAAATCCCCTTGCGACAAGCATGGATTGCTCCGTGTCTCTCGAACAAGACACAACCAACTTCACCCTCACAGCCCTGTTCGACGATGGCTCGGAAAGCCCGCATTCAGCATCGTTCCCCTTCACCGCTGCAGATGAGACAACACCACCTGACGAGACTCCTGAGCCTGAGACAAGCGGCAGCCATGCTTTCACCTTTACCTGGGAAACCACCACTGCAACCGATACATTCAGTGAACACCGCGTCTACCTGAATGACAACTTTCTCTGTGCTTCAAGCCAACCGACAGCCACAAGCCTCACATGCAACGCAGATCTCATTAACGGCTTAATGACCTTTTCCATGACCACAGTTGACACCAATGGTCTCGAAAGCGCACCGTCCAATATCCTTACCTTTGACCCAACCGAATACCCCACCCTGTTTAACCCCAAACAGGTCGCCTTTAGCTGGGAATACCCTGCCGCAACGGACCTGGCCGGATTTAAAATATACCACAACAGCAGTACCCTTTGCGAAACAACCAACCCGGAAGACCGGTCACTCACCTGCACCGCTAACTTTACCAGCTCCACCAATACCTTTGCCATCGCCGCAGTGGATATAAACGGCACAGAAACAACCCTATCCAACACACTCACTTACACAGAAGACAGCACCCCTGCTACTACCCAACTCCTGGCAGCAATAACTGCAAATGCAACTGAAGGTACAGCACCGCTGACCGTCGCTCTTGATGGTTCGTCTTCAACCGGCGACATAACTTCCTACGCATGGTCTTTCGGTGACGGGGACACTGCAGATGTCAATAATACCAGCCATACCTTTACCCTCCCCGGCACCTATACTACCAAACTGACCATTACCGACAACAACGGCAACACAAGCAGCGACACCGCAACAATTACTGTAACCGAAGCAGTCATAGTCAATACCCCACCAATTGCTGCCATTACCCCCTCTGCAACCGCAGGGGAAGCACCATTAACCATTACTTTTGACGGCTCAAGTTCCAGCGACAGCGACGGTACCATCAGCAGCTACACATGGAACTTTGGTGACGGATCTTCAATTACTGGCAAGCAGGTAAGCCACACCTTTACCGATGCTGGCACATTTACTGCAAACCTCCTGGTAACAGACAACCAAGGGTTGACCAGCACGACCAGTATACCGATTATAGCGACCGCCCCTGTACAAGAGACGAACCAACCGCCAGTTGCAGCTATCAGCATAACAGCATCAACCGGCAAGGCACCTTTAACTGTCAGCTTCAGTGCATCCGGCTCCACAGACACCGACGGAACAATTGCAAGCTACACCTGGAATTTCGGTGACGGATCCTCTGCCAGCGGTATTTCGACTACCCATACGTATACCACAGAGGCGGATTACATAGCCACACTCCAGGTAATGGACGACAAAGGCATGACCGCCACCGCCAGCACAACCATCACAGTTGACCCTGCTGAGGAGGACGCACCATTTGCGATCGAGATCGGCGAAGTAGCAGTTAACTCAAACTGGAAGCGGGTAGAACTTGAGAAATCCTTTACTGATCCAATCATCATAGCAGGTCCTCCGACCTTTAACGGCAGTGATCCAGGGGTGATACGCCTGCGCAATATTGACACAACTGGCTTTGAAATTAAATTTGCAGAATGGGACTATCTTGATGGCAATCACGCTGACGAAACTGTGAGCTACCTGGCCATAGAAAAAGGTCACCATCATGTGGACGACAACATAATAGAAGCAGGCACCTTCACCGGAACGACAAGCTTTAAAGCGAACAGTTTCCAAGAAGTATTTAATGAAGTACCAGTTGTGATGACAACCGTTGCTACCGAAAACGAAACAGAAACCATAAGTGGTAGAATCAGAAAAATATCGGCCTCAGGCTTTGATTATTACTTCCGAGAACAAGAATTAAATACCAACAAACATGTCGATGAAACCATCAACTATATTGCATGGCAACCTGGAAGCGGAACAATCGACTCCATAATTTTTGAAGCCGGACAAACAGCCGATGCAGTAACACATGCCTGGTATGACATTACCTACCAAACAACGGCCGAACAAATCCCATTCCTGTTCGGTGACATGCAGACAACTGACGGAGGTGATACCTCTACAGTGAGAATCCAAAACTCCACCGAAACAGGATTACAGGTTAAAGTGGAGGAAGAGCAATCTAAAAACGACGAAGTCAGCCATACAAAAGAGGTTATCGGCTACCTCGTACTAACAAGCAAAGAACAACCTGGAAGCATCACCAAACTAGTCACATTCAACTGGGACTTCCCAAGTGAACTGGAAGATACGATTTCCAGCTTTAGAATGCATGTTAATGGAGAGGCCGTCTGTGAAGAATCAGATGTTGCATCCAGGTTTATAAGTTGCGAAATTCAAGAAGCGGATACGTATACATTTCAAATGACGGCTGTAACTATACTAGGTGAAGAGACGAACCTCTCCAACCAACTTCAATTGACACAATAAATGAATGCCTAAAAAAACAGAGGAAACGAGGGCAAGATGCGATATAGAATCAACAAATCAAAAAAACACTTAGGCCTGAAAAAGAATAGCCATTCCTATCTAATAGGAAGTTTTCTAATCACATGTATTTTAACTGCACCAGTAATCACGCAAGCCGCAGAGGACTTGCCAGTGAACCTCACAGGTGTTTCGATAACTGACGCAGATGAAACAAACCAACCCCCTATTGCCAAATTTACATATACGAAGGTTGGCGAATCATATACTTTTGACGCTAGCAATTCTTCTGACCAAGATGGACAAATAGTCCAATATAAATGGAAATGGGGGGGGGATGAATCAACAGAATTTGGCATGATAAAAACTCATACTTTTGAATCAACATCTCCATATTTTGCCACCTTAACAGTGGTTGATAACGCTGGAGGTATATCAATTACCCAAAAACTAGTTTATGAAAAAAATGCTATTGTAACTGAACAGATAAACCAAAATGGGGAAGGAACAAGTATTTATGCTAACTTCGCTAGAGGACAGAGCTTCAAGCCTACCTATAGCTCCTATATTTGTTCAATAGAGCTTAATTTAAAAACAGAAATCAGCTCAGAGCAAACCCTTACATTGAGGCTAGACAGTGACAATGACTTACGGTTAATTACAGAAGGAGCCCAGTCTGACCCTATTGCTCAATCTATTTACAACTTACCTAAAGGATCCATTGGCCCCATCGCCTTTGATCTCAGCTCACCAATATTTATTGAAGAAGATTCACAATATTATTTCTTGATAAAATCATCAAATAATATTTACAACTACAGAGCGGTTATAAGTAATAGAGACAGAGATTCTGCTGATTACAGTAACGGCTCTGCTGGTATCGACTCTAACTATGACGGCAACTGGGATTTCACTCCTAACCCTGCCGCAACACTTGACTTAACATTCAGGGTGATTTCATGCGAACAATAACCCTTCTAGTTATTTTTTTAGTTTTTGTTAAGCCATCTTTCGCAGCCCTGAAAGGTGTTGGGGGGCTAGATAGCGAACCTACAAAATGGGAAATTTTTGAAAACGTAGTTAAAAACTCAAGCTTTGAGACTAATTCCGATTGGATAATTGGAAGCGATTGTCAGCTGTCAAACGAAAAAGCGGCAACTGGGCGGAGCAGTTTAAGATGCAAAGGTCAATTTGGCATAACATACCAAAATAACTTAAAAATAAACGCTAGTGCAAAAAAATACCAAATAAAAATATACCCTGACTCTGACGCCACAGGCAACGTTATTGTAGGTATATACAATTTAACAAGAGGAACGACCTCGTTTGGCAGCATCATTGCCTATGCAGCAACAGGCGCGACAGAGTGGAAAGATCAGCGAAACTTGACCCTTGAGCAGTGGAACACCGTTGATCTTCTTGACCCCTCGTACACAATGGAAGGTATGGCGGGCGACACTTTGCAGTATCGGATTTACAGGGGGACTGCAACGGGAACGTGGTACTTTGACGATGCCGAACTGTTGCCAGTGGTTCCTACCGTCAGGACATTCATAAAACACCCTAACTTTAGGGGCTACCTCTGGTCTGACTGGTCGCAAACAGTTACAGGTGTAGTGGAGGCAAAGGCACCAGAAGGGGCTGCCCTTACAAACTACAAAGCTGTTGTTACCGTCTACAAAGTGGTTGCTGGCGGCACTGATACGCTTGAGGATACAATTACTCTTTCAACTTTTGCTGATGGTGTAGCTGACTTTTCTTTTGACGCGTCCAGCTACTCAAATGACGACGAGTTGCTGTTTAAAACTGAACTACAACTGAAGTCAGATTCTTCTGTCGCATCAACTTTCTCCGACTGGCGCATTGTTCTCAAAAACAAAACAGTCAGAGATGGGCTTAATTACTATTTTGACAGTGACAACAAGCTAGTTAGAGACGGAGAACGTAGATTTGTCTATGGCGTGTATGATCGGATCAGCGGTATTCGAACACAGGGAGGTGTGTTTACCGATAAAAGTAGATATCTTGATGATATCGATGGTTTCAATGGAATGCAAACCGTTGAGAACTATCAGGATATATCTGCTAACGCCACTATTTATTATTCTCCAATGTCTGGTGCTAATCCAGGATATAACTCGTCCACCTCAAGCTATGACGACACAAGCACTTATGACTCCACTCTTGACAGTATTAACCCTTGGGCTGAACAACTTGACGATCACGGTGCAAGTCATCTCCATATAACCAATCATCTCTATACTGGCAAAAGTGATAGGCCATCAGTGTTTTCTTCTCTAACCGATGCGCAAATGTGGCAAGTCTACGCTAGCTACCCAAAGAGCGACGGTTTTCTTGGGTGGTATGTTGCGGATGAGCCGGACCTTTACAACGGTTCAGGATGGCTGTCTGAAGGCATGGCATGGGACCAAAGGGAGGTGTTTATTGAACATGACAAATACCACCCGACAGTCGGAGTAATGTACAACGTGGGTACAGCGACAAAATGGAGAGATTTGTTGGATGTAATTGCAGCAGACCCATACCCGCTTGGCAGAGGCTTGCGGCCAGGAGATTTTTTGTATGGAGACACAACCTCACCATATTACTTCCAAGTTAACCAGTGGACGAAATACATAGACAAAGTCACGCATAACTCAAGGCCCAACTGGGCTGTGTTGCAGCTATGGCAATATCGCGGAGTTTACCCTTCATATGACGAATTAAAAAAAATGGCATGGAAAGCAATTATATCCGGTGCTGATGGTATCTTATGGTGGGGTTTTGTAAGTTCAACAGGACTTGAATACAGGTATTTTTATAAAGATAATTGCGCAACACCTCCGTGTGACTCAAATGCTTACCCTGATTTAAAGAGAATCTCAGATGAAATAATGACCATCGAGGAAATTCTACTCCAACCAATTCGCGCTAATCTAGTTGCATGCGGTAACGAAAAGATAGACTTTATCACAAAGGTATTTGGAAATGACATCTATATATTTGCGTCTAGCAACCATGACTCAACGTTAAACGATATTAAATTTAGCATAAATAATAATGTGGAATTCAACCAAAATATATTAATTTATTCAGAAAATAAATTAATAATCTCCTCAGACAATGCTTTTTTTGATACTTTTAAACCATATGACATTCATATATACAAAATAAGCAATGCTACTATTCCCATAATTAACATGGTGAAAAAAAATCCATAACAATCTTTTGAAAAAGGTGAAGCCCGCCATTAACAGAAACAATGCAAGCAAAAATAGATTTTAGTTGATTCAAGATACTCCGTCCTCTTTCCTGGGGAAGAAAAGCTGCTAGACATAATGTTTGACAGAAGTTGACCTGCCAACCTTGCAAACGAGAAGTGGTGCCGCCAATCCAGACCAGTAGCTAAGTTAACATTTCTGTAGTTCCTCAACCATGTTAGAATGAGGAATTATGAAAAAGCAAAGACGGAAACACAGTGCAGAATTCAAGGCCCGAGTGGCATTTGAGGCTATCCAGGGCTTGAAAACCCAGAGTGAAATAGCCAAGCAGTTTGAGATCCATCCGATCATGGTCGGCAAATGGAAAAATGAACTGCTTGAGCGAATGCCGGAGCTGTTTGAAGGCAAAAGAAAGCAAGGACAAGGTGGGACTGACAAGGAGCGACAGCAGCTCGAACGCAAAGTTGGCCAGTTGACGATGGAGGTCGATTTCCTCGAAAAAAAGTGCGAACAGTTGGGAATTCCCGTGAAAAAGCCAAACTCGTAGAGCGGAATTGTCAACTGAGCATTCGGCGTCAATGTGAGTTGCTGGGCATTCCACGTTCGGTTGTTTATTACCAGTTATCTGGTGAATCTCCAGAGAATCTTGCGTTGATGGAAAATATCGACAAATTACACCTCGAAGACCCGGCAGCTGGCAGTCGTAGGATGTTCAAATATTTACGCCGATTAACGGGCAAACAAATTGGTCGTCGAAAAGTCCGTCGGTTGATGCGGGTAATGGGGGTTGAGGCTATATACCCCAGAAAACGAACAACTATTCCTGGTGGACCGGAAGGAATTTTCCCATATCGTTTGCGAGGGCTTACAATTTCTCGCCCCAATCAGGTGTGGTGTGCTGATATCAGCTATATTCCAATGCGTAGAGGCTATGTGTACCTTTTCGCTATAATGGATTGGTATTCGAGGAGAATTATAGACTGGGAGATTTCTACAACCTTGGACACCGCTTTTTGCATCCTGTGCCTAAAACGTGCTTTAAATGATTTTGGAGCACCGGAGATCATGAACACAGATCAAGGCTGCCAGTTTACCTCTGAAAAGTGGATAGACTGTTTGCAGGATGCAGGCGTTACGATCAGTATGGACGGCAAGGGAAGATGGGTTGACAATGTGATGATTGAGCGTTTTTGGAGAAGTATTAAATATGAAGATATATACCTGAAATCATATGAGAACCCTAAACAATTGACGCAGGGGATTGCAGCTTATGTTCTCCGGTACAACACCATTCGTCCCCATGAATCACTCGACGACAAAACCCCGGATGAGATATATCGGGGAGAAGTAAAAAAAGCGGCCTAAAAAAACTCCCTCTTCCCCGCGGGGAAGAGGGAGGACACATGGAACTACGAAAATAACTTAGAACTCCATGGTGTTGGTCTAAAGAACGAGACCACTTCTAGAAGCGGTGGATAAATTTATCCGCAAACAAGTGTCAAAAGGGGTTAAATTACGGTGTGTTTACGAGGCTAGCCCCACAGGATTTGGTTTGTAGCACTACCTGCGTAATAACGGTATTGATTGTATCGTCGCTGCCCCATCAATGATTCCTAAAAAGAGTGGGGTAAAGATTAAAAATGATCGTCGTGATTCACAAAATCTTGCGAGATTGCATAGGGCAGGTGACTTGACCGCTATTTATGTCCCTGATCCTGAAGATGAAGCAATGCGAGATCTTGTTCGGTGTCGTGATGATGCCAGGCATGCGGCAAGGAAAGCAAAACAGCGGCTTTTGAGCTTTTTGCTCAGGCACGGTAGACGCTATCCAGGCAAAAAGAACTGGACAAAGGCGCATTACAATTGGTTGTCCGATGTCAAGATGGATCATTTTGCTCAGCAAATCACTTTGCAGGAGTACATTGGAGCGATAGAGGAAACCAATGAACGTGTTGCCCGAATCACCAAGACAATAACCACGTATGTTAAAGAGTGGCGGCTTGAACCTGTTGTCACGGCAATACAAGCCTTGCGTGGTGTTTCGCTCTTGACAGCTGTTGTCATCGTGGCAGAGCTCGGCCCACTGACTCGCTTTGCTAAACCAACGGAACTCATGGCATACCTTGGCTTGGTTCCTTCGGAACATTCCTCTGGTCCAACCATCAAACGTGGAAGGATTACCAAGACAGGGAATGGCTATGCCAGAAGAGCACTGGTTGAATCAGCCTGGACGTATCGTTTTCCCGCACGGGTTACCCGCCATATCCGTAAACGCAGTGATCATTTGCCGATGCTAATACGGCAAATAGCCTGGAAAGCTCAAGTGAGGTTATGCGAGAAATTCAGAAGGCTTAGCGCAAAAGGGAAACCAACCCAAGTGGTGACTACGGCAATAGCCAGGGAGTTAATAGGTTTTATTTGGGCTATCAGTCAAGAGGTTGAACCTATAGGTCATTTGACAGAGGAAGCATTATAAATTTGTTGAGTAGTCATTGAATCCGTCCCACCAAGGCCCAAATCCTCCGACGAGCAATATGGGACCCATTCTCGGAATCGGGCCTTGACGGTACTACCGAAGTAGAGAGCTGAAAGGACACGGTACCAACTATTAAAGGAAGGAGGTAGGCAAGGAAAACAAAAGAACAGTCCAGCCCTGAACATTGTCAGGGGCGCAATCACGGTATGGGGAATCCTCGGTCCGGGTTTTAGGATAAGGTTTAACCGAACTCCTGCAGTTAGAGAAAGGCAGCCCCACGACGTAGCCAAGTCAGGCGGTACCCAACCCGCGAATATCAGCATGAACAACCGTCGTTATACTGATTCCGCCTCTGATAATGTCCTGGGAACTTAAGGCTATAACGCCGATAAAAAACGGACAAAAAATCTGCGTTTTTCCCTGACACTGTCAAACATATCAGCCCGCATTTCTCATAAAACTAAAGAAAAAAGGCCATAAATGTTGTAAAATTATCGTGTTCTCAGGACGATAACCCCAACAACAAAAATGGCCTATGAAAACAGAGTGTACTCAAGTTAAAGATGTATTTCAAGCACTTGGAAAACGGGAAATCGTAGCAGACTTTAACGGTGGTTCTATCACCTCCGATGGAGACGCCCTTTTGTTACGTGAGCTTGAAAATCGTACTGCAATTCTCGAACGATTTGCTGGGTGTTTTACTGACTACCGCGATCCCAAGCGACTAGAACATGATGTCTTATCGTTGGCCTCTCAAAGGGTGCTTGGTCTTGCACTTGGGTACGAGGATCTTTGTGATCATGATGAACTGTCCAAAGATCAAATGCTGGCCGTGGCTGTAGGTAAAACAGATCCTACCTGAAAGGATCAGAAATCCGAAAGGGATAAAGGGCGACCGCTTGCAGGTAAAAGCACGCTCAATCGATTGGAATTATCCCCACAGGGAAATCTCAAACGAAACGCTTACAAGAAAATCGTACTGGATGAGAAGGAAGTAGACAAGCTGCTTGTCGATATATTTCTTGAATCGGAGATCGCGCCACCAAAGCAAATCATTCTCGATGTCGACGCCACCGATGATCCACTACATGGAAAGCAGGAGGGACGTTTCTTGCATGGTCACTACAAAGCCTACTGCTATTTGCCTCTCTATATTTTCTGTGACGAGCATTTGCTTTGTGCCCGATTACGAACAGCCAATAACGATGCAGCAGCAGGTACCGTATAAGAGTTGGTTTTCACCGTTGAACGTATACGCAGCAAATGGCCGGACACCCAAATAGTCGTCCGCGGGGATAGCGGCTTCTGTCGTGAAGAGTTGATGCGATGGTGTGAGGATCACGAGTTTGATTATGTTCTCGGTGTAGCCAAAAACAATCGCCTCAAACTTAAGATCTAAGAGGAAATCGCTTTAGCCAAAGCCTTGCATCATTGCAGCGGAAAAGCATCCAGGGTCTTTAAAAATTTTGTTACAGCACGTTGAAAACCTGGCGACGGCAACGACGAGTTATAGGTAAAGCGGAGTATCTTGGGAAAGGTGAAAATCCCCGTTTTATTGTCACTTCCTTTAACAAAGAGCAATACGAAGCGCAGGAGTTGTATGAAAAAATGTATTGCGCGCGTGGTAACATGGAAAACAGGATTAAAGAGCAGCAACTGATGCTTTTTGCGGACCGAACCAGCACCAGCAAAATGCGTAGCAATCAGATACGACTCTATTTTTCGTCGATAGCCTATACTGTTCTTCAGGCGTTACGACGACTTTGCCTGGCTGGGACAGAAATGGCCAGAGCGCAATGTGATACAATCAGGCTGAAAATATTAAAAATTGGTGCAAGAATCCGGATCACGGTAAGAAAAGTATATATCATACTGGCAAAAGGTTATCCGTATAAAGATTTTTGGAACCAGATTCTCACTCGATTGGCCTGCTTGCCTCTCCGGGTATAAAATAAAGTACCTCGGAAAAACGTGATGGCGGAGCTATGCCATTTTGTGCCCCTTGCCCTCTTTTGGAGGGTAAAATAAGTGACTCAAGCTATCAATTATTAGGATGTAGTAAAAAATGTTCACCTTATAGTGGATATTGGGGGTTCAAGGCTGACTGGTCTTTGAAAATAGGGCCAGCCTTGAATGTGATGAGAAATGCAGACTAGATCCTTCATTTATAATTTAACTTTCTCGATGATGAGGAAGTGGACTGTGTGGATGAACCAATCATAGCGTATAAAGATGAGGGGCCTGACGAGTATGGTACTTTCAAGTGGATCAATGTCATGTTCGGTAACATAAAAATGTTTTTACACGGAAATTACCATCATGTGAACTCCCGCTACCTGCCATGGTACCTTGCTGAGTTTTACCAGCAGTTTCCGTTATGGCCACAAAGCCTTAAATAGCGCAGTATAATGAGCAGCACTTTCGCAAACTTTTACTCGATATCTATCCGAATTTATATAATAAATATTTGTCACGCAAGCTATTTTTTTACTTGACCAACTCGAGAGGGACGGACGGTTTTTTTCTGTAAGAACAAATAATTACAGGGGAGAGCTCCATGGCCTCACTCGAAAGACTGATCAATAGGCAACGCAGTAGCAACACAACCTTTCGTCGAATTAAAATGCGCAACCATCTCAACGCAGACACCCTCTACTCTAGGATACGGGAGGATTTTGATAAGGTGCTTGATCATCGGGCCGCCAATACGCAAATATCTCTTTGTGATGCGTTGATGTCGGAGATGGCCATGTTTTGCCTTAAGGATGCATCACTCCTCGCCTTCGAGCGACGCCGTCAAGATGAACCCGATAGTCTACACGAAGTATTCAGCATAAAAAATATTCCAAGCGACAGCCAGATGCGTACCATTCTGGATCCGGTTTCCGTCAGAGACATTCGGCGTCCCTTCAGGACTGTTTTTACTCAACTTCAACGAGATAAGGTCTTTGAAAAGATGACCTTTTTCGATGGTTTTTATCTTCTGGCGCTAGACGGCACAGGCGTTTATACCTCTGAAAAAATCAGTTCTCCTTATTGCCAAAGTAAACGAAAACGTAACGGCAATATCGAACACTATCAACAGATGGTGGCCGGAGCCACTGTCCACCTTGATCACTCAGAGTTCATCCCAACCTGCCCCGAAATGATTGTCAAACAGGATGGCAGCACCAAGAATGACTGTGAGCGCAATGCAACCAAACGCTATCTGGATGATTTTCGTCCAAAGCACCCTCACCTCAAGGTCATTGTCGTAGAGGATGCGCTCGCCTCTAATGCGCCACATATCCAGGAGCTGCTTAAGCATGATCTTCGCTACATTCTTGGCGCCAAGCCAACTGATCACGAATACCTGTACCAGTTAGTCGATGAGGCCATAGAGATCGGACGAATCAACGAATTCCATCAGGCTGACCCAGAGAAGGCAGGAGCGCGCCACTACTATCGCCATCTCATTGATATACCGATCAATAAAACCAGTAAGGAGTCACTCTGCGTCAACCTTTTGGAGTACTGGCAGGCCGATGATATGGGAAATATCGAGCGGCGGTTTGCCTGGGTAACAGACATTACGCTCACCAAGAAAAATGTCTATGATATCATGCAGGCCGGGCGCGTCAGGTGGCGCATCGAAAACGAGCCCTTCAATACGCTGAAAAAACAGGGGTACAACTTGGGCCATAATTATGGCCTCGGCAAAGAACACCTCAGTGCGGTATTCGCCCACCTGATGATGCTGGCTTTTCTAATCGATCAGGTTCAGCAGATGTGCTGCCCGCTATTTCAGGTGGCACGCGCCAAGTGTCAGGCCAACAAGTATCTCTGGGAGAATATCCGTAACTTTTTCCATTGTTATGTTGCGCCTTCAATGGCGGTGATTCTTCATTGCATTGTCAATGGTATCCCCAAGCGCAAAGTGGAGATTCAATGGGAATAAGCGGCAAGCGATTTCTTCATTTTTCAAAGACCAGTTCCTGCAGGGCCAGCCTCATGGCAAGGTGCGTGGGATATGTGCGTTTAAAAAACAGCCAATTGTCTGATGGTAGATTATGACCACGCTAGAAATACAAGCTGTCGTGGGAAAAGCGAGGGCGTTGCCCATTTTTTGGGCATTTAAGCAATTTGCAGCCCCAGCACAGGGTAAAACGGGAATAGCTGGAGTTTTACAACCGCTTTCAACAAGCGCTTGAGTTGCATACCATAATTGATCGGCTGGCAAACATAGCGATGAGAACGCCGGCGATGCCCCAACGACTCCTAAAACTGGCTGAAGTTCGTTGGTAATTATTTTCTTCTTATAGCCTTTACTACTTGAAGGATGATTAATGATCGATAAAAAAAATATTGTAATTTTATTTGGTGCTGACTCTTCCCTTGAATGGGGAAGATCTTATCAGATGAGTTTAGCCTTGAATGAACTTGGGCATGAAGTGCTGCATGTTGATTTGCCAATGCCGTGTATCGATACAATTTTCTTTTTATTTTCCAATAAAAAAAAGATAAAACCTTTTACTTTTTTACCAAAATTCGGCTTGCCATATACGCTTTCTAAATTATTGGAATGGATAAATAAAAAAATCGTTGGTTATCAGGTTCTACATTCAATCAAGCAAAATTTTAAACAAATTGATGTTCTTTGGATATACAGTCCTTACCAGCCCTCAATCGCCAAGATGTTGATCCAAAGATTTGACCCCGTCCGAGTCATATATGATTGTGCTGATGATAGGGTCGCAATGGCTTGCCAAAATGAGGGGGTGGCACAAGGAAAAACAGTGCTGCAGCTTGAATCCCAACTTACAAAATTGTGCGATCAAGTTTTTGCAGTTTCTGAAAATTTAAGAGAGGTTAAAGGTGGATTTCACAATAAAATTAACGTTGTTCCTAACGGTGTCAACGAAAAACTTTTTTCAACACAAACTAATACATCAGAACCTTTAGAATACAGCAATTTGACAGGAAAAAAAATTCTATATGTAGGCTCGATGGAATGCTGGGTGGATATGGAGCTATTAATATTATGCGCAAAAAGACTACCTGATCATTCTTTTATATTGGTAGGACCCGTAAAAGATAATACACTACAAATTTATTCACTTAGCAATGTGTACGTCTTAGGGCAGAAAAAGTTTAAAAGCATCCCTAATTATATTTATTATTCTGATATATGTATCATTCCATTTACACAAACTGACAGTCTCAAATCAAGCAACACACTAAAGGCTCTTCAATATATAAGCATGGGAAAGCCCGTCCTGTCAACGTATTACCAAGGAATTGACACTTACAACGGTCTGGTTAAAGTTGCAAAAAACAGAAACGATTTTGTAAAAAAGCTGGAAATAATGACAGACAAAGTATTGACAATAGACAAAGAAGAGGTAAATGCAGTTGTTTCTAGAAATTCATGGAATTGTAGAGCTACGCAGGCAATGGATCTTTTATTCGGTTCATCCGACTAAAGCTCACTTTGTTTCATGAAGGGCCATTATTTTTAGCTTGAAAAACTCCATGTCTCTGACAGGAGTTTATGGACTAGAAACTGCTTATCCGGGGAATCAGCTGTTGTTTGGGCACAATACCCTGTCATCCATACAAGACCCCATTCTCCATTTCCCCACCAAAAATTTGAATTACCTGGTTCTGCAATTCATCCGGCTCTTCCGTCATCCGGACCGCTTTTTTCTTCTTGGGCATATACAGCAGGCAAGAATGCAGTTGACGCATGCTTTGCATTGCCGTTTTTGCTGTGATATTCAAGCCTGCCCTTCGTAAACGCAACTCAATGAGCCGAAGTAAAGTCAGAGCAACAATGCATGTGAATATATGACATCGTATTTTACTGTCTGTCGAATGACGGATTGGCCGCATAGCTATCTGTTCTTCGTAAGCGCCAGAAGAACCACCCCCAGCTTCACAGAGTGAGGGCAGTTATAGGCTCTTCTGCATTCCAAGGCAACATCGCCTCATAATCCTGCAGTGATTGAGCTTTCGGCAGTTCCTCGAAAAAATATGCCGCAAATAACTGTACGGCTCGATACCGTTAGCCTTAGCTGTTTCGATAAGGCTGTACAGTGCAGCGCTTGCTTCAGCCCCTTCCGGGGTTCCAGCGAAGAGCCAATTTTTCCTACCCACGACAAACGGCCTGATAGAATTTTCGGCCATGTTGTTATCGATGGCAAGATTGCCGTCCTCTATATATCCAACCAGTCGTTTCCATTGATTGAGCGAATAGGTAATCGCCTTACCAAGCAACCCCTTGGGAAGCGTTCTGGTTGACTGCTTCAAGAGCCATTCATGAAAGCTATCCAAAATCGGTTTGGCATATTCCTGGCGTTGTCGATAAATCTCTTCCGGCGGTAAGTCGTTTTCCCTGAATTGCTTCTCCAGCCTGTACAGTTTTCTGATATAGGATACGGCCACATCCGCACTGCCGCTTTTCCCTTTCCTGCCCCGTGCCTTGATAATATCAGCAAAATAGCGCCTGGCATGGGCAAAGCAGCCGATATGAGACACGCCTTCTTTTTGATCCAGAAAGTCATACCCACTGTAGCCGTCAGTCTACACGTATCCGGCATACTCACCAAGAAAATCAGCAGCAACATCTCCGGCACGGGTCGGATGGTATTAATCCAAAAAGGTGGACTTATAGGAGGAGGTCGATGCCCTGCAGAAATCGGTGGATGATTTAAAGTAAGCGTCAGAAGAACCACCCCCAGCTTCACAGAGTGAGGGCAGCTATAGGCTCTTTTGCATTCCAAGGCAACATCGCCTCATAATCCTGCAGTGATTGAGCTTTCGGCAGTTCCTCGAAAAAATATGCCGCAAATAACTGTACGGCTCGATACCGTTAGCCTTAGCTGTTTCGATAAGGCTGTACAGTGCAGCGCTTGCTTCAGCCCCTTCCGGGGTTCCAGCGAAGAGCCAATTTTTCCTACCCACGACAAACGGCCTGATAGAATTTTCGGCCATGTTGTTATCGATGGCAAGATTGCCGTCCTCTATATATCCAACCAGTCGTTTCCATTGATTGAGCGAATAGGTAATCGCCTTACCAAGCAACCCCTTGGGAAGCGTTCTGGTTGACTGCTTCAAGAGCCATTCATGAAAGCTATCCAAAATCGGTTTGGCATATTCCTGGCGTTGTCGATAAATCTCTTCCGGCGGTAAGTCGTTTTCCCTGAATTGCTTCTCCAGCCTGTACAGTTTTCTGATATAGGATACGGCCACATCCGCACTGCCGCTTTTCCCTTTCTTGCCCCGTGCCTTGATAATATCAGCAAAATAGCGCCTGGCATGGGCAAAGCAGCCGATATGAGTCACGCCTTCTTTTTGATCCAGAAAGTCATACCCACTGTAGCCGTCAGTCTGCACGTATCCGGCATACTCACCAAGAAAATCAGCAGCAACATCTCCGGCACGGGTCGGATGGTATTGATACAACAGCACCTGTCTGTCGGGATCCCCACGGCGGAAGATCCACATATAGGACTTGGTCGTTGGGTCACGACCGGGCTCTTTGAGCACCTGTACGGTGGATTCATCAATGTTGACGACCTTTACCGCCAGCAACTCATCGTGCAGCAGTTTCAGCAATGGAGTACACGCCTGTGCCGACTGCATAGCCCAGCTGCACATGGAGGACCGGGATATTTCAACTCCCAGGCGAGAAAACTGCTTTTCCTGACGATAAAAAGGCAGGTGACCAACGAACTTCCCGGTCAGGATAAAGGCCAGCAGGCCTGCTGTGGCGATGGACTTGGGGATAATTTGTGGCTGAACAGGGGCAATTTTCACGGTCGGCCCGTTATCCAACGCGCCCTCGCAGCTTTTGCAGGCGTACTTGGGTCGAATGTGACGGATAACCTGCATTTGGGCAGGCACGATATCTAGCTGCTCGCTGACTTCTGCCCCGATTCTGGTCAAAGGACTGCCACAACCACAGACCTTTTCACTGTCATCTATATCATGCACCCTTTCCACGCGGGGCAGATCAGCAGGCAACGGCTTGCGTCCTCCCTTTTTGCGCTGGTGTCCTTTGACAGGTATTTCTTCTGGATCATCCTCTTCTACTTCCGGCTCCGGCATATCAAACAAGGGCAGAATCTCAACCGTACTGTCCGCTGGGATTTTTTCACTTTTACGGCCAAAGAGCTTAGTTCGGAGGAGACGAAGCTGCTCATACAGGATGGATGTTTCTTTGTGGTGAGACGCCTGTAAATCTTCAATCCTGTCCTGCAAATCGAGGACGATTTCTTTGAGAGAATCTGGTGAATCCGGCAATGTGGCAGCTTCAAATTTCATAAAAACACTTTACCATATCTGACTGATTTTTCACCGATTAAGCCAAAAAACAACCCGTTATACCGTATCAAATACAAGGCGTTCATGGGCTTCAACCTGTTCTATGGATAAACCGTCAAGCAACCAGGAAAACGATTGCCCGGATATACTCATCACCTCCTGCTCGCTTTGCGGCCACAGAAAGCGGTCTTTCTCAAGCCGCTTATGCCGGAGGCAAAATCCGTTTCGATCCCACAGCAGAATCTTGACGATATCACGCCTGCGATTACAGAAACAGAACAGATGCCCGGAAAAAGGATCAAGCTCAAACTGTTCAGCAACCAGCATGGAAAGGCCATTGATTGATTTCCGCATGTCGGTGGCGCCGGGCGCAAGATAAACTTGCACAGGCATGGAAGAAAATAGCATTACCGACTAGCGAGAAGAGGGAGAAGCCTGCCGAGGGCATCACTGCTGAAGGTATTGCTTATCTCGGTGCTGATGTTGTTGGCCAATACTACACGTATGTCTCCGCGATGAGCTGACAGGGCAGTCAGTGTTGCTTTTTCCGGCACTGGTATGAGTTGAGGGGTATGCGAGATATCAGGTCGCCGCCGCTTTCTCTGCCAATACGTCAGCGCGTGGTAAGAAAGTTTATCAGGAGTTTAATATTTTTAAATTCCGCCAAGACATTTTCCATGTAATATCAGTATGTTGCCAGACATTAACCCGTAAGACCCCTCCGCTGTCCGATATCCACCCTTTAAAAAATACGGAAAAACAAACTTTTTTTCATTTTTATCTTGCATGCGTAAGACCTAATTATTACAATCATGACATGGCGCACATACACAAAAAAATGAAAAACGGTAGACCCTATTACTACGTCAGAGAGATGGCCAGGGTTGACGGCAAGCCAAAGGTTATCAATCAAGTATACTTGGGGTCGCCCGCCCGGATTCTCGAGATGGCCCAAGGAAAGAGCGACCTCCCCAGCAAGTTACAAACGCAAGAATTTGGTTCCCTATGGCTGGCGAATCTTGTTGAGCAGGAGATTGGTATTGCCGGGATAATTGATGGAATTACCCCTCAAGCCAAGGGCGCCGGTAAGCCCTCCATTGGTGATTATTTCCTTTATGCCATTTATAATCGTATGGTTGCCGCATGTTCAAAACGCGCCATGCCCGAATGGTATAAGCACACAGCGATTCAACACATTCGACCTGTTCAGATTTCGGAGTTGAATTCTCAAAAATTTTGGCTGAAATGGGATCAGGTAAGCGAAGAGCATCTAACTTCCATAACCGAAGAGTTTTTTCGACGTGTCAACGAAATCGAACCACCCGCTTCTGATTGCTTCATGTTCGACACAACCAATTACTACACCTTTATGGCCAGTCAAACAGATTCTAAACTTGCTCAAAGAGGGAAAAGCAAAGAGGGACGCAACTGGTTACGCCAGATAGGCCTTGCGCTCCTTGTGGACAGAGATAAGCGTATTCCTTTTTATTACAAAGAATACAAGGGAAATTGCCATGATTCCAAGGTGTTCTTGGATGTTGCAGGCGATCTTTTTTCGGTGATGAGAAAAGAGACTGCTGACGACACATCCCTGACCATTGTTTTTGATAAAGGGATGAACAGCGAAGAAAATATAGCTGCAATAGATGCCAAAGAAAATGTGCATTTTATTACAACGTACTCGACGTATTTCGGTGAAAAGTTAGCCTCCACCAAATTGGATTTGTTTACTCCCCTTGATACGGAAAAGAATAAAAAGTTGATCGAAAATGATAAACATGACGATCTCTTACAGGCCTATCGGACCACTGGAGAATATTGGGGGAAACAACGCACCGTAATAGTGACCTACAATCCACTAACAGCCGCAAAGCAGCGTTATGGATTTGAAAAAAGGTTGCTGAAGTTGCAGGACTTTCTGTTTGAAATGCAAAGTAAAGTGAGCCGCGGGACTTCCCATTGGCGCAACAAGGCAACCATAGAAAAACGTTATAAGGAGCGGTGCGCAGAACTCCATTTGCCCTCGGATATCTACAAGGTGGAGATTTCAGTTATCGATGGAGCCCTCGCGTTCAATTTTAAGAAAAATTATTATAAAATCGAACGATATATCGAAAGGCTTGGCAAAAATATTCTGATCATCGATATTGAGGATTGGGAAACCGAGGAGATCGTGCAAGCCAGTCTCGACCGGTGGGCAGTAGAAGAAGGTTTTCGTCTTACTAAAGATGAAGAGCAGATAGCCATGCGGCCTATTCGTCATTGGACAGACAGCAAAATACGTTGCCATATCTTCACATGCATAGCTGCTCTGACTCTTCTCAGACTCATTGAACTACGATTACGCAGGGCTGGCCTGAACATTACGGCAAAAACGGCCATGCAGAGCATGCGGCAACTGCACTCATGTCTCTTGTTTATGCCCAAAAAGAAAGAAACCGTCAGAATGCTGGAGGATCCGGATGACCTGCAGGGTCAAATTATTCGAACCTTTGGTGTGTATTCCAGTGAAACTGGACATTGATTCCAGAGGAATCCGGACACCGATTCCAGTGAATCCGGACGGTGCGATCGGAGCGAAGCGACGCTTTGTTTTTGTCTTTACCTTTTACTCGTAAGTTATGTCAAGTTAGCCTGTTTTTTTCTCATAGATTCTCCCTTAAGTTGTATCTGAGGTGGTCAACAAATAATGGACACTTTTCTTAAGCAGCTTTCTGTAGAGCCATCACTTTCTCGAACTCACAAGGGCTGAGATACCCAAGGTAGGAGTGACGCCTATTGCTATTGTAAAACATCTCTATATAGTCGACTATATCTCGTCGGGCCTGCTCCCTGGTCAAATAAACCTTGTCGAAGATCCACTCTGTTTTCAGACTGCCAAAGAAGCTTTCTGCAACACTATTGACGCTCCTATGTCAAGTGAGCAAAGCGGAATCTTCCAAGTCTGCTAAAATTAGTGGATACAATTCTCTGATTATATAACGTTTTAAACAACGATGTATCTCTTTAACGGACTTTCCTTCCGCTGTTCGGCGAGCAACGTAAATTTGCGTGCGAGGATCACTCCTCATTCGCACCATAGCGATCGTCCACAGAGCATTGTTCGCAGCACGGTTACCCCCCCGATTAAGACGGTGGCGAACCCTCTTGCCTGAAGAAGCTTCCAGCGGATTGACACCGCACAAAGAGGCTAAGGCAGATTCACTTCGTAAACGTTCAGGGTTATCACCGGCAACAGATAGCAACGTCGCTGCTGTTTGCGGCCCAACGCCGAACTGCTGACGCATCCGCTTAGCTGCTTGTGCTGTTAATTGCTCTAAATCTTTATCTAACTTCTTCAATTCTTCCGTCAGATACAACCAACGCTTAGCAAGAAGACGAAGAGTTGTTGCCAGGGTCTTTAACCAATTTGATTCTCCCAGCGTACGCAAATGGACACAGCATTTGACGCATTCTATTGTTTTTGATCGCCACAATCTTGCTCGAATCTGATCGGGAGCGGACACTAATAGCCCTCGTAATTGATTGATTGTCTGGGTTCGAGCCTTAACAGCGCTACGTCGGGCAACCGAAACGATGCGCATTGCTTCTGCAGCGCCAGATTGGGATTTTGGAACGGCACACTCTTTCCCAGACAAAACAGTTCGCGCAGCGCTTTCAGCATCTGTTGGGTCTGATTTGCCACGAAAACGACGCATTGAGCGATCTGGTCGATTAATTTCTAAAACCAGAACCCCCTCTTGCGAAAGAAACCTAGCCAGACCGGCACCGTATGTCCCCGTACCCTCAACCCCAGCTCTTTGCAGATCACCCAAAGATTGGGACCATTTCAATAATTGTTTATATCCCGCCAGATTAGCTTCAATTGACAAGTGGCCTAAAAGTTTTCCAACATGATCAAGAAGTACGCCAACGTGTTTATCCAGATGGGTGTCAACTCCAAGAATGACCTCAGGTAATGATTGCTTGCTCATAATAATATACCCCCTAAAAGTTTCGGCAGGTATCACCAGTCCGAGTTACTGGACAGGACACTCAAGATGCAAGACAAAGCTCCTATTAGGTCACAAGCAGTCGGCCCGGTGATGCTCGGGGAACGTCAGAGGCCAATCGACAGGTCAACGCAAAGGCAGATTCGCCAATCCCAGCACGGGTCAGATTAGCCCGACGTTCATAGGTATTATAAACTGAGTATCCCAGCAATCACCTTTTCGACCCATACTGCTTTTCATATGATTTTTACGGAGTAACTTCTGAAAACTATTACTGCAATATTGACTGCCACGATCTGAATGAAAGATTAGTCCAGACTCAGGACGACGCCGTCCAATTGCCATCTGCAAGGCTTTTGAAATAAGCCCTTGTGTCATCCGGCTACTCATGGACCAACCAACAACCTTCCGGGAATACAAGTCGAGAACGACGGCAAGATACAGCCATCCTTCTCTGGTCCAGATATAGGTGATATCAGAGCAGTAAATGACATCCTTTCTGGTAACGGCAAACTTGCGGTTCAATAAATTGGGAGCAACAGGGAGTTTGTGCCTGCTGTCTGTCGTCACTTTGTATTTCTTTTTCTGCTTTGCTTTTACTGTTGCCAGTTTCATCAACGTTGCAGCTTTGGCGCGACCGCAGGGATCACCCGAGGCGGTGAGTTCTCTAGACATCCTTCTGGCGCCATAGGTTCCACGGACTTTCTGGTGGATCTCTTTTACCTTGGGAATGAGCCGGTCTCGCTCAGCTTCTCTGCTGGATTTATCTCGGGAAGCCCAAGAGTAAAATCCACTGCGACTCACTTCCATAACCTTACATAACAGGGAAACAGGAAATGCCTTCTTCTCGATATCAATGAATTGATACCTTATCCCTGTTCCTTTGCGAAGAGTTAAGTAGCAAAGAGGAACCGCCCCTCAATGCTCTCCCAGAACCGTACGTGACATTCTCATGTCATACGGCTCCTATCGTTCAACCGCAGGTAATACACCTAACTGCCAATGGTAAAGGGCGCTTGTCTCGCGTTCCGAGAGGCCACGTAGCCATTTCCTCGCCTTGCATTTACTACCTTTGAAACGCTTATATTTCCTCACTACCCACTTCACTAATATTTCATTCAGATGTGAAAATACACGCTTCAGCGCACTCGGATAAAATGCACCATAGTAATTCCACCACCCTCGAAGTGAGGCATTTACCTTTTCCCCGATATCTTCTAATTCGGCGTTGGTCCACCTAGCAAGATTCCATTCCCGCATTTGTTGCTGGATATCAATAACTGCGGACTTGTTTATGGCTGGGCTGAAACTGTTGAAATACTTCCCAACTTTGCTTTTCGCCAGCCTACCTCGAAAACAGAATCCAAGAAAATCAAATTGCGTAGTATGGGAATGCCCTCGCCGGTTGGCATCGCGGCAGTATACTATTTTGGTTTTCTTAGGGTGCAAATCGAGATTACATTCCCGAAGTCGTTTACCAATCGATTCTTGCAGGAAAACCGCTTCCATCTCACTTGTACAGTGTAAAAGACCGTCATCGGCATAGCGAACGAAAGGGACACTTGGGAAATGCCGTCTCATCCAGTCGTCAAAGGTATAATGGAGATATAGATTGAAAAGTAAGGGGCTTATTACTCCACCTTATGCCAAGAAAGTAATTATGCAAAGTAAACCGTAAAATAAACAATAGTTCAACGGCTTCGTATTGATTTACTCAGCATAATCTCCGCTATTGATGACTGAGCAAAAGCTCAATTAATCATCATAAAGGAGATATTTTTATGCAAAAGAGACCATTGAAAGAACTGCTACAAGAGTTGGAGCAAGAGTTACTGAGACTCGGTTACAGCGACGGCTCCATGAAGTTTTACCGCAACCGTTGGAAGAAACTCATTGAGTTTGCTGAAGAGCGAGATGAGATCTTCTATTCCGAACAACTTGGAATCAACTACGTCGAACACCACTACCAGATCCTTGAAAAGGATTTTGACAAAACACTATCTCAGAAAGACACGCAAGAACTCCGTATTATTCGTATGGTTGGAGATTTCCAACTCCACCATGCTGTTCTCAGACGGTACTATAAACACAAGGAACTACTTACAGATTCTTATTACCTAGATATCAGTAAAGGTTTTAAAAGATACTGTGAGCACAAGGGGTATTCCAAAGTAACCGTAGATCATTATGTGAAGCAATCGGAGCGGTTCATGGACTATCTTGTTTCCCAAAAAATCCGGGACTGCCATGATATTGAGCTTCCTATAATCAACAGGTACATACGCACTCTGGCCGGATACACATATAAGACTGTGGAGCAAAATATTTGCTCCATCCGTGCTTTTTTAAAGTATCTGAAAGAACAGGACATCCTGAAAGAGAATTTGGCGTCTAAGACACCAATGATTCAGGTTCGTAAACAGACACGCATCCCCTCCGTCTGGACGAAAGAAGAGTTGGAAGCACTGATAGGCGCCATTGATCGAGGAAATCCAAAGGGAAAACGGGATTATGCCATTATCCTCCTTGCCTGCGTGTTGGGTCTTAGAGTTACTGACATCAAAAATCTGACCTTTGATTGTTTCCACTGGGAGACAAAGGAACTGATATTTACTCAGTCAAAAACAAGGGAGATAGTAACCCTACCAATTCCTGCAGAAGTTGGCTGGGCTGTTATTGACTATCTGAAATACGGTAGGCCCAAAGTCGATTATCCTATTCTCTTTATAAGGCATTTAGCGCCATTTCTGCCTTTTTCAGAGGGGGATCATCTGCACCAAATAATTCGTTCTTATATGCGGATTGCACACTTGCCGACTTTGAAAAAACACCGTGGCATGCACTCTCTTCGGCATACGGCGGCTTCAAGAATGCTTGAGCATGACATTCCGCTCGCTGTTATCTCGGATATCCTGGGTCATACGGACACGGACTCAACAGCAGTTTATTTGAAGGTGGACGTCAAAAAGCTTAAGGAATGCTGCCTGGATACTCCGGAGGTGCGGCCATGAAAAACTATTTGTTCAGTGGCCCATTTGCGAAGCACATCAAAGACCATATTCAGTTGAAGCAAGCGGTTGGGTACAAATATGAGGCAGAAGCAAAACATCTGGTAAGGTTTTCCACCTTTACTGCTGAAAAATATCCAGAAGCATCGATTCTTTCAAAAGAAATAGTGCTGGAATGGTGCTCAAAAAGGAACTATGAGGCACAGGCAAATCAGTGTGCTAGATCCTCTATCCTGCGGCAACTTGCCATGTATATGGAACGTATTGAGATTGGCGCATATATCATCCCAAAAGGATATTATCCGGCAGCACAGCAGTATGGCCCCCACATCTATACGGAAGGTGAACTGCAACGTTTTTTTCATCAGACAGATCAATGTTGCTTTGTCAGTGAATGTCCTTATCGCCATCTCACCATGCCGGTATTTTTCCGGATGGTTTATGCCTGCGGTCTTCGTTCTTCGGAAGCAAGGCTTCTGAAAGTAGAAGATGTGGATGTGGAGGCCGGCATACTGAGTATTTATCATTCAAAGAAAGACAATAGTCGTTTGGTTGCGATGTCAGACGACCTTACGGGTCGATGCAGGAACTATTCTGAAAATATGCATAGACTCTCAAAGGGGTCTGATTGGTTTTTCCCAGGACTGAACGGAAAGCCAATGACTGTAGGAAACATCTACCACAATTTCAGGAGATTCCTATGGAGAGCCGGCATCTCTCATGGCGGCAGGGGAAAGGGCCCGAGAGTACACGATTTTCGGCACACATATGCCTGCCACTGCCTGAGAAAATGGGTGATGGAAGGAAAAAACATTAGTGCATATCTTCCTGTCCTGAAAGCATATATGGGACACAACTCCTTTGAGGAAACAGCCTATTACCTCAGGCTTACTGCAGATATATTTCCGGATATATCCATCAGACTCGAAGGATGTTATCCTGATATTATTCCCCGACTGGAGGGTAATGGCGATGCAACCTACTGATTTTGCTACTCTCCTTACTGAATTCCTCTCTGTGTATCTGCCTCGACAGAAAAATGCCAGCAAAAACACAATAGCATCCTACCGTGATACCTTTAAACTACTGCTCCGTTTCTGTTTTGAACAGAAGAACATACCTGTCGAAAATCTTAGCATGAACATGCTGTCTCATATAATAATTGCTGATTTTCTCGAATGGATTGAAGAGGAGCGTAAATGCTGTATTGCAACCAGAAATCAAAGGCTTGCAGCCATACATTCCTTTTTCAAGTATGCCCAGTACGAGGAACCAGCAGGAATCCTTCATTACCAGAAGGTGATTTCCCTGCCCGTCAAGAAGGCATCCAAGCCGTCGATCCCGTATCTGACACCGGAAGTAATGAAACTTTTATTGTCACAGCCGGATAAGATGACAGTAAAAGGCAGGAGAGACCTGACGCTTTTAAGTGTCCTTTACGATTCCGGATGCAGAGTGCAGGAGTTAATCGATCTAAAAATACAGGATGTTATACTGGATAATCCTGCAGTGCTTGTCCTCACAGGCAAAGGCAATAAAGTGCGCAGGATTCCATTGATGAAAAACACTTTGGCCTTGCTTCAACATTACTTTGAGGAGCATTCTCTGGGAAAAGATTGGAAGAAGGATTATCCACTCTTTACTAATAAGCAGCGCAATAAACTCACTAAGGAGGGCATTGCCTATATAATTTCTCGGTATGTTGGTTCAGCAAAAAGGAGTTCTGCGAGCGTGCCTGAGAAAGTGACGCCACATATGTTTCGTCACAGCAAGGCCATGCACCTGCTACAGGCTGGGGTTGCCCTCATCTACATCAGGGATTTTCTTGGCCACGAGGATATCAAAACCACCGAAATTTACGCAAAGTGTGATTCCGAAATGAAACGTCAGGCTATTGAGAATGCATATCCAGATCTGGTAGATAATAATCTTCCTGATTGGAGCAAGGATGCCGCATTGCTTGATTGGCTTTCAAGTCTGAGATAGTCATGATATTATGCAAAGTAAATCAAGTAGAAGTACTGATATTTTGAACCATTAGCGATTTACTTTGCATAATCGTGAACTTTGCATAAGGCGGTTTATGCAAAGCTTTGCATAAACCTCCTTGTGGTGTCCCTTGCGTCCTCTCAACTATTTCTCCATCAGCCTTTTTCAAAGGCGCTTTGAGCCACCGTTCAACATACAGAACGGTCCATCGACAATCGGTGTGATGCCGCACTGCTTTCAACATCAAACTATGATCGATATTGTCGAAAGCTCCCTTTATATCAAACTCCAGTACCCAATCATACTGCCAGCACCGTTTTCTCGTAACACGTATAGCATCAAGCGTTGATCGCCCTCGCCTATACGCATACGAGTCCGGATGAAAGTGAGGTTCTACTTGTTTTTCAAAGTGATTACGCACAACTGTTTGCGCAACCCGATCTGAGACAGTTGGTATGCCAAGCTGACGCATCTTCCCATCACGCTTGGGTATTTCCACTGCACGGATCGCTGGCGGGAAATAGCTCCCTGATGAAAGCCTGTTCCAAAGTTTATAGAGGTTGTCTTTGAGTCTTCCCTCAAATTCCTGGATAGTCTGTTCATCAATACCGTGAGCTCCCCGGTTTGCCCTTACTTGGCACCAAGCATCAAAGACAGCTCGCTTGGATATTTCAAACGGTTTTGCTCGACTCATTGGTTCCTCCCAAATCTGGTTGACCAACGTGTTTTGCTGAACGACACGTTTCCTTCGCTCCACGTCCATTACAGAAGCTTCATCACTACTACGAAACGTTCCGCCCCTGTGCTCTGCATCGGTACTCTCACCTTCCTGGGACTACCAGTTCGATTTCTCCCTTAACATCAGAACGACAGGTTCCTATGTTCCATATAATCGCCTAGCTGTGAGTTCACGCCACTTTAATGCCGGTCGCCATCAAGTCAGTAAGTAGGTTTCCACTTGATTTGTCCCGGTCCGCAGCCTGGGGGCCGGTTTTGACGACATCTGGTAAAGGCTATCGACACCTCATCAATGGTTCGTTTACACTCGTCTCCTCACACCACACCTGACATGTCTTGCATGCCTTTTCCTCAACGCTCACTACCATGACTCTTAACCACAGCAGCTTGAGGCAGTTTGACACCTCCCCCTACAAGGCGATGTCGAAGGACCTACCTTCATCGATTATATAGCTTTCATAGCACACAGGCTGCTGCCTTTTTTAGGATTTCACGCTCCATTTTGAGCTGCTTGTTCTCTTTTCTGAGCCGCTTCAGTTCTGCTTGCATGGCAGTCATATTATCAGATCTACTACTTTTTTCAGATGGATTTTCAATTTCCCTTTTCCATCGGCTAAGCTGGTTTGCATTGACTCCAAGATTTCTGGCTGCCTCGGCAATACTGTACCCTTGCTCGGTGATGAGTTTTACCGAGTCTGCTTTAAATTCGTCGCTGAACTTTCGCCTTTTTCTTTTACTCATTGAACACCTCCTTAAGGATTTAAAATCACTCTTAAGAAAGTGTCCATTACTTTCCTACCACATCAATCTTATGTGCACAGTGAATAAGGCGGTCGAGAATGGCATCAGCCATTGTTGGATCACCTATCTGATCATGCCAGTGATCAATCGGTAGTTGACTCGTGATCAGGGTTGATTTGAGATTATGTCGGTCTTCCAGGATCTCGAGAAAATCATGGCGTTGCTCTTGGTTTAAGGCCATCAACCCATAATCATCCAGGACCAGTAGGTCGGTCTTGGCATAGCTGGTGAGCAATTTCAGGTACCGACCATCTCCCTTGGCAAGACTCAGGTCTTCGAAGAGTTTTGTCATCCGTAGGTAAAGCACGTTAAACTCTTCTCTACATGCTTTCTGGCCAAAGGCACAGGCAAGAAAGGATTTACCCACACCAGTTGGTCCTGTAATAATCAGGTTATGATGCTCCTTAACCCACTGGCAGTCAGCCAGGCGCAGAACCAGAGATTTATCGAGCCCTCTCGGATGCCTGAAGTCAATATCCTCGATAGCGGCATCTTGTCGTAGTTTTGCCTTGCGCAATCTGGTCTGCAACCTGCGGGTTTCCCTGACAGCCTGTTCGTGATCGAGCAATAGACCAAGCCGATCTTCAAAGCTCATGTCAGTGATGCCGTGGATATTCATTTGCTCTTGAAGAGCAGTCGCCATTCCTTGCAAACGCATTGTTGTGAGTTTTTCAAGTGTTGGATTAATCAGCATTTTTCCTTCCTTTGATTTGTTCCTCGTTTGTAATAGTCAGCACCACGAATATTTTTGTGCCTGACCGGCTCAGTAGTTGTTTGCGAATACGGCAAAGTTTTCTGATCCAGTCCGTTTTTCAGGATTGACTCAATGCTCTGGTAGGAAAGCGCATTAATATAGAGGGCGCGGTTACAGGCTGCTTCCAGTCGTTGATTTCCATATGATTTTCCCAGCCTGAAGATGCCTAGTAGGGTTCGATATGCCTGTTGCGGATGTCTTTTTCGCAGAAGCAGCAGTTCTGCCACTGTAGTGGTTTGCGGTCCTATGGCAGCTGCCCAACGTTTAAACCGTTCAGGAGACCATTCAAGGATTTTTTGATGCTTCAGCGGCATATGTTCTTTAATGGTGGAATAACGAGTTCCGGTGGTTTTTCGTGGATGGCTGGCAACTCTTGTATGCTTGTAAAAACATTCAACCGTGGTTTGGGTATAACGTATATCTATCTTCTTTTTGGCCAGGCTATAGGGCACGGAGTAGTAAAATTTTTCCACCTCTATATGGTAATCAAGGTGCACAGTGGCTTTTTTCCAGTAGGCGAGTTCATAAGGCGCGGTAGGCAGAGGCTTCAGGGCAGGTTTATCAAGTTCTTTGAATCTACTCTGTCGGCACCCTGACAGTTTTTTGAACCCCTTGCTGTTGAGTACCTGCAGCAGCTTACTGATCTCACGGTTCAACTCAGCTAAACTGAAAAAAGTATGCTTGCGCAACCTGGCTAATATCCAGCGCTCAACCAACAGAACACCGGCTCCAGCTTTTGCTTTATCGCGCGGTTTTCTTGCTCTGGCGGGCATAACCACTGTTTCATAGTGCCGGGCCAAATCGTTGTAGGTGGGGTTGATGTCAGGTTCATAGAGGCAGGGCCTACTGACTCCGCTTTTGAGGTTATCCGGGACAATAAGTGCAGGAACCCCGCCCAAATAGGAAAAGGTGCGAACATGGGAACCGATCCAGTCTTCCAGTTTCTGGCTCCATGTTGCTTCTGCATAGGTGAAATTGCTCGCTCCCATCACGGCCACAAAGATCTGTGCTGTGCGCAGTTCACCGGTTTGCGGGTCTACTATATCCATCCCCTGACCAGCATAATCTACAAACAGTTTTTCACCGGCACGATGCTCCTGGCGCATGACTACGTCCAGTTGCGCAGTCCAGTCACGATAACTGTGGCAGAACCAACTGTATTGATATCCGTCCGGATGTCGCTCCTTGTACTCTTGCCACAACAGGTTCAGAGTTACATGCTTGCGGGACTGCAATTCCTGATGCACTTCATGAAAGTCGGGGTGAGTTTTGGTAGCCGTGGTGCGTGGCTTTGCAGAGGGGAAAAGCCGTTGCTCAAGGGTGTTGTCATCTAAATCATCGGGCAAAGGCCACTCTAACCCTGCTGCTTTAGCACGATGTAGATAGTCTCCAACGGTCCCCCTGCCAATAGCAAGACTTTGACTGATTTCACGTATACTGCGGTTGCAGTGGTTTTTGAGGCGCAACACCTCTCGTATCTTGCGCATAGATAATCTCCTGCGTGGCATGACAACCTCCCTGAATTTTCTGTTCAAAAAGCTTGTCTCTACCAAATTGTTCTATGCGTCGCCCGCCTCGATTTTTACTGTCCGAATTCCTTTGGAATCGCTGTCCGGATTAAAATGGATTCGGCGTCCGGAATCAAATGGAATCACTGTCCGGATTGGAATGGAATGGGTGTCCGGTTTCACCTGGAATATGCACCTTTGGCGCACAGATAGTCGATGGGGTCTTACAGCGATGACAGGAGAATTGCGTCGACAAAACGGTATGTTGGCAAGATTAATCTTTTCTAACCGATAAACTCCTGTTTATGTTGGCGACAGTACTCGGCGCGATTCAAGCCGCTTTTGGCCTGCGCTTCAACATGCGCCATCCAAAAACGAGATTTGTGAGCACGGTTTGTCATGTGATGTCTCCGTATGAGTTGATCGGGAGATCAACATGACATAGCTCGAAGTCAAAAGACAGATGCGATTAAATTCCCGCTTACGATTTAGAGGCACTACGCAAAGCCACACCACAGCATGTTCATATTGGGGACTTGCCCGAGGAGGACAGATTCAAGCAACTCGCAGTGGAAAGTAAGTATTTGATCGATGCCGTCAAGGTGATAGCTTACAGGGCTGAAACGGCGATGGTGAACACGCTCCGGCCAGGTGTGAGGCGTAAGGATGACATCAGGAGTTTGGTGCGGAGCATATATAATACGGAAGCGGACTTCGTCCCTGACTATGAAGCCAAGACGTTGACAGTCAGGCTCGATCAACTTGCAAATTGGAGAAGCGCGAGGTCGGTGTTGCGCCTCTGCCGAGAACTCAATGATACGCGGACCATTTTTCCGGGCACAGAATTGCGTTTGGTCTACGAGTTGGTCTCTTCTTAAATTCTATTGAGGCCCGGAGTTCTGAAATAGATTTTTACTACATATTCAACGTTCACTTTACCCTGTTTTTTTGCAATTGTGGTAAACTACGAATGGTTTTTCGATCTTGTTTTGATAATAAAAACCAGGCTAACAAAGAACCAATTGCCCCAATCAGTATAGAAACAAAAAATAGGTGCATCCAGCTCAGATGAACAGGTAGTACAAAATTAATTATATAACAAAGAAGCAAAATAGCGCTCGCTAATACCAAAGACGGAAGAAACGCTTCAAAGAAAATAAACCAAGGTTTATTTAGTATTTTAGCTACGTAAATCGGAGTAAAAATAGCATTTTTTGTTGTTAACACAAGAGCTGTTGCTGTCGCCACTCCAAAAATACCCAAATCCAAATATTTTGCAAAGAATATTGCAAGCAATAAGTTTATTATACCCATTATCAAAGTTAGCATAGCTGGTAGCTTTACCTTCTCCAATGCCACTTGGATGCTAAAAAGTGGTAAAACTCCAACGTTTATAACTAAATGGGACACCATTACAATCATTAAAATACTTAATTTTGCATAATTAACTCCTAGCCACAACTCCAATAAACTACTACTGAAATAACATATTATACTTATAGGAATAACTAAAAACAATGAAAGTGCTTTTAAAGACAATAGACTGAGCTTAACAATCGAATAAATATCTTTTTTAGCGAAATATATCATTATCATAGGCGAAGCTACAGCTCCAACAATTGCCCCTCCTTGCCTAATTAGCGTTGACCACTGTAAAACAGCTGCATACTTACCAGCCTCCACAGCACCTACAAATCTATTGCAAACCCATACATCCATCTGCAAAAATAGCAATGTTCCTATTTGATTAATTAACAGCCACGAGCTCATTCCCACCAACGATTTTACTTTATTTCTCTGAAAACATGACAATTTTATAAAAATCTGAGGACTCAATTTGTAGGAAATATACCTAGTAAGTATACATAGAAAAACACTAATAACAAAATATACATACCCAACGTATCTCAAAGAAGGTGTAAAAAAATAAAATATTATAAGTATCCCTATAAAACGTGATATACTTCTAAGTATATCAACAATTCTTATCAAATCAATTCTGTTTAAAGCATATAATGGCACGCTAAATATACCTGTCAGCAAGTTCATGATAAATGTTGCTGCACTAAATATCAATAACAGAAATGCATCAGTCAAAATATCTTCAGGTATGTCTATGAACAAATCAGCGTAATAAATACAAGCTGAAAAAAACGGTATTTGTACTAATCCTATAACAAGACAAGAGAAAAAAGCGGTACTAAAAATAGCAGATGCGTCTTTGAAATCATTTCTTTGGATTGCTATAGTTAGATATCTATTTACAGCGCTTGATAAACTTTGAGAAATTAGGCTTACATATTGTGTAAGCATACCAGCAATTGGAATTAACCCGAAAGCAGCAGGGCCCAAATTATGCACTAGGTATGGCACTAGGTACAAGCCTACAGATACCTGTGTACAAAATGATATAATCTGTAAAAGTAGGTTTCTAGGGAACTGCGCTTTTAACTGGTTTGTTGTCGTCATAATACACCTATTTCTTTCGTAAACTTATCACATTTCAAAGAAGCCTAGTCGAGTAGATCATTCATTACTGAATTTCACCCTCACAGAACCGGACGTGCGGCGTTACCGCATCCGGCTCTTCCGAGCAGGTAACCCGGATTCACCCGGAGCCAGCCTTCAGAGTGTGTTATTCTGGGTAATGGAAGCTTAAAAGTCTCAACTGTGAGTGTATAGAGTCTTTTATGATTTACTTTCTGGCTACGGCGCATTAACGCCAGTCGCCAAAGTTTCCAGACTCTCTGCCGAAAACGAGACAAAGCATCGTAGTTTCCTCGAATGCCATAGTATTCGTAATGACCACTCAGTTTGAGAGACAGCTCCTTGTATTGCAAAGAAAGTGGTTGATGACGATTAACTTTACACCATTCGTATATAGCCTTAATACTCCTTCTAAAGCTTTTGCGAGAGGTTTTGCGCTGAGCCAGATAACGACCACTTCGATCCTTTCCGGCAATATGGGTAAACCCCAGAAAATCAAATGTTTCTGACTTTCTTCCTCCAGGCCCCCCACTTTGCCGCCCAAAACGGACGAGGTGAGTTTTTTCCCGATTGAGAGTGAGTTTGTACCTCACAAATCTCTCAGTCAGCGCCTTAAGTAAGGCATGTGCATCTTCTTCTCTTTCAAAACAAATAACAAGTCGAGTAGCCCGAGGGAACTTCCCCCTCAGGCTCTCACAGAACCGGACATGAGCGTCTCCGCTCATCCGGCTCCTATCATCCAGCCGCTGCATAGAGTAATCTCCAATGAGCAAATAGGTTAGGTTGCTTTCGCGCAATACGATCCAACCAATGCCCTGCCCTTCGGCGATGTCCTCGTAGATGTTTATATTTCCTTGTTGCCCAGGTCACCAATCGGCGATTCAGACACTTCAAGGTTGGGTACAAAGCAGATTTGTAGTAACGACCATAGTAGTTGATCCATCCTGAATGATTGGATTGAACATCCGGGCTAAATCTTCCAGGTTCTTGTCACTACGCTTGGGCCAGTGCCAACGACGTGAGGTTTTTCGAATTGCTTTAGCGGCTTTATTGCTGATTGCAGGGCTGAAGTTGATAAAGTGCTTCCCCCTCTTATTCTTGGATCTCCGGGCACGAAACGTATAGCCCAGAAAATCAAAGCTGGTGCAGGGATATTCTTTTTGCCGGTCATCATCCTTACAATAGACAACTTTCGTCTTTTCAGGATGTAGCTCCAAGCCAACTTCCCTCATGCGTTGATTCAGCTTTTCCTTCAAGCCTTCTGCCTGAGATTGGTTCTTGCAGTGGCAAACTGCGTCATCCGCATATCTTTCAAATGGTATGGACGAATGCTCCCGTTCCATCCATTTGTCAAATGCGTAATGTAAAAAGAGATTGGCCAGCAAAGGACTGACAACACCCCCCTGCGGAGTCCCTTTGTCCGGATACAAAAGAGTCTCATCCATCATATGAATCGGGGCCTTCAGCCACCTCTCTACATACAGGAGAACCCACTTTTCATCCGTATGCCAACGTACGGCTTTCATCAAAAGATCGTGGTCGATATTATCGAAAAATCCTTTGATATCAAGATCCAAAACCCAGTCGTATTTCCAACAATTCTTACGCGCCTGGCCAACTGCATCCAGAGCCGATTTACCCGGTCGATAGCCGTAAGAGTCGGGGTGGAAGTGTTTCTCAAACTCCGGCTCCAATTGCTGCTTTACAACCTGTTGGGCAATTCTATCTGACACGGTTGGTATTCCAAGCGGCCTCATCCGGCCATCGTCTTTGGGTATTTCAACCCGTAAGACCGGTGGCGGGAAGTAACTGCCGGAGGACATACGATTCCAGAGCCTGTAGAGATTATCTTGCAAATCTATCTCAAACTCTTCTATCGACTGACCATCGACACCAGCAGTTCCTCTATTAGCCTTAACCCGTTTATATGCTTCCCATACCTCGTGTTTGGAAATATAAAACGGCTTTGCCTGGTTCAATCCGATCCTCCTGTTTCCAGTTGTCTTCTTTACTTCAAGCTGGACGATGCTTCCCCTTCGCTCCAGTTCCATTACAGAACCTTCACCACTACTACGGGTCGCTCCGTCCCTGTGCTCTGCATCAGTACTCTCACACTTGTGGGGCTTCCACTTGTGTTTCTCCCTTAGCAGCAGAGCGACAGGTTCCCACGTTCCGCATAAAAGCCTATATCAAGTTCACGCCATCTTCATGCCGGAGGTCATCTGGCCAGTAAGCAGGTATCCGCCAGACTTATCCCAAGGTAACGACCAGCCCTTGGTTTTGACTCTCATCCCTACGCTTTCGACATTTCAGCAATGGTTCATTCACATTCGTCTCCATGATACTCACCTGACAAGGTCAAGCCTTGCCTTTTCCGTAACGCTCACCACCCCGGCTCTTTACCGACGCAGCTTACGGTGGTTTGAAGCCTCCACCTGTATGGCGGCTTCGAGGGGCCTTCCCTCATCTTTTATGCAGCATAGCTGCACTGGGTGTTGAACACCCGTGCGTGCCTTCGTGGCACACAGTCATCTGCATATCGTACTATATAAACTTCCCCTATGGCCTCCTTCTGCCGCCAATCATAGACAAAGGAAGAACATGATGGAGGAAGATATTGGCAAGAAGCGGAGATATTACCCCACCTTATGCAAAGTAAGTAATTATGCAAAGTAAGGCATAATTATCCATATGATTCAAGGGAACCATTTCAATTTACTTAGCATAATCTCCGTTAACGATAGCTGGCTAAAATGCTCAAAAATTACTGATGGAGCCATCTTTTTATACAAAATAAGGCATTGAGAGAAGGATTTCGTGTTGTTTTTCTGGCTCTCATGCTTGGAGTTGTTGTGGTATTATGCAAAGTAAATCAAATAGAATTGTAGCAATTATGCATCATTAGCAATTTACTTTGCATAATCGTGAACTTTGCATAAGGCGGTTTATGCAAAGCTTTGCATAAACCCCCTTGCGGAGTTCCAACCTTCGAGCGAACTCTTCTCCCATTTGTTTCTACGATACCAGCTGAAAGCCATTTCCCAATTAACCGAAGTATATTGCGGTCCTTAACACGGTGCTCGATAACGGCCACCAGTTCTTTGTGGTCAATTGTATCAAAGAACTTCGATAGATCCGCATCCAGCACCCAGTTTACTCGTCCTTTCTGCAGTACTGTCTGCAAAGCACGCAGAGCCTGGTGTTGATTCCGACCAGGACGAAACCCATAGCTGCACCCAAGGAAATCCTCCTCGTAGATACAGTTCAGGACTTCAACTACCGCCCACTGCACGATTTTATCCTCTGTTGTTGGTAGTCCCAGAGGACGTTTGCCACCGTCTGCTTTGTCTATCCACACTCGCTTCACAGGGCTGGCACGATAGGTCATGTTTTTCAGGCGGTCATGGAGAGCGCACAAATTCTCCCTCAACTTCTGCCCATACTTCTTCTTTTTAACACCATCGATGCCAGGACTCGCTTGTGCCTCAAGACGCCTATAGGCACCTTCTAGCAACGGTACTTTTAGGTGATGAGCCAGACTCGTAAACTGCTCTTTTTTGCTTGCTCTCGCTTTTTCCTGCACCTTGCGAAGTTGCGGGTAGACACTTTCCCATTTCTGAGTATGGCGTATCTGTTCATTCCACAAGGTTCCCTGCACGGCTCTCCCCTTCGCTCGTCCCATTCGTCAGCGTACGCCTCCTTCATGGTCTTCAACACTACTATGAGAGAGTCCGACTCCCATAAACCGTTGACATCGGCTCACTCCGGTCTTCCCTTGTTTACCAACGTCCATGTCGACCACAACATGGTTGTTTATGGGCCTCTCCTGTTCCGTGGTTCTCCCTGGATACTCGACATGAGCCTTTGCCCCCGGAAGACCCTTACGCACAAGGCATTTATGCGATCGGTATTGCCTGCCAGTCCAGGCGAAACTGTCGGCGCCTTCAACGATGAAAATTTCGGGGTTTACCCTCATACCTCGTTATCCTTCCTATCTACGCTTCGCACACGCCATTACTGACGCCCACGCAAGACTCGGTTACCGGTCCCATGCCATTGGGTTACCGGGTTGGCCTTTCACCAACTTGGAGAATTCACAGCTTTCAGGACGCACGCCCGGATTTCTCATCACATTCAGGGTTGGCCATCTTTTCACCGACCAGCCAGCCTTGAATCCTCGATATCCACCATAAGGTGACCTTTTTTTGCCAGATCCTGATAATTGTTAGCTTGAATCACCTATTTTGCCCTCTAAAGGAGGGGCAAGGGGCTCAAAATGGCATAGCTCCGCCGTCACGTTTTTCCAAGGTGCTCTATCTTATACCCGGAGAGGCAAGCAAGCTAATCGGGCGAGAATCTGACCCCAAAGATCTTTATACGGATAACCCGTTGCCTGCATGATCCATACTTTTCTCACTGTGATCCGGATTCTTGTACCAATTTTTAACATTTTCAGTCTGATTGTATCACATTGCGCTCTGGTCATTTCTGTTTCTGCCAAGCAAAGCCGTCGGAAGGCCTGAAGAACAGTATAGTCTATCGACGAGAAATAGAGGCGTATCTGATTGCTGCGCATCTTGCTGGTACTGGTTCGGGCTGCAAAAAGCATCAGTTGCTGCTCTTTAATCCTGTTTTCCATGTCACCACGCACGCAATACATTTTTTCGTACAAATCCTGCGCTTCGTATTGGTATTTGTTAAAGGAAGTGACAATAAAACGGGGGTTTTCACCTTTCTCAAGATACTCAGCCTTACCTATAACGCGTCGTTGCCATCGCCAGGTTTGCAAGGTGCTGTAACAAAAATCTTTAAATACTCTGGACGACTCTCCACTGCACTGATGCAAGGCTTTGGCTAAAGCCATTTCTTCTTGGGTGCATCCGACGTTTATGGAACCATTTAACACGCCGCATCCTCTGCTCTCGTGAGACCCTTTTTTCCTGCACACTTTTCTCATACTGATCAAAGAACGAATCAAATTTTGAGTTATACTTGGCGCAGCGTAGTTTCAAGATGTTGTTGGCATAGTCAACTTTCCACCAAGCGCCTGACCTCTCGAGACGGATATTGCTGATAAACTTGTTAGCACTCTCTATCGCGCCACTGCCAAGCGGATAGCCACCACGCCGTAAGCGGCCATACTCAATTCTAACCTTGTTTGTTTTGAGATAGTTGACCAAGTTGCCCCGCTCTGCCTTTGCTTCTGCAGTTTTACACTTCATCCGGTTCAACCCAGCGATCACGTGAGAAGCATTATTATGAAACAAGCGCACCTTGGTTTGTTCTATCCACGAACGGGCCTTTTCTGTTTCAGGAAAGTGAATTTTGGCAAAAGCATGTAAATGTTCTGAGCAGTGATAATAATCGAGAACTTGCCGACATTCAGGGAAATACTCTTTGACGCAGTCCCATATCCACTTCGCTCCATCACCAACAAAACACAGGCGAACTTTGTCCAGTGGAATGATATCCTGTCTCCTCAGGCCAGCCAGAAATTCGCGGAACTCATTGACGTTACTGATTTGATGCCAGCTTAAAAGGTGGACAACTTTATCTTTGTCGAGCAGGTAACCACGAATACCTTTCGCCTCGCGCCAACAGTGGGGCTGCCCTTTTTCTTCTGTCCTGATCGGTACCATGGCACCATCAGCAGAAAAGACGAGTACAGGTCGGCGGTAATTGTCTTCAGAGATATACTCCACAATTTGAGCAACTTCCTCGGCAGTTGGAGTAATTTCGGCAAGGCTGATTTCCGAGGCGACCTGATTGGTAAGTTTATGCACTGTATCCGCACAAATATCAAAACGGTATATTTCGTTCATCATCTCTGCAGCTTCCTCAAAAGTTTCCTTGGCACCGAAAAGGGCTGCTATTTTCTGCATATCATATTGGTACTTACCATCCCTGAGATTAAGAGCATCTTCATATGGGGTATGAACAGCCTTGCATTTTGGGCAGACATAATACGGGCAGTTAATTGTTATTGTTCCAATTGTGGTAACGCATTCTCTTTTATTGTCATATTTCTTATGCACCCTGGAACCACAATCATTACACGCTGGCGAGGTGATGTGTCTGCCAAGTTCGCCTTGAACAATAATCTGAACCAGTTCTGGGTCTATTGCAGGGTACTTATTTCTAATGTTTTCGATTATCTCAAAAAGGGTATTATTAAGCGCATCAACACACTGGATAATATGATCAATTTTTCGATCAAGACTTGTATCGTACATGTCTTTATAGCTCTCTTTCCAAACCTGTGCTTTTTGCGCTCTCGCCATGGCATAACCTCTTGATTTTGCAGAGTATTACACCATAAAAGCGTTTGCCTTTGAACTAAAAAGCTAGCTCAAATATCTAAAATTACTAACTAAATCACCCTTAAGAGTGCTCGGTTTACGCATTCCATAAACGTCGGATGCACCCATGCTAGGGAGTGCTGGCGACAGTATTGCGCTTGGGTGAGGGAACTGCTGTTGCAGTTCTCAATGTGCCGCCGCCAAAAGTCGGCTTTGGATTCGGTCTGGTTTTCCCTGGTCTCTGGTAACATGGTATGCCTCCTTTGAATTGGGGGCATACTGAAACATGTTGGCAAGAAGATGAAAAGATGATGTTCCTAAGTCGCTTACCTTCTAACGCTTACATCAGGACAGAAGAAAAAGGGTATTCCCCTTGATGTTCAAGGACAAGTCGAACAGCACGCTCCTTTACCTCGGGACTGTATCTCTTTTTGGTATTCATGGCTCCATATTCTCAGATTTTGGGGTCTTTGTCATAGTTGCGGAACAGGGGGCGAGGCCTCCTGCCTAATTTTCAGATAAAGGTAATCTAGATCACGGTACCCGCATGCTCGTTTTACGATCCTGCTGATTGTGGCATTGAATGCCTCGAGTTTAGCCGAGGTAACCCGATGCTTGATCCAGGCCAAGATTTCATTTCTATCCCTGTCTACGCCTTTGGCAAATTTGATCAATGGCCTTAACCCCGTCTCCTTGGCCCACTCGATCCAGTTGTCGAGGAACTTTGAGGCCCATTTTGGTCGAACATAAGTCCAGAGAGTGGCGAATGCATCTTTGAGGAGGTAAGCTTGAAAAAGCGCCTCGTTAGCCTCAAAAAGACGGGCCAGGTCATCACACTGATGCTCCTTGAGCTTGTCGCCATTGCGAAGAAGATTAAAGCGCTGCCCTTTGATGAACTGCTTATCCTCTTTGTTCGCCTTTCGCCACTCTGATCGTCGTACCTCATCAATGGCTGTGTTGAGGTTGCCGACGATATGGAATTTATCAAAAACGATTTGTGCCTTGGGGGCATATTGCCGGATAACGCTTTTATATGCTCCGGCACGGTCGATACCAATGGCTTTGATGTTCTTGATCTGTTTTGGGGTAAGTTTCTGGAAAAATGATTCCAGCGAAGTTTTTTTCTTTCCCTCTGCCAGATGGAGGACCTCTCCGGTTTCGCCATTGATGACAACAGTCATGTACTGGTGGCCGGCGCCTATGGATTTCTCATCGATCAGAATGACGCGCAGCTTATCCAGGTCCGGATCAGGCAAGTACTTGGCCAGTATTCGCTTATCCCATCTTCTGGCAGTACTGGTTGAAATGGGTAGGAAAACCTGGATCTTGTTCACTGGCATAAAACGACATAATCTGCACACATAGTGCATGAGGCGTTTGGTTGCATGGGCGTAGCCGTCAATCCCCGGTGGATGTAGGGTGAAATAACTTTTGCAACCACTGCAATACCCTTGCAGTGCCTCGTAGAGTACCTGAACCAAGTTGACTGGGCCTATGGGCAGATCATATGCGCTTTGCATAACTTTTTTATTCACTGAGGCTTTTCGGATACAGTGGGGGCAGTAAACATTGAGCCTCTTGTCTCGATGAAGCTTTACAACAGCGATAGTTGGCGTCACCTGAATTTGCTGGACGACCCAACCTGAAAAATCATATAAAGGGCGTAACGAGGGGTGGCTGGACATAACTGAAAACCTTTGTCTATCAAATAATCTAAGCAGTTATCTGATATGACAAACATTTCAGCCAGTCAACCCCTCTCTATCTCCCGCAACTATGACAAAGACCCAGATTTTGGAGCCTCCGACAATACCGGGGCGATTCACTCATATTATTAGCAGACTTACACAGGATATGTGTTATGCTATATTTTATTAAGGAAAATTTGTAATTCACACATGAAACTATCTCTATTATGTCAAAAGGTAACCTTAGCACGAATCTGATTATCATGAAATATGGATCTCATAAACACTACATACAAGTAACAAAAATAAAGCGCTTGGCTTATAAAATCTTTGGAGAAATACATATCCCTGCTCGCATACGCGCAAATCATGTTCTTAAATATTTAAGAGAAGAAGAGGTGCTAAACAAAGACGGAGTCCGCTATCTTGATGCAGGTTCTGGTAAGGGCGATATGAGTTTTTTCCTTGCGAACCGTAATCCTAATTGGCTTGTTGAAGGTGTTGAGTATGAAGTAGTTAATATTGAAGCGTGTGAAAAAAATAATGAATTTTTAGATTTGAAAAATATTTCATTTTATCAGGGAGATCTGACGGCCTTAAATAAAAAAGCTAGCTATGACTTGATAACTAACATGGATGTATTGGAACATATAGAAAAAGATCAACAAGTAATAAGGAATTTTTACCAAGCGCTGGCCCCTGACGGCAGGCTGGTACTAACATTTCCTTCAAATCCTCAATACCCCCACTTAAAAGCTGTTAGCAAAAGAGATAAAAAATATTCAATCACACTCGAAGATTCGGGCCATGTGAGACCTGGGTACAGTCCTCAACAAATAGAGAAAATGCTTAGGGATGAAGGGTTTGTCAATGTAAAGGCTAAATACACTTTTGGCTGGCCTGGCACTAGAGCCTTCGATCTTTTCTTTATTATTGGTGACAGCAAGCCGAATCCAATAATATTTCTTCTTTTTTTTCCTCTGTTGCTTTTTTTAGGGTGGGTTGATGTCAAAAAAACATCGCATAAATTAGGATCAGCCTTGCTTGTAACCGCTCAAAAGGATAAAGATGTCAATTAACACTAATAGCTAACTTTTTTAACATGCTTGATTTTACGATGTTTGGTTGTTTAATATTGGCGATGGCAAGTTATATTTTATATCCCGCAATATTGATGATATTATGCTTATTTGCCCGAGAAGAAAAAAATAGCAATTACTCTTTTTTCCCAAGAACTGTAACATTAGTCAGTGCCTACAATGAGGAAAAACACATCTTAAATAGAATTAATAATTTTTTATCCTCTGATTATCCTCCCGATAAATCAAAGATAATTGTTATCTCTGACGCATCTTCAGATAAAACTGATTTATTAGTCCAGCAAATCAAGTCAAACAGGGTCAAGCTTGTCAGACAAGAAAAAAGACTCGGGAAAACCAGTGCACTCAATATGTGTCTGGGGGAGGTAAATAATTCGATAATAATTTTTACAGATAGCAATACCTGTTTTACAAAGGAGGCTATCTTTCAACTCACAAGACCATTTTCCGACCCCAAGGTTGGCTTGGTTAGTGGTCTACAATTATATAAAAAAACCAACGGAGAATTCAATACATTAGGGCTATACTCTAAGTATGAATTTTATCTAAAAAAACTCGAAAGCCGTATTGGTTCTCTAGCTGGTGCTGATGGTGCTATTTATGCTATCAAGGGAGAGCTTTTTGAAACGATTCCCAATGCATACATAAATGATTTTTACCATCCAATGAACATCACGAATCGTGGATATAAAGTGGTTTTTCAAAAAAATGCACTTGCATACGAGGAGAGTGATGAGAGTTTCGCAAACGAAATTAACAGGCAGATTAGGATAACGACTCAGTCAGCATATATTTTCAGGAAAGAATTTTTAAACTTGATAGTTAATAAAAACTACAAAGCTCTTATTTGCTATACTGGACATAAGGCTATGAGGTGGATAACAATTGTCTGGCTCTTTCTTTTTTTTGCAATAAATTTAATTCAGGCTACCTTTTATTCAAGTTATAGAGAATTGTTAATTTTGCAAATAATATTCTATACAATATGTTTGATTGGATCATTTTCAAATTTTTTAAAAATAAAGTTGCCCTACATATGTATGATGTCAAATTTTATAGAAATTAACTGTGCAATGTTTGTGGGTTTTGTCAAGTCTTTTAAGAAGGAGATCAATTCAACATGGAACGTAAGAAGCAAATAGCATGAAGGGAAAAATAGAAATACATAACGGAGAGTTCTTTGATGAATGGAATAGTTTTGTCAATGATCAATCAGAGGCGAGAATAGAAAATCTGTATGAATGGAAAAATATATTGAGGGACAGTTACAATCTAAAAAGTTTCTATATTTATTCAACTGGTATTGAAGGTAATATTGAAGGAATATTGCCATTGTTTCAAATAAGTAGCGTTCTATTTGGTAGGCACCTCGTTTCTATGCCATTTCTTGATTACGGTGGCATTTTAAGTGTCGACAAAAACGTTTCGCAAAAGCTGCATGAGTATGCTGCTAATATTGCAAAGGATACAGGGTCACATGATTTAATTTATAGGCACTCCCAAAAGAAGATTTCAGAGTGTAGTACGTATGAAAATAAAGTTTCATTTTTAATGGAGTTAGATAGATCCGAATCAGTTTTGTGGCAAAGAATTGGCTCTGAAAGAAGAAACAGGATTAAAAAAGCTAATAAACTTGGCTTATCAGTTTCCTATGGCAAAAAGAGTGACCTCGATGTATTTTATAAAATATGGTCTGCAAATATGAGAGATTTGGGATCTCCGGTACATTCCAAGCGTTTCTTTAATTCTATTCTTGAATATTTGCCAGAAAACTCTGGGATCATACTTGTTCGAGATGTTAACGACACGGTTATTGCTAGCGGCCTGTATCTTAAATATAAAGAGACTGTTAGTTTACCTTGGGTTTCTTCTAGGAAGAAATTTTTCCACTTATATCCAAACATCTTACTTTATTGGCATCTGATGGCAGATCATGGAAAGGTAGGGTACCGTTTGTTCGATTTTGGTAGGTCTTCTATAAATTCAGGTACATATCATTTTAAAAAAAGATGGAAAGCTAAAAGATTCCAACTTTGCTGGGAAATAATGTCGTTAAATAATAAATCAACTGATTTTTTGAATCAGGACAGCGAATCGTTTGCTCCAATGATAACTTGCTGGAAGCATACTCCCGTATGGATAACCAATATTATTGGACCATATTTGAGAAAAAATTTAATAAACTAACCACGACACTCGATGTTGCCCTGACTGTTTAAGTACCGCAAGCGTTACAGGAAGTGCACCCTGCAAACCAATTCCGACAGGCCAAACCAATTCCGACAGGCGGTCTTCTCTCTTCTCCTAAATAGAACTGACTGGGAGCATCCGGTATTTAGTAAGCATCAGAAGAACCACCCCCAACTTCGCAGAGTGAGGGCAGTTATAGGCTCTTTTGCATTCCAAGGCAACAGCGCCTCATAATCCTGCAGTGATTGAGCTTTCGGCAGTTCCTCGAAAATATGTAACCACCGTTATACGTAAGCGCCAGTAGAACTACACCCTCTTTACCCAGCGAGGGTATTGATAGGTTCTTTTGCATTCCAAGGCAACAGCGCCTCATAATCCTGCAGTGATTGAGCTTTAGGCAGTTCAGAAGTGGTCTCGTTCTTTAGACCAACACCATGGAGTTCTAAGTTATTTTCGTAGTTCCATGTGTCCTCCCTCTTCCCCGCGGGGAAGAGGGAGTTTTTTTAGGCCGCTTTTTTTACTTCTCCCCGATATATCTCATCCGGGGTTTTGTCGTCGAGTGATTCATGGGGACGAATGGTGTTGTACCGGAGAACATAAGCTGCAATCCCCTGCGTCAATTGTTTAGGGTTCTCATATGATTTCAGGTATATATCTTCATATTTAATACTTCTCCAAAAACGCTCAATCATCACATTGTCAACCCATCTTCCCTTGCCGTCCATACTGATCGTAACGCCTGCATCCTGCAAACAGTCTATCCACTTTTCAGAGGTAAACTGGCAGCCTTGATCTGTGTTCATGATCTCCGGTGCTCCAAAATCATTTAAAGCACGTTTTAGGCACAGGATGCAAAAAGCGGTGTCCAAGGTTGTAGAAATCTCCCAGTCTATAATTCTCCTCGAATACCAATCCATTATAGCGAAAAGGTACACATAGCCTCTACGCATTGGAATATAGCTGATATCAGCACACCACACCTGATTGGGGCGAGAAATTGTAAGCCCTCGCAAACGATATGGGAAAATTCCTTCCGGTCCACCAGGAATAGTTGTTCGTTTTCTGGGGTATATAGCCTCAACCCCCATTACCCGCATCAACCGACGGACTTTTCGACGACCAATTTGTTTGCCCGTTAATCGGCGTAAATATTTGAACATCCTACGACTGCCAGCTGCCGGGTCTTCGAGGTGTAATTTGTCGATATTTTCCATCAACGCAAGATTCTCTGGAGATTCACCAGATAACTGGTAATAAACAACCGAACGTGGAATGCCCAGCAACTCACATTGACGCCGAATGCTCAGTTGACAATTCCGCTCTACGAGTTTGGCTTTTTCACGGGAATTCCCAACTGTTCGCACTTTTTTTCGAGGAAATCGACCTCCATCGTCAACTGGCCAACTTTGCGTTCGAGCTGCTGTCGCTCCTTGTCAGTCCCACCTTGTCCTTGCTTTCTTTTGCCTTCAAACAGCTCCGGCATTCGCTCAAGCAGTTCATTTTTCCATTTGCCGACCATGATCGGATGGATCTCAAACTGCTTGGCTATTTCACTCTGGGTTTTCAAGCCCTGGATAGCCTCAAATGCCACTCGGGCCTTGAATTCTGCACTGTGTTTCCGTCTTTGCTTTTTCATAATTCCTCATTCTAACATGGTTGAGGAACTACAGAAATGTTAACTTAGCTACTGGTCTGGATTGGCGGCACCACTTCTTTCCTCAAAAATGTGCCTCAGATAACTGTACGGTTCAATACCGTTAGCCTTAGCTGTTTCGATAAGGCTGTACAGTGCAGCGCTTGCCTCAGCCCCTTCTGGTGTCCCAGCGAAGAGCCAGTTTTTCCGGCCCAGGACAAACGGCCTGATAGAATTTTCGGCCATGTTGTTATCGATGGCAAGATTGCCGTCCTCTATATATCCAATCAGCCGTTTCCATTGATTAAGCGAATAGGTAATCGCCTTGCCAAGTAATCCCTTGGGAAGAGTTCTGGTTGACTGCTTCACGAGCCATTCATGAAAACTATCCAAGATCGGTTTGGCATATTCCTGTCGTTGCCTATATATCTCTTCCGGCGGCAAGTCGTTTTCCCTGAATTGCGTCTCCAGCCTGTACAATTTTCTGATATAGGATACGGCCACATCCGCACTGCCGCTTTTCCCTTTCTTGCCCCGTGCCTTGATAATATCAGCAAAATAGCGCCTGGCATGGGCAAAGCAGCCGATATGGGTCACGCCTTCTTTTTTATCCAAAAAGTCATAGCCGCTATAGCCGTCAGTCTGCACGTATCCGGTATACTCGCCTAGAAAATCGGCAGCAACATCTCCGGCACGGGTCTGATGGTATTGATACAAAAGAACCTGTTTGTCGGGATCGCCTCGGCGGAAGACCCACATATAGGAATTGGAAGTCGGGTCGCGACCGGGTTCTTTGAGCACTTGTACAGTAGTTTCATCAATATTGATGGCATTTGCCGCCAGCAGTTCATCGTGAAGCAGATTCAGCAGCGGGGTGCATGCCTGTGCGGCCTGCATGGCCCAAGTAGACATGGAGGAACGCGATATTTCAACCCCAAGACGGGAAAACTGTTTCTCTTGCCGATAAAAAGGCAGATGATCTATGAACTTCCCGGTCATGATGAAGGCAAGTAGACCGGCTGTGGCTATGGATTTTGGGATAAGCTGCGGCGGGACAGGGGCAATTTTGACGGTCGGCCCTTCATCCAGCGCACCTTCGCAGCACTTGCAGGCATATTTAGGCCGGACATGGCGGATTACCTGCATTCTGGCAGGTACTATATCCAATTGTTCGCTGGTCTCTTCCCCGATCCTGGTCAACGGGCATCCGCAACCACAGATCTTCTCGCTATCTGCAATATCGTGCACTTTTTCCACACGGGGAAGATCAGCAGGTAACGGCTTACGCCCCCCTTTCTTGCGCTGATGCCCTTTAACTGGGATTTCTTCCGATTCAGCCTCTTCTCCCTCCGGTTCAGGCATGTCGAACAGAGGTAGAAGCTCAACAGTGCTGTCCGGTGGGATCTTTTCACTTGTACGGCCAAAAAGTTTGGCCCGAAGAAGACGTAGCTGCTCATACAGGATGGATGTTTCTTTTTGGTGAGACGTCTCTAGTCCCTCAATCCTGTCCTGCAAATCGAGTATGATTTCTTTGAGAGAGTCTGGTGAATCCGGTAATGTGGCAGCTTCAAATTTCATGAAAAAATTATAACACATCTACCTGAATTATCATCGATTAACTCAACAAAATAAACTGTTATACAGTGTCAAATATGAGGCGTTCATGGGCATCAACCTGCTCAATGGATAAACCGTCAAGCAGCCAGGATAATGATTGTCCTGATATGCTCATCACCTCCTGCTCGCTTTGCGGCCATTGAAAACGATCTTTCTCAAGCCGCTTATGGTACAGGCAAAATCCGTTTCGATCCCACAGCAGAATCTTGACGATATCACGTCTGCGATTGCAGAAACAGAATAGGTGTCCGGAAAAGGGATCAAGCTCAAACTGGTCGGCAACAAGCATAGAAAGGCCATTGATTGATTTCCGCATGTCGGTGGTCCCGGGAGCAAGATAAACTTGCACAGGCATGGCAGAAAACAGCATTACCGACTCGCGAGAAGTGGGAGAAGTCTGGCGAGGGCATCGCTACTAAAACTATTGCTTAACTCGATCCTGATGTTGTTGGCCAACACTACACGCATGTCCCCGCCCTGAGGTGAGAGTGCAGTCTGGATGGTTTTTTCCGGGACTGGTATGAGTTGAGGGGTATGTGAGATAGCTGGTCGTCTCTGTTTTTTCTGCCAATACGTCAGCGTGTGGTAGGAAAGTTCATGCTGACGACAGTAATCGGCGCGATTCAAGCCGCTTTTTGCCTGCGCTTCAACATGCGCTTTCCAAAAACGAGATTTATGAGCACGGTTTGTCATGTGATGCCTCCGTATGAGTTGATCGGGAGATAAACATGACATAGCTCGAAGTCAAAATACAGATGCGGTTAAATTCCCGCTTACCGTTATACTTCCCAGCCAAAATCTCCGGCCCGAAAGTCCACCAAATTAACCGGCGCATTTCCAGCAACCTGAGCTTCTTCTTCCATTTTCTCACTTTTTTCTTCCCTCTTGATGGATATCAAGTGGATTTTCTTCCGCTTTTTCTTTTCATTTCCTCATTATTCTTGCTTTTCAAAAAATAAAATCCTCAAACCTGGGAGGTGCAAGTGGAACAGGCCACTTTTCGATGCGCCTGTTGCAGGCGGATTAAGCGGAGAAATCCAAGGGTCAAAAACCAGAGATATTGTGGGGAACCGGAATGCCAGAAGGAGCGAAAACGCAAATGGCAGCGGGAGAAAATGAGTACAGATCAGGAATATTGTAGTGATCAGCGGGAAGCTCAGCTCTTGTGGCAACAAAACAATCTGAGAGATGAATATGGGGACAAATCACTCCTCTGCGGTTTGAAAAAGTCCCTCGAGAAGAAGGTGATTGGTGCAGACTATGTCTGCAATATTCTGTACCAGGAGATGACACCTGCTACTACTCACCAGCCGGTCAAGCTCAAGAAGGAGGAACTCAATGACATCACCCTCACAACCCCTGCTCTGGAAGAATACGATGCCATTATCCTCAAAAGGAGAAAAAACAATGAGTGACGAGATCATAGAGAAGTTCAAAGAGTTGCGCCTCAAACATTGCGCCGAAAATGTTGAAACGATATTGGAGCAAAGTGCAAAGAAAAATCTTTCTGCTCAGCAAACCATCAACAACTTGCTTGATCTCGAAATCGAACAACGGCGTATTGCACGAATCAATCGCTGTTTTAAACAGTCGAAGCTTATGGAACAACCGACCATCGACCAGTTCGACTTCAACTACCATCCATCACGAAAAAAACAAAAAGCCACAATTTTACGGCTACTGGATCTTGAGTTTATCAGCAACAAAATGGATATCATCCTTATCGGCAACCCTGGTGTCGGCAAAAGCCTGTTGGCGAAAACCATTGCTTATGCAGCTACCCAAAACGGTATAAAAACGCTGTTTACCTCAACAATGGAAATGATCAATCAGCTTGTATCCGCCCAGGAAAACCACACGTTGCTTGCCAAACTCAAAACATATCAAACTCCGGACGTCCTTGTGTGTGACGAGATCGGTTATCTCACGCTCGGTCAACAGGGATCACACTTGTTCTTCCAGGTAATCAGCGCCAGGCACGAACAAAAGTCGACCATCATAACGACGAACCTGCCTTTCGCTCAATGGGGGAACATCTTTGACAGCACAACTGTTGCAACAGCGATTGCCGACCGGCTCGTTTATAACTCGGAGGTCCTTGTTATGGAGGGAAAAAGTTATCGAAAGAGAGTATAGGCTAAAAAAACACAATCAGTTTACATCAAGGGGGAAATGTTACCTATCGATCGTTCCCGGATGCACAGGTGCGTCTTGTGGGAATAGTGGCTGGGGAAAAAACGGTGATTTTGGCTGGTTTACTGGCCGGTGATTACAAAAATATGCCGCAAATAACTGTACGGCTCGATACCGTTAGCCTTAGACATAATGTTTGACAGAAGTTGACCTGCCAACCTTGCAAACGTGGGTTAGAATAAAAGTGTAACACATTCACCCCAGAGCCAAAACTTGATGTGGTAGGAAAGTAATGGACACTTTCTTAAGAGTGATTTTAAATCCTTAAGGAGGTGTTCAATGAGTAAAAGAAAAAGGCGAAAGTTCAGCGACGAATTTAAAGCAGACTCGGTAAAACTCATCACCGAGCAAGGGTACAGTATTGCCGAGGCAGCCAGAAATCTTGGAGTCAATGCAAACCAGCTTAGCCGATGGAAAAGGGAAATTGAAAATCCATCTGAAAGAAGTAGTAGATCTGATAATATGACTGCCATGCAAGCAGAACTGAAGCGGCTCAGAAAAGAGAACAAGCAGCTCAAAATGGAGCGTGAAATCCTAAAAAAGGCAGCAGCCTTCTTCGCAAAGGAACAGGGATAAGGTATCAATTCATTGATATCGAGAAGAAGGCATTTCCTGTTTCCCTGTTATGTAAGGTTATGGAAGTGAGTCGCAGTGGATTTTACTCTTGGGCTTCCCGAGATAAATCCAGCAGAGAAGCTGAGCGAGACCGGCTCATTCCCAAGGTAAAAGAGATCCACCAGAAAGTCCGTGGAACCTATGGCGCCAGAAGGATGTCTAGAGAACTCACCGCCTCGGGTGATCCCTGCGGTCGCGCCAAAGCTGCAACGTTGATGAAACTGGCAACAGTAAAAGCAAAGCAGAAAAAGAAATACAAAGTGACGACAGACAGCAGGCACAAACTCCCTGTTGCTCCCAATTTATTGAACCGCAAGTTTGCCGTTACCAGAAAGGATGTCATTTACTGCTCTGATATCACCTATATCTGGACCAGAGAAGGATGGCTGTATCTTGCCGTCGTTCTCGACTTGTATTCCCGGAAGGTTGTTGGTTGGTCCATGAGTAGCCGGATGACACAAGGGCTTATTTCAAAAGCCTTGCAGATGGCAATTGGACGGCGTCGTCCTGAGTCTGGACTAATCTTTCATTCAGACTTGCGTTTTCGGAATGTAGGCACATTTTTGATCAATGCAAATTTTATTTTCCAGTAACTTTAGGGAGTTGCTGTTTTTGAGCCCTTCAAAATGGTCGAAGCATGTGGGCACACGCGATGTTGATTTACACTTGTTAATATAGAATGTTGTGTTATTTTAACAGGCAATCATGTACTTGCGAACAACACAACGAAAGAACAAAGACGGCTCGGTAACCAAATATTACCAGCTCGCCCATAACGTACGACACCCAGAGACCAAACGGACTACAGCCAAGATCATCCATAGCTTCGGCAGGGCTGATGAACTTGATCGAGATGAACTTGTCCGCTTGTGCCGATCCATTGCCAGGGTCTGTGGGGTTGAGGTTATTGATCCTTTGGATGCGGCTTGTTCAAAGGGAGGCCTACCTGCCGATGTCAAGATACTCAGGACATTAGAATACGGAACTGTCCGCGTCATAGCAGAACTGTGGGAGCAGCTTGGGATCGGTAAAGTTATCCGTGAAGCAACCCATGACAAGGGCGTCGATTACGATAAAGCCATACTGGCGATGGTTGCCAATCGCCTTTGTTGTCCGGAATCTAAGCTCGTAGTGTGGGAGAGGTGGCTCAATACGGTTTACCTGCCTGAGTGTGGTCATTTCAAACTACGCCAGCTTTATGAGGCCATGGATATTCTGCATGAAAATGCGGAGGAAATTGAAAAGCAGATTTTTCACCAGGTTGCAAATCTTCTGAACTTATCAGTGGATATTATTTTTTATGACACCACCACTGCATCCTTTTCCATCGACTATGAAGACGAGGATGACGGGCTCCGTCAGTATGGCCATGCCAAGGAAGGTTTCTGGGCACCCCAAATTATCGTTGCCCTGGCCGTCACCAGGGAAGGTATACCAGTCAAAAGTTGGGTCTTTCCAGGAAATACTGCCGATGTCAGCACGGTAGAGACTATAAAAAAGGATCTCCGTGGCTGGAATCTTGGGCGTGCACTGTTTGTTGCTGACTCAGGCATGAACTCAACAGATAATCGCACAGAACTTGCTAAAGCCTGCGGAACATATCTCCTGGCAACCAGGATGGCAAGTGTGAGTGAAGTAAAGCAAACAGTACTTTCTACCCCTGGCCGTTTTAGAGAGATATCTGAAAGTCTTCAGGCTAAGGAGGTCTTACTCGAAAATGGCAAGCGCTACATCCTTTGCTACAATCCCAAGGAAGCGAAAAGGCAGGCCTTGCATCGAGAAGAATTAGTAGCCATGCTTGAGGAGGAAATCTCCAAGCATAAAGATCGAAAGATTAATAATAAATGGGCGATAGAGCTGTTGGCTTCACGACGATTCAAGCGTTATCTTACCATCACGGGACACGACACGATCCGTATCGATCGTAAGGCTATCAAGGAGGCTGCAAAATATGATGGCAAATGGGTTTTGGAAACCAATGATAAAAACATAAGCGTCGAAGATGCCGCCTGCGGGTATAGGGGGCTTATGGTTATTGAGCGCTGCTTTCGTTCCTTGAAAAAGACCCAGATCAAAATGATGCCAATGTATCACTGGCTACCGAATCGTATCGAGTCGCATGTAAAAATATGTGTGCTGGCTCTCCTTATAGAGCGCGTAGCGGAGTTGACATGTGATAAGCCCTGGCGAAAAATCCGGTTGGTCCTGAGTAAAATACAAGCGACAGAGTTCGCAACGCCAGGTCACCATTTTTACCAATTAAATGAACTACCCATTGGAGCGAAGTTTACTATGGAATAGCTTGCATTTGCCTGTCCCCGCAAGGTTTTTGGCATCCAGGCCGTGAAAAAAGATACTGCAATGATGTAGGCA